>JAGVAW010000101.1 GCA_020060085.1 Desulfobacterales bacterium
AAATGCAAAACGCCCCTCTAACGCCAGGGCGGCCCCAGGGAAAGGATAGCAAGGCGCACAAGCGAGAAAGGAGGGAGCATACTGTTGTGTATGTGACCGACTTTCGAGGCGCAGTGCAACGCAGCTATCCTTTTCCTGGGGCCGCCCTACTTGATTATCTGCTCCCTGCGCCATATGGCCACCAACTCCGTATCACTCTCCCACTTGCCTGCCAGAAGCTTTGCAGGAAAGCCGTTCTCCCTTATCCAGCGCATCACGGTCCTTTTGTCGCGGCCAACATGGCTCACTATGTTTTTAAGCCCTATGAGGGCTGTTGTGCTTTTGGGTGCAAGATTCATTTTCTCTCCTTGACTTTAACCCTGCGATAAACCGATTTGCCCGGACTGCAAGTCCGACGCTGCAATGGCAGGAAGCCTGCCTGCCTCGTTAAAAGACTGATAGATTTGCAGAAACTCCCTACGGGTCCACGAGATATCCGATTCCGGCCTTGCCCCTATGCTCCGCAGGCCCCCCATGTTTTCCACGGTTTGGGCCAGCACAGGGTCATCTGCGGCAATTTTTGTGTCCGAGCCATGAACTGCAATGTGCCTTCGCAACTTTGCCCAGGCCCTGTGGGCAAAATCCGGGCTGTTTTTGGGAAGCGCTGCCAGAAAATCCGCTGGCAGGGGAAAACGCCGATCTGTCCTTCTGGCCAGCAGATTTTGGCAGGCAGATAGAAAATCATCAATTTCAAGATGTTGCAGCATTTTAAAGTAGATGTCCGTCTTCATTTTGTCGGGCGGCTCCCCCTGGTCGAACATCCGGGATAGGGCTGCCATTGCCTTGGCAAAGGTCATTTTGTCCCTGTCTTGCATGGGCTTGCTCCATGTACCAGAGGGCAGGCCCCTGGTCGCGGTTGGGGGTGAAATCATTATAACTTCCGGCAAGGATGCGGCCAAAAACACTGGGCTTTACAATCCAGCCCAAAGAAGCGGCAAAGCCGCCCTTCTTGCCGGTCAAAAAGCGGTTTGGGGCAACAATGCGCAAAAAGAGGTCCTGCCACCAGTCAAGGCTCTGCCGGGCAGGGTCGGCCTGCCAAGCAAGGGCAAGCTCTGCCTTGTTGCGCGCAGTCCAGTTTTCCACACGCGGGTTGTTGGGCAGACAGCGGTGGAAAAGGCTGATGACCTCCTTGTGAGGACAAGGAGGGATTTTTTTGAAAGAAGTCCTGTCTGTTGTCTGTCCCCTGTTGGGAGAAGCCCTTGCACGGACGCTGCCTTCAGGCGGCCCGCGCTTTTTTGTGGCAGGTGACAGACCCGGTGACAGACCTGGTGACAGACTAGGACTAGGACTTGGATACGGATACGGAGACGGAGACGGGGCATTGCCCAAAGTATGCCCTGTTTCAGATTGGGCATTGCCCAAAGTATGCCCTATTTCAGATTGGGCATTGCCCAAAGTGTGCCCTATTTCAGATTGGGCATTGCCCAGGGTATGCGCCTGGCATAAATTGGCATCATTTTCACCATTTTTATAAGGATGGCCGCAGAAGGAATGTTGAGGGAATTCTTCCTGTGGGGCATCCTCCTGGCCTGGGGCCTGTTTGCCGGCGTCCTGCCCCTTTCCCGGCGCGGCTCCCCCAACAGGCTGGATTCTGTCCGCAGCCATGCCGGGAGTATTTTCCCGGACCTTGTTGCAGTCAGAGCCTTTGGAAAGTGACGGCTGTACTGCCTGTTGATAAGGGGCCGGAGCCTGCTGGTTGGCAGGGACATTCTCTTTGGCCTCAAAACCCCACCTTCTGGCAGCGGCCCTTTTTGCATCACGGTTTCTGCGATCTGCTCCGGCAGCCCAGGGGTTGTGTTTTTCCCAGTTGTGGATGGCAAAGGTGTTGTCCTCAAGCCTGTCCAAAAAGCCTATGTCCAGGAGGGTATTGACAAAAACCTCCGGCTCGCCATCCCAACCGGCCTCGTCAGCAATGTCGAGCTCGTCCCAGCCATTAAGCCTGCCTTCAGGCCGGGAAACAGCCGTGGCTATCCAGAGATCCAGCAGGCAGACCACGGCCTTGTCCCCAAGTTGCCGGGCCAGGCGCCTTCTCTTGCGGCTGTTGCGGAACGAGGTGATTATGCGGATGTCGGTATTCATAGGTATTTTAAGATATTATCGCTTGGGTTGGAAGACAGGGCCTTGAGGGTTGCCCGAACATTTTCCCGCTCTTTCCGGGGCGCTCCTCCAGATTCGCCGCTTAAGGCCAACTGGCGCAGTTCAAGGCTTTGCCGTTGTTTTGCTTTGAATCTGTGCAGGGCCTTTGCCAAAGGCAATGCCCTTGTACACTGCCTGGAGCCTCCCTGCCCTGGCATTGTTTATAGACAATATGCTATTTATTTGATGCTTGTCAATATTACATATATTATTGAATATATGGCATATTCAGAATAAAGCAAGCTAATTGTTGCTTGCGAGCGATAGATTTATGCTTGCATATACCCCCCTGGGGCTGCATCCAGCGCACAGGAGGGTTCCGGGGAAACGAGGGCAAGGCTTGCGGGGCGAGAGGCGATGGAGTGTACATTTGGTACATGACTTTAGCTTCAAAACGAAGTGCAACGCAGCAGGCGTCCGCCTGGGACGGCCAGGCGTACAGGACGGTTCCGGGGAAACGAGGGCAAGGCTTGCGGGGCGAGCCGGGCGGGGCTTTTTCTTTTAAACAACGGCATACAGGGCGGGTTCAGGGAAGGGGTTTTTTCCCCAACCACCGGCGTACAGGGCGCTTCCGGCGTAGCTTTTTTTCCTTTCCCCACAAGCGTACAGGGCGGTTCCAGGGAAACGAGGGCAAGGCTTGCGGGGCGAGCCGGGGCGAAGATGTACTGATAGTACATCGAGACCCGGCGATGCCCCGCGTAACGCCGCCCTCGTTTTCCTGGACCCGCCTTATCCCCTCCTATGGGTGAGGCCCGCATTGATAAGTGCATTGACGAGCGTAGCCAGGGGTATTGCAAAAAACAGCCCCCACACCCCCCACAGCCCGCCAAAAACAAGCACGGCTGTTATTATGGCCACGGGGTGCAGGTTCACCACGCCGGAGAGCAGCAGGGGCACAAGCACATTGCCGTCCAGAAACTGGATGATGAAGTATGCCAACATTATCCAGAAAAAGGAGGGGGCAAGGCCCCACTGGTAATAGGCCACAAGGGCAACAGGCAGGGTGGCAACAGCAGCGCCTATGTAAGGCACAATCACAGAAAGCCCCACCATGACCGCCAAAAGAAGGGCAAAGCGCAGGCCAAAAAGCATGAAGGTGGCATAGGCCACGCTTGCCACGATGAAGATTTCCCACACCTTGCCGCGCACATAGTTTGCCACCTGCCGGTTCACCTCGTGCCACACAACAGCGGCAAGGCCTGTTTCCGCTGGCAGAAACTGGGTCAACCAGCCTAAAATCCGCGCCTTGTCGCGCAAAAAGAAAAAGACCAGCAGTGGCACCAGGACAAGGTAAACCAGAAGCGTGACAAGGCTTCTCACCGAGGCAATGGAATAGGAGAGCACCTTCTGGCCAAGAAGTGTCATCTCGGTGGTGATGACGGCCAGCAGGCTTCTTATCTGGGCTTCGGAAACAATGTCAGGGTATCTTTCCGGCAGGGCAAGAAGCTGTTTCTGGCCCTTTCCCACCATTTTTGGCAGATCCTGGATGAGCTGGCCCACCTGGGCGGAGAGCGCAGGCACAAAGATCACAAGCACCGCAAGCACAATGGCCACAAAGATAACAAAGACAATCATCACCCGCAGGGTCCGGGGGATTTTCAAGAAGCCCAGGCGGTCCACCACGCCGTCAAGCAGGTAGGCTATTATTATGGCAATGGCAACAGGTGTGAGCATGTGGCCAAGCCACAGGATGAGGAAAAGCCCGCCCACAAGAATAAGCCCCAGGATGATGACCTGGGGGTCGGCCAGATAGCGGCGCACCCACTTGCGGAACATGTGGGCCGTGTCCCTGCTTGGGGTCACCGTGTGGATGACAGCCCTTTCAGGGGCCTGGTCTTTTTCAGGTGTGTTCATGGGAAGAAGGCCTTGCCGGGCAGGAAATGGCAAATCCTGCCAGTTCCGATAATGCCCTTGCCGGAATTTTTGTCAGGAATATCAAGCCTGAACCAAATTTTAACAAAAATAGCACGGGCATAAGGGCAGCGCAAGGGCTTTGGCGGTTGCCGGGCAGTCAGAAGCATATTCTGCCAAATGTGCAGGCAAAAAGGCAGGCTGTTGACCAAAATACCCAAAAAAGGTTACAAAAAATAAGAGTGTTGGGCGATTATGGAGAAGGCCTATGGCAAACCTGATTGTTGACAAAAAGAGCATCGAGCATTTTTGCAGGCAGAATGCCATTTCCAGGCTGGCCTTTTTCGGCTCTGTGCTGGGGGAGGGCTTTGGCCCCCAAAGCGATGTGGATGTGCTTGTCGAATTTGAAAAGCAGGCGGTTCCGGGCCTTTTTGCCATTGCCCGCATGGAGCGGGAGCTTTCAAAAATTCTGGGCGGCCCCAGGGTGGACCTTCGCACCCTTGAGGATTTAAGCCCCTATTTCCGCAACGCTGTGGCGGAAAAGGCGAGGGTGCAGTATGCAAAAGAATGACAGGCACCTTTTTTAAGGCCCTTGCCCATGCAATGCACGGAAAAATATTTTAGGATTGACCCGGCCAAGATAGCCTTTGTGCGCTTTGTGCTGGAGGCCTGCGACGGGCTTGCCTTTTTCCGCACTGTGGATGCTGCCACAGGCCTTGTGTGCGCTGCTGCCCCGCCAGGCAGGGAGGATGAGCTTGACAGCGTGCTGGCAGGATTGGCGGGCGAGATATTCGTGGATTTTGCTCCTGGGTTGTAGGGGGGCGGGCCCAGGAAAACGATAGCTGCGTTGCACTTCGCCGTGCAGGGAGCTCAATGTGCAAACAGCACACCTCGTCCCTGCACGGCTCGCGCGCCTTGCCATCCTTTCCCTGGACCCGCCCTGTACGCCGTTGGTTGAAAAGAAAAACGCCACGGCTCCCTGGACCCGCCCTGTCCGCCTGGCGCTCCCAGGCGGACGGCTGCTGCGTTGCACATCGCATTGGAATTTCGGTCATGTACTTAATGTACACTCCCTCATTCCTCGCTTGTGCGCCTTGCATCCGCCTCGCCTGGACCCGCCCCCCACACCCGTCATTCCCGCGAAAGCGGGAATCCAGAATAAAACGGGTTGTTAACCTTATTGAAACAGGGCGGGCCAGGAAATATGCGGGGCCTTGCCTTAAACAAGGCCGATGCTCAACGGAAATGTAGCGGGCCGGATTTAAATAGCCCAACCAACAGCCTGAAACCAGCCTTCACATGCAATACCATATAAAAACCCATATAAAGATATTGACAAATATATTGCTCTGCTGTATTCTTTCAACATGACCAGACCGCCTGATTTTGAGTGGGATTCTGCCAAGGACCTTACCAACCAGGAAAAACATGGTGTTTCATTTGCTTTGGCGCAACGGGCTTTTTTGGATGACAGGCGTGTTATTCTTGAGGACATGGAGCATAGCTTTGATGAGAGGCGCTTTTACTGCCTTGGGAAGGTATCCGGCGAAATCCTGACCGTGCGGTTCACATACCGCAGCCAAAAAATCCGAATCATCGGCGCAGGCTACTGGCGCAAGGGGAAAAGAATTTATGAGGCGCAAAATAAAATACACGGATGAGCCGATGGGAAAGGTGAAGGTGGTTGCCGACTTTCTGCCCTCGCCCCAGGAGCTTGCCCTGAAAGATGAAACTGTCAAGGTCACTCTTTCATTGAGCAGGGCAAGTGTTGATTTCTTCAAGGGAGAGGCAAAGAGGCACAACACCCAGTACCAGAAGATGATCCGCCGCCTGTTGGATGAGTATGCGGCCCGGCAGGCATAGGCTTCGACAGCGGCATAGGGCCGGAATGACTGGGTGGGGTGGTTTTTATTGAAACAAGGCGGGCCAGGAAATATGCGGGGCCTTGCCTTAAACAAGGCTGTGCATGGATTCCGGCAGAACAGCGGTAAGGGCTTCGACAATGGCAATGGGCCGGAATGACGGGGTGGGGTGGGCCTTCCAGACCCGTCATTCCCGCAAAAGCGGGAATCCAGAATAAAACGGGTTGTTAACCTTATTGAAACAGGGCGGGCCA
>JAGVAW010000203.1 GCA_020060085.1 Desulfobacterales bacterium
ACAGGACAGCCTTTCAAGGGTGTTGCTTTTCAAGGCCTACGGCAGGGAGAACGCGGCCCTGAACAGTTACAGGAGGGCGGCCATAGCCCAGATAAGGGTCATGGTCAAAAATTTCTGGCTTGGCGTGGCAAGCGGGCAAAGCTCCCAGTACATAAACCATGTGTTCGGGCTGGGGGTTACGGTTTTTCTGGGGTTAAAGGTTTTAAGCGGAGCCATGACCCTGGGAAGCTACATTGCCTTGAGCATATACCTTATGCAGCTCTACGGGATTTTGAAGTCATTCGGCGGGGCTTACCAGGGCTTTTTGGGCCAGTTCGTGTTTGTTGACCGCTACTTTGAGGTGGTTGACGAGGCCTCCATAGGCCGCAGAAGGCCAATAGCAAAGACCCGGCAGGCACCCGTTGAGGGCGCAACCCCAGGCCTTGCGGTGACAGACCTTGCCTTTGGCTATGGCCAAAAGCCCCTACTGGAGGGCATTTCCTTTAAAGTTGCCTCTGGCCGGGCAATCGCCATAACAGGCGGATCGGGGGCAGGCAAAACAACCCTTGCAGCTCTTCTGGCCGGGCTTCACAAGCCCTGGAAGGGAAGCATTGCTGTTAACGGGCAGGATATTTGGGCAATGGATGCTGGCCAGCTTCGCAAGGCGGTTGCCCTGGCCCTCCAGGAGCCGCTGCTCTTAAACCGCAGCCTTTTGGAGAACCTGCTCTTTGTGAGCGGAAAAAGGCAGGATTCAACTGCTGACAAAGCCCTTGCGGCAGCGGAGCTTGAAAGCCTTGTGCAGAATCACCCGGCAGGGATGGAACTTGCTGTGGGCCAGGGCGGGCAGATGCTTTCCAGGGGCCAGGCCCAGCGCGTGGGGCTTGCAATGGCCCTGATGAAAAAGGCAAGGGTGCTCATTCTGGATGAGGCTACAAACCAGGTTGAGCCGGAAATTGAAAGACGCATCATTGCAAATGTCCGCAACCTTTTCCCGGATGCCTGCCTGGTGATGCTTTCATGCCGGTCCGGCGTGGCTGCTTATGCAGACGAGGCTTATATTCTTGAGCATGGCAGGCTTACCCCAATGCAGAGCACGGAAGGGCAGGGGGGCCGACCATGAAAACCCTTGAGAGCCTCTTTGTGAAGTGCATGACCAGCACCTGGATTTCAGGGCCTGTTGTGCTGCTGCTTTTTGCGGCAATGACCCTTGGGGTCGGCTGGATACTTGACAGCACAAGGGTTCTGGAGCGCCATCAGGCAGTGGGCGCGCTTTACCCGGTTTTGCCCGACAGCGGGCCTTACAGGCTGGCCCAGGGAGAAATACCCGCAAGGCTGGAGCTTAAAGGTTCGGCATCATTGAAGGAGATTTTGACGCCCAGTGCAACCGTTGGCCTTAATGCAGGCAGGCAGTCTCTTCAGGCAAGGGTTATAGAGCAGTTGGCCCTTGACGCCGGGGTGGCTTCAATAAGGGAGCAAGAGAGCTATCTGATAGGGCTTTCCTCCAGCAGGGAGCTTGGGCCGGATTTGGATGCAATTGTGCAGGGCCTGTTTGAGCAGGGCTTTCTTGCAATGGAAGTTGCAGTCAGAGGAGAAAAACTCTGGAAAGCGGCCATAAAAAAAACAGAGCTTTCAGCCTTGCCCTGATTTGTGGGGCATTGGCCTTGGCGCTCTTTGCGGGCAGCAGCCCGGCTTTTTGCCTGCCTCCTTCCTCTGGGGCGGATTCGGGCCGGGAGCTAATCCTTTCCGGCCAGTACGAAAAGGCCCGGCAGTATTACAGTACCCAGGGGGCCAGCGCCCCGGATGCCGCCGGGATAGCGGATTACCTGGATCTGCTAATTTGGACACAGAAGAACCTTACGGCAACACGGCGCTGCGGCAACACGGTGCTTCATGCAGCCCAGGGTGTTTTGGATGGCCGGGAGGCGGACGCCCTGTGCCTTGAAGCAGACAGGCTTTACAGGCAGATAGAGGAAAAGTTTTCCATTGATTACGGAAAAACAATTTCCATTTACCTTTATCCAGAGGAAATGGAAGCCATTGTGTGGAAGGCTTATCCCTATTTGAGCCAGTATCAGCTCACAGACGGAAAGGTCCATGTGTTTTTCGGCAGGGCAGGCCAATACGGGCAGATTGGCCATGAAATGGTTCATGCCATGACCCAGCAGATGGCGGCCTTTTCCGCAGGCAAAACGCCCGACCTTTTAATAGAGGGCCTTGCCGAGTACCTGGATGAAAGCCCCTGGGGCGTTGACCTGGATGCGTTTGTGAAGCGCTTTGGGGAAAATGGCGCGTATCTGCCCCTTTCCAGGTTGTGGAACCCGGTTGATTTCCGGCGCGCGCCCAGGCTGGCAGCCTATGTGCAGGCAGGCTCCTTTGTGCGCTTTCTTGTGCAGGAGTTCGGCCTTGAAAAATTTAAAAGGCTCTATGCCCGGCCGGATTTGAAAGCTGTTTATGGCAAAAGCCTTTTGGAGCTTGAGGAGCAATGGCTCCTGACGGTGCAAAAAGCAGGCCTGGATGAAGGCGCAAGACGCATTGTGGATTACAGGATGAGCCTTGCCACCCACTATGCTTCTGAAAATGGCCTTTTGAATATGCCCTGGGCAGGTTTTGCGGTGACGGAAAACGAAAACAGGGTTTCCATAGAGCAGGTTTTTGAGGCCTCCCCGGCCAGCAGGCTGGGCTTAAAGCCCCATGACGAAATCCTTGCCATTGATGGCAGGGCTGTGAGGCCGGGTACGGCCTGGGTCATAGGCGAGGCCATTTTTGAAAAAAGGCCCGGCGATGCAGTTGCCCTGGCCATAAGCAGGCAGGGGTTGCTCATTACCAAAAGGCTCACCCTGGCTGCAAAGCCCCTGGCAACAGGCCTGCCGCAAAATGCCCCAGAGCAGCCGGAAGGCCCTGGCAGGTGAGAGCCATAATTTAAGGAGCAAACGGCCCCTTTTTTCGGGCCGTCAAGGTGCAAGAAATGGAACAGCAGCAGGAAAAACTGACTGTCACCGACTTTATCCTTCGCCAGATAGCCGAGCTTTCGGGCAAGTCGGGCCGGATGCTGCCGCCTGCCGCCGACGAGCCGCTGGACCTGGACGGGCAGACTGTGCCCAGCCTGTTGAAGCGTCTGGAATCGCGCTATGGCGTGGAGCTAGCCGATGCAGCGGAAAACCTGTCCTGCCCCTTAACGGTTCTGGAGCTTAAAAACCTCATCACCAGCCGGGTCAAAAACCGCATGTCCGGCCAGGTGGATGCCAAAACCGTTTTTGAAAACTTTGTTTTCAACGACCGCTGCACGCACCTCACAAGCCCTTACGAGCTTAATATTGACACAACCTTCCGCTGCAATCTGCGCTGCATTTTCTGCTATGCGGATTCTGAAAAGCCCGACTGCGCGGCAGACGAGATGACCACCGAACAGGTTTTCGATGTCCTGGAAAGCTTTGCGGCCAACAACGGGGCCTTTGTGCTTTTTGGCGGGGGTGAGCCTTTTATCCGCGAGGATTTTCTGGAATTTGTGCGCTTTGCCAAGTCCAAGGGCCTGTGGACCTACATCATAAGCAACGGTTCGCTCATAACTCCTGAAATCGCCAGGGAATACGCCAAATATTACGATCCGGCCCACGACAAGATCCAGATAAGCCTGGACGGCTCCTGCCCCAGGGTGCACGACAAGCAGCGGGGGGTTGTTGGCGCGTTTGAAATGACGATTTCGGGCATAAAAAACCTTGTTGCCCAGGGCATAAGGCCCATTTTGAACACGGTTGTAACCCGCGTGAATGTGGATGACATACCCAATCTGATTGATCTGGCGGTTTCCTTAAACGCCTTTACATACCGCTGTCTGAAGCTGCACAAGCTTGGCAGGGGCCGCAAGGGCCTGCTGCACGAAAAGCTTTCCATAAGCCAGGAGCAGGGGGAGAACCTTTTTGCCTATCTCAACAAAAGGCGGGACGAGCTTTTGGGAGTGATGGGCATTGCAAGCGACAATGCCTGCGTTTTTCCCATGTCCACCAAGGCCATCCGTGACCAGTTTGAAAAAAGGCCTGGCCTTGAGCCAAAAAGCTATGCCTGTGCGGCAGGCACCACCAAGGTTGCGGTGGCCCCAAACGGCGGTGTGGTGCCATGCTCTTATTTTTATGATTTTCCAGAGCTTTATGTTGGCTCGCTCAAAGAGCGCAGCCTTCAGGAGATATGGGAGGACTCCTCCCTGTGGGACCTTTACCGCAAACCATTGCAGGTGAAGGGCAAATGTAAGCAATGCGGCTACCTTTACGCCTGCAAGACCGGGTGCCGGATCATGGCCTATGTGGCCACGGGCGATATGGGGGCTCCAGATTCTGGTTGCACCTATGATCCAAATAATGACTAAAGGGATCGGGAATCACGGAAAAAGGAGAATTTATGAAAGAATTCAAGCTATCCGAAATCGAGAAGATTGATTTCCTTGGTTGCCCGTGCGCGCCTTGCGGCGCGGCAGCCTGCGGCG
>JAGVAW010000111.1 GCA_020060085.1 Desulfobacterales bacterium
CTCCAACACCATCACCGTAAATTCGGCGGTGGATATGCCAGGGGCCATTGCCTTCACGGCCAATGCAAACCAAGCGGGAGCGGTGGACATCAACGCCCAGATCGGTCTTAACGGCCACGGTGCCTTGGGTGCGGCCATCCGGCCTGCATCCCTCACCGTGACCACGCCGGGCGGGCCGCTTGCCACCACAACCCTTGGCGCAAACATATCCACCAAGGGCAACATGACCTTCCTGGATGATGTGGTGGTGGATGTTTCCAACCGCACCCTGGCATCATGGGAAGGCAACATAACCTTCCACGAGAACCTGGATACGGACGGAACACCTTACACGCTTGTCCTTAACGCAACCAACAATGGCACAGCTACCGGAATACCCGTGGGCGCTGTCCGGCTTAACGATGTGGGTCAGAACAACCCCTTCGGCCTGCTGGATGTCAATGCCCTGTCCGCAGAGCTTACCGGAGACATAAAGGTCAACGGCAATGTGGACTTTGACGGCGCGGTCACCACAAGGCTTAAGACTGATGTCTTTGTGGACATCACCGATGCCCCTGTGAACTCGCGTGTGGTGTTCAACACCATTGACGGCGGCCACAGGCTCACCATTGATGCCCAGAGCAACTTGGGCACGGCAAACAATGTTGTGTTCCTTGGCAACATCACCCAGCTCACGGGCCTCACTGCGGATGCCTCAAACAATGTTACCTTCGGCAACGCGGTAGTGGTCGCGCCCAACGGCGGTATCATCGTCAACATCCCCGGCGCTGTGGTTGCACGGGCGGACAACGACATCCGGCTGGTTTCTGGCGGCATAATGGTGGCTGGCGGCGGCGTACTCATGGAGGCGGACAACAACATACACATTGACGGCGATATTGTGACAAGCGGTGACAGCCGCCTGTACCTCCATGCCGACATGGACAGGGATGGCGCTGGCGACCTGAACATCGGCCAGAACTGGATGTCCACCCTTGTAACAACAGCAGCTCCGCAAAACCGCCTGGATTATGCAATGATCCTGCAGGGCAACAATGTGCGGGTGGGCGGAACGCTTCCCAACTCCGGCGCAGCCATAATCACCCTGGGCGGCGGAAGCATGAAGCTTGATGTTAGCCCGAACTTCACCACGCCCGGTAACTTCTTTGGCTTTGCCAACGGTGTTATGCATGCCACTGGCATTTTGAACCTGGATCCGCCGGATAACGCCTATGTGAACAGCGAAATCCGCGAAGGTCACTTTGTGCGGGTGGAAGCATGGCGCGATGTGTTTGTGTGGGCTCCCATATTCGGCACCAATGTTAGCATAGAGTCTGACCTTGACAGGGGTATTGATCCTGCCAAGCCCGGCGCTCTTGGTAATTTTGGCGACATCTGGGTCTGCTCCAATGTCACGGCGCGGCAGAATGTCATCCTTAACTCCAACCTGGGCAGCATCTTCGGATGCCCCGGTATGCACATGATCACCTCTGGCAACAGCACCAGCCTGTCAGGAGCGCTGATTGGCACGCTGACGAATCCTCTCAGTGTGACGGTGGGCGGCACGCTCTACATCAATGCCACCAGCCATCTGTCGGGGATTTCCGGTGTGCTTAACGGCACGGCCAATGATATTGACATCACGCCCACCACTCCGGGCCTCATCATCTTCAACGGCATAAGCGTTGACCACCGCGGGCCTGCGGCCATGGACTACAAGGCTGCCAGGACTATGAGCGGCATGAGCATGTATGTGGGCACGGAACTGATGGGTATGCTGGAGCGTCTGCGCGAGAACAGGACGGAATACTACAACGGCGGAAAGCCCTGGGACAGCACCCTCATGGAACTGGAGTCACGGGTTGAAATCCTTGGCGACTCCATGTACACGCCCTACGCAGACCTCTTGAGCGATGTGCGGCCCTGCACCTGGGAAGAATGGCAGGCCGAGCTGGAGGCCAACGAGGCAGGCTCCAAGTAAGCAAAACAGGCCATAACCTGTAACCAAACAAGCCGGGGGGGGGAATTTCCTCCCCCGGCTTAATTGTTTGATACCAACAAGTTGCAATCAATGGAGTAAGGTTGCCGCCATTTAAGACCTGCTGACGCAGTCGAAGGCTTTGGCCCAGTATAAAAAGAATAATAGCCTGAAATTATACTTTATTCAGGTGTGCGCGGGAATGACGGCCTGGTGGCTGGATTCCAAGCCCAAGGCGTCAATGATGGCTTTTTTTCGTGTGGTTCGTGCTTTTCGTGGTTAAAATTGCTGTTTCCCTTTTTAACCACAAAAGCATGGGACGGTTCCAGGGAGTTGTGGGCAAGGCGCGCAAGCCGGGCAAGGGTTAAGGGGGGTTATTTTTCGGCACGGGATTTGTTTTTCCCCCTCAACCACAAACATACAGGGCGGTTCCAGGGAATTGTGGGCAAGGTGTTGGCTGTTTTTCTTTTCAACCACCAGCATACGGGGCGGTTCCAGGGAAAGGAGAGCAAGGCGCACAAGCCGGACAAGGACGAAGGTGTACTGGTAGTACATCGAGCTCCTTGTCCGGCGAAGCGCAACGCAGCTATCCTTTTCCTGGAACCGCCCTTCTCTTTAAGCCTTTTCCAGGCAGTCTTTGGAAAGCTCCTGGTCAAACTCCACCGGATAGCAGCCGTTGAAGCAGGCGTAGCAGAAGCGGTCGGCGGCTGCCGGTTCGCCCGTGGCTTTTAAAAGCCCTTCCAGGCTCAAATAGTGCAGGCTGTCCAGGCCAAGGTGGCTGCGAAGCTGCTCTGTGCTCAATTTGGAGGCCACAAGCTCCCCCCTGGTGGAAAAGTCTATTCCGTAATGGCAGGCGTGGCGGTGGGGCGGGCAGGAAACCCTCATATGGACTTCGCGCACCCCCAAATCCCGCAAGGCTCGTATTCTCGTGCGGGCTGTGGTGCCTCTTATGATGGAATCCTCCACAATGATTATGCGCTTTCCGGCAAGGAGCTTGCGCACGGGGTTGAGCTTCACCCGCACGCCAAAGTCGCGCATGGACTGGCTTGGCTGAATAAAGGTTCTGCCCACATAGTGGTTTCTTATCATGCCCATTTCAAAGGGGAGTTTCGATTCTTCACAGTACCCCAAAGCCGCGTAGTTGCCTGAATCCGGAAAGGGCATCACCATATCCGCATCCACGGGCATTTCCGCTGCCAGCGCCCGGCCCATTGCCTTTCTCATTTCATACACATTGTGGCCGAAAATGTCCGAATCCGGCCTGGCAAAATAGATGTACTCGAATATGCAGAAGGCTCTGCGCTTTGGCCTGGGGGTCTGGATGCTGCGAATGCCGTTTTTGTTGATGATGACTATTTCACCCGGCTCCAATTCCCTTATGAACTGGGCCTCCACAAGGTCCAAGGCGCAGGTTTCGCTTGCCAGCACATAGTGGCCGTTGACCCTGCCCAGGCAAAGGGGGCGGAATCCGTAAGGGTCTTTTATGCCTATCAACTCGCCATCGCTTGTCAAAAGAACAAAGCTGAAAGCTCCTTTTATGCTTTCCACGGTTTTTACAAGGGCGCTCTCCAGGCCCAAGTCCAGATTTTTGACAAAAAGGTGGAGAAATATTTCAGAATCCATTGTGGTCTGGAATATGCTTCCGGTTTTTTCCAACTGCTCCCGCAGGGCAAGGGCGTTTACAAGGTTGCCGTTGTGGGCCAGTGCATAGGAATGCCTGCGGTGGCGCACCACAAAGGGCTGGGCGTTTGTAAGCGAGCTTTGTCCGGTGGTGGAGTAGCGCACCTGGCCTATGGCTGAAAGGCCGACAAGCTTGTCCAGATCAGCCGGTTTGAAAACATCGGCCACAAGTCCCATGCCCTTGTGCAGCAGTATGCCGTTGTCGTTGTGGGCGGCTATGCCCGCGCTTTCCTGGCCCCGGTGCTGAAGCGCGTAAAGGCCAAAATAGCACAGGCGGGCTGCATCCTCATGTCCCCATACCCCGAAAACGCCACAGGCTTCGCGCGGCTTGTCCTCATCAGTTGATTGCCACATCAGCGGAATACTCCTGCAGGGAGCGCACCCCCAGCTTTTGGGATTTCATTGCATAAAGGCCCTGGCACAGGGCAAGCGCCCCGGCCACCGTGGTTACATAGGGAACACCAAAGGTCAGGGCCGATCGCCTTATCTCGTAGCCGTCCCTTGCCTCCTTTGATCCCTGGCCTGACCCGGTGTTTATAATCAGCGCAATTTCGCTGTTCTTGATTGCATCAACTGCATGGGGCCTGCCCTGGCTGACCTTGTTGATGGTTGCCGCCTTTATGCCCCTTGATGCCAGAAAGGCCGCTGTCCCCTTTGTCGCCACAAGGTCAAAGCCCATTTTGGCAAGGTCTGCGGCAATGCCCGCCATTTTTTCCTTGTCCTCATCTGCCACGCTCACAAAGACCGTGCCCTGGGTTTTAAGCTTCTGGCCTGCTGCAAGCTGGGCCTTGGCAAAGGCCGGGCCAAAATCCTTGTCTATGCCCATAACTTCGCCGGTGGACTTCATCTCCGGGCCGAGCAGGGGGTCCACGCCGGGAAAGCGGTCAAAGGGAAAAACAGCTTCCTTAACAGCTTTGTGGGGCAAGTTTTCAATTTCCCTTATGCCAAGCTCATTTAGGGTATGGCCCATCATAACCTTGGTGGCCACCTTGGCCCAGGGAACGCCCGTGGCCTTGCTCACAAAGGGAACCGTGCGCGAAGCCCTGGGGTTGACCTCTATGATAAAAAGGGTTTCATCCTTCACCGCAAACTGAATGTTCATAAGCCCGATGACGCCAAGCTCATCTGCAAGGGCTGAAGTGGCCTTGCGGATTTGGGTGATCATGTTCTTTGAGAGGCTGTTTGGCGGCAGGACGCAGGCGGAATCGCCCGAATGCACCCCGGCTGCCTCTATATGCTCCATTATTCCTGCAACAACGGTCTGCTGGCCATCGCAAACAGCATCCACATCAACTTCAAGGGCGTTTTCCAAAAACCTGTCAATGAGTAAAGGGTGCCCTTCCTCCGAGGCATCAAAGGCCAGCCGCGCAAAGTGCGCCAGGCTTTCCCTGTCATAGACAATGTGCATTGCCCTGCCGCCAAGAACATAACTTGGCCGCACAATGAGCGGGTAGCCTATTTCCTCGGCCCGGCTCATGGCCTCGTCAACGGTAAGCGCCGTGCTGTTTTCGGGCTGCCTTAAATTGAGTTTTTTGAGCATGGCCCCAAAGAGCTTGCGGTCCTCGGCCATGTCTATGCTGTCTGGGGATGTACCCAGAATGGGAACCCCGGCCTTGGAAAGCCTGTTTGCAAGGTTTAAGGGAGTCTGCCCCCCGAATTGCACAATCACGCCAAAGGGCTTTTCCTTTCTGGCGATGTGAAGCACATCTTCGGCTGTGAGGGGCTCGAAATAAAGCCTGTCGGAAGTGTCGTAATCCGTGCTCACGGTTTCAGGGTTGGAGTTTACCATTATGCTTTCAACGCCCATTTCCGCAAGGGCAAAGCTGGCGTGCACACAGCAGTAGTCAAACTCTATGCCCTGGCCTATGCGGTTAGGCCCGCCTCCCAGAATCATCACCTTCTTTGCCTGGGAGTCGCCCACCTCGTCCTCCTGCTCGTAGGTGCTGTAATAATATGGCGTGTAGGCCATAAATTCCGCTGCGCAGGTATCCACAGACTTATAGACCGGATAAATTTGGTGCTGCTCCCTCAAGGCGGCAACTTGGCCTTCGCTTTTGCCCCACAGAAAGGCAAGCTGGCGGTCTGAAAAACCGTTTCTCTTGGCTGCAAGAAGGGTTGAAGGCGCAGGCCCGGCATCCCTTATGGTTGTTTCCATCTGCCATATTTCGCGGATGTGGTGCAAAAACCAGGGATCAATGCCGGTGATGGCGTAAATTTCGTCAAGCTCCATGCCTGCTGCAAAGGCATGGCGCAAAAAGAAGATGCGTTTTGAGTTGGGGGTGGCCAGCATCTTGACGATATATTCCCGGCTTGGTGCGGCCCCTGCAAAGTCTGCCTCATCCTTGCCGTCCGCCCCAAGTCCGAATCTCCCCACTTCCAGAGAGCGCAGGCCCTTTTGCAGGGCCTCCTTGAAGGTCCGGCCTATTGACATGGTTTCGCCCACGCTTTTCATGGAGGTTGTGAGCATGTCCTGGGTCTGGGGAAACTTTTCAAAGGCAAAGCGCGGAATCTTGACAACGCAGTAATCTATGGAAGGCTCGAAGCAGGCAAGGGTCTTGCGGGTTATGTCGTTGGGGATTTCATCCAGCGTGTAGCCCACGGCCAGCTTGGCAGCGATTTTTGCAATGGGAAAGCCCGTGGCCTTGGAGGCCAAAGCCGAGCTTCTGGAAACCCGCGGGTTCATCTCGATTACTATCATGTCCCCGTTTTTGGGGTTTACGGCAAACTGCACATTGGAGCCGCCTGTTTCCACGCCTATTTCGCGCATGACTGCAATTGAGGCATTGCGCATTGCCTGGTATTCGCGGTCGCTTAAGGTCTGGGCAGGTGCAACCGTTATGGAATCGCCTGTATGAACCCCCATTGGGTCAAGGTTTTCTATAGTACAGATGATGACGACATTGTCTTTGACATCGCGCATCACCTCCAGCTCGTATTCCTTCCAGCCAAGAACCGATTCCTCAATCATGACCTGGCGGGTGAGGCTGGCATCCAGACCCTTTTTGACAATGGTTTCAAGCTCATCCCCGTTGTAGGCAATGCCGCCGCCCGTGCCGCCAAGGGTGAAGCTTGGCCTTATTATCACAGGAAATCCTATGCGGGCCGCAGCATCCTTTGCCTGGTCTATAGTGTTGGCAAAAAAGCTTGCAGGGACTTTAAGGCCGATTTTTGTCATGGCCTCCCGGAATCGCTCGCGGCTTTCAGCCTTTTCAATCACATCCACATTGGCGCCGATAAGCTCCACGCCATAGGCCTCAAACACCCCCTGCCGGGCGCAGGCCACGGCCGTGTTCAAACCCGTCTGGCCGCCAAGGGTGGGCAGCACGGCATGGGGCCGCTCGCGCTCCACAATGGCTGCCACAACCTCCGGCGTAACAGGTTCAATATAGGTACGGTGGGCGGTTGCAGGGTCTGTCATTATGGTGGCGGGGTTGGAGTTGACAAGCACAATCTCGTAGCCCTCTTCCTTGAGGGCCTTGCAGGCCTGGGTGCCTGAATAGTCGAACTCGCAGGCCTGGCCTATTATTATTGGGCCTGCCCCGATGATGAGTATTTTCTCTATGTCTGTGCGCTTTGGCATTGTTTAGGGCTACCGTGTTTGCAATTTAAGGTGTTTGGGTCATCATTTTTACAAAGTCGTCAAAAAGGTAATATGCGTCATGGGGGCCTGGGGATGCCTCCGGGTGGTACTGCACGGCCAGGAGGGGAATATCCGCGTGTTTGAAGCCCTCGCAGGTGTTGTCATTGAGATTGATGTGGGTGAGTTTGACATCCTTTTGTGGCAGGGTTTTCGCATCAACTGCAAACCCGTGGTTCTGGGAGCTTATTTCCACCCTGCCGGTTTCCAGGTTTTTAACGGGCTGGTTGGCTCCCCGGTGGCCGAACTTGAGTTTGTAGGTCTTTGCCCCAAGGGCCAGGCCAAGAATCTGGTGGCCCAGGCAGATGCCAAACATTGGCTTGTAACCCAAAAGCTCCTGCACGGTTTTTATGCCGTATGTCACAGGCTCCGGGTCGCCTGGGCCGTTGCTCAAAAAAATTCCGTCAATGTCCATCTCTTTAATGGTTGCAGCAGGGGTTGCGGCAGGTACCACAACAACATCGCAACCCTTTTCCGCAAGGCAGCGCAATATATTGTACTTTATGCCAAAATCAAAGGCAGCCACCCTGGGCTTTTTGTGGCCTGCATCCCAGAGGGAGGCATTTAAATCCTCTTGCTCAAGAAATAGTTTTTCCTTGCCGTCAAACCTGTAAGGCCTCTTTGTGCTCACCTCTTTTGCCAGATCCAGGCCTTCCATTGACGGAATCTGCTTTGCTCTTGCGGCAAGGGAGGCAGGATCAAGATCGCTTGTGGAAATTATTGCCCGCATTGCCCCCAGGCTGCGGATATGACGGGTAAGGGCGCGGGTGTCGAGGCCCTCCACGCCAAGAACCCCCTGGCTGCAAAGGTAATCCTTTAAGGTTCTGGTGGAGCGGAAGTTGTGGGGATGCGTCTGATACTCACGCACAATGAAGGCCGCCACTTGAATCGAATCCGACTCCACATCCTCTTCATTCACCCCATAGCATCCCACTAGGGGATAGGTCATGGTAACAAGCTGGCCCCGGTAGGAAGGGTCTGTGAGGACCTCCTGGTAGCCTGTTATGCTTGTGTTGAAAACCACCTCGCCAAAGGCTTCGCCAGGGCCGGTGAAGGAGCGGCATTCAAAGCTCCGTCCGTCTTCAAGGGCCAAAAGGGCCTGCATGGTTTTGCTCCTTTAATTGCTTTTAACTGCCTCTTCCAAAAAATGCCTGCTGTTTTGTCGGCAAGCCCTTTTGCATACCACAGGCCAATGGGTGTTGAAAGAGGATTACGAAAGACCCGCTTGGTTTTTGCGGCTTAATTTTTGGCGCTTTTTTAATCAGAGCTTATTTGCCGCTGCTCTTTTTTTGCGTTTGGGAGTGCACTATTATTTCAGGGCGTATCTGCCGTCAATTTTTCGGACCCGGTCTTGCTTCATAAGGGCTTCCAGGTGCTTTTTCATGGTGGCCTTTTCGCCCCAGGAATAGAACTCTATGGGCTCGCGGCGCTTTTTATAGACAATCCACTGCTCCACAATTTCCTGCATTGTTTTTGGGCCTGTGGCCAGGAAGGTCAGAAGGGCCTCTTCGCGCCTTTGGATGACAAGTGTGTAATCTGTCCAAATTCTGTCCGGCGGGTTTTCAAAAAGGCCTGTCTCATGGCAGGTCATAACCCATTTTGCACCTATTTGGGACAGGGCTGTTACCGAGCAGATTGTATCTTCCATGGATGAGCCGGGATCTCCATACCAGGGGCCAAATGGGGTAAGGTCGTAATCTGCTGTGCAGAGCAGGGAAAAATCCTCAAAATAAAAGGCGCAGTGGCCCGGCGTGTGGCCAGGTGCGGCAATCACCCTCACCTTGCCGCAGGAGGGCAGGGCAAGCTCTTCATTTCCTGAAAACAGCCTGTGGGGTTTTCTGGGTATAAAATGAAACTGCTCCAGCATAAGTGGTTTCCAGCTTTCCCGAAGGCTTTTATCCCTGTCCGGGTCCATGCCGTACCAGTCCATAAAGGTTTCAATATCCCCAAGGGGCGGCTCATCAAGGGCATGGATTGACAAAAGTGCGTCCTCAAAAAGATCAAGGTGGGCAAAGTGGTCCTCGTGCCAGTGGGTGAGCCACACCTCGTCAACACCTTTTTCATCCTTGAGCCTTTTAAGCCTTTCCCTGTCCGAGGCCGGGTCAATCAGAATTTTGTCGCCTTCCACATACAGGCTGTGGCAGTGGGGATATTTTCCCTTGTTAGGGCCGGGAAGAAAAACCAGCGGGCCGATGCGCGTTTCCTCTGCTGCCTGGGACATAAGCTCTCCTGATATAAATGGATGCGGAAAACAAAAAGGCCAAATATCTGCCCCTGCAAAGATTCCCCTGCAAGGGCGCTGTTGTCAAGAAAGGATGGAAAGCCAGAAAACATAGGACAGGGCGGAAAGGAGGGTGAGGAGGGATATGGCTGCTGCTGCAAAGGGCGGATCGCCGTTCATTTCGCGGCTCATGACATAGGTAACCGTGGCTGTGGGTGCTGCCAGAAGTATGACAAGCGGCGCAAGAAGGGGCTGGGCAAGGCCCAGATGGGAGTGCAGAAGCCAGCCTGCGGCGGGCATAAGGAAAAGCTTTAGCGCTCCTGCCAGAAGGATTGGGCCTGTGGATCTTACAAGAAGCGAAAAGTTAAGCGATGCGCCGATTACAAGAAGGGCCAGGGGAAGAGCCATATCCGCCACAATATACAGGGTGCGAGAAACAAGGGTGGGCATGGTCGCGCTGGATAAGGAAAAGGCAATTCCCGCACCTGCTCCTATGATGACCGGGTTTAAAAGAACCTTGCGAACAAAATAGCCTGCCGAATGCCTTGGCCCGGAGTAGGCCCCGAAAAAGCCCAAAGTTGCAACTGCCAAAAGGTTTTGAAAAAGCATTATAAATGCTGCGATAATTCCCGCAATTGCAAGGCCGCTGTCCCCCAGAAAATAATAGGCTACCGCCAGCCCCAGGTAGCCCAGATTTCCGTGAAAACCTGTCTGGATAAAGGAGCCTCTTGTGCTGCTGGAAAGCTTGAGCGCAAGGGCAATGGCAAGACCGGCAACAAAGGCTGCAAAGACCGGCAGGCAGGCGGCCAGCACAAGGCCTGTTGAAAAACGCCCGGCAAA
>JAGVAW010000215.1 GCA_020060085.1 Desulfobacterales bacterium
TGCGGCCTTCCTTTATTATGGCCGGGTTCCCCACAACAAGTGAGCCTGGAGGAATGTTTGTGCCGGATTTGACCACCGCGCCTGCTGCAACTATGGATTTATCCCCCACGATAACACCGTCAAGCACAACGGCATTCATGCCTATCACGCAGCAGTTGCCCACTGTGCAGCCGTGCAACACAGCCCCGTGACCGATTGTAACAAGGTCTCCCACCACCACCTTGCCGGCAGGCTGAATGTGCAGGGCGCAGTTGTCCTGCACGGAGCTTCCCCGGCCCACAACAATGCTGCCCATGTCCCCCCTTAACGATGCCCCAGGCCACAGGGAACTGTCCTCGCCAACAGTCACATCCCCAAAGACAAAGGCTGTGGGGGCCACATAAACGCTGGAATCAATAACCGTCATCGCTTCCTCCTGTGCCTGTTTTCCTTATGGTTCAGACAAAAGCAGACCTACTAAAAAATCATCGCCCCAATAACCGCAAGAACAAGGGCCGGTAGCAGGTTCCCCACCGGAATTTTTTTAAGATCCAGAAGATTGATGCCGATTCCCAATATGATAACCCCTCCGGTGGTGGTCAGAGCTGTAAGGATAACAGGCTCCCGCAGAAAAACAAGGTATGATGCTCCCAAAGTGAGCGCACCCTGCACCACAAGCACACTGGCAGCGGAAAACAAAACCCCCAGGCCAAGCGATGAGGCTAAAATTATGCTGGCAACCCCGTCAAAAAGCGACTTTATGGAAAGGATGCTTATGCCTCCGGTAAGCCCGTCCTCCAGACAGCCAAGAATTATCATTGGCCCGGTAAGATACATGACTGAAGCCGTGACAAAGCCTTCCACAAAATTTGGCGAGCTGCTTTTTATGCGAGCCTTGAGCCAAGCGGCAAAGCTGGCAAGCCTTTGTTCTATGCCCATCATCTCACCAATAAGCCCGCCAAGCACAACGCTGCCAATGGTCAGAATGGCGTTTCCGCCCTCTTCCAAAGCCATTGTCATGCCAAAATACAGCACGGCAAGCCCCAAAGCCTGCTGCACGGTTTTTTTGTAGCGCTCTGCCAGCCGTTTGCCCAAAGCCAGGCCCACAAGGCTTCCTGCTGCAACGGTAAGGGTGTTCAAAAGAGTGCCGGTCATGGGGGTTTTTATTACTCCTTTACCAAAAGGCTGCGGTCACGATATGCTGTTAAAGATAAAAATGGGCAATACCACTAGCCATGCCCCACTGCAAGAAGCTTGTGGCAAAGGAAAGGAGACTTTTTTCATGGCGCTTATGACCGGCAGTCAATACATGGATTCCATAAAGGGCCTTAAACTGACCGCCCACATTCTGGGAGAAAAGGCCGACAACACGGCAAATCATCCCCTGGTGCGCCCAAGTTTAAGGGCTGTTGCCGCCACTTATGATCAGGCCCATGATTCAAATGACTGCGGGCTTTTCACCGCCATATCCCCCCTTACGGGCAAGACCGTTAACCGCTTTTCGCACCTTCACCAGAGCGCGGCAGACCTTGTTCGCAAGGTGGAAATGCAGCGCCGGTGCGGCAATCTTACGGGCTGCTGCTTTCAGCGCTGTGTGGGCATGGATGCAGCAAATGCGGTTTTTTCCACATCCTTTGAGTGCGACAAGGCCCTTGGCACAAATTTTCACGAGCGGTTTGCCGCCTACTGGGCAAAAATTCAGGAAAATGATTTCACTGTTGACGGGGCCATGACAGACCCCAAGGGCGACCGGGGCAAAAGACCGGGCCAGCAGGATGACCCGGATGTATATCTGCGCGTGGTTGACCGCGGCCCGGACGGCATTGTGGTAAGGGGGGCAAAGCTGCACCAGACAGGGCTTTTAAATTCCCACGAGGTGCTTGTTATGCCCACCATGACCCTGCGGCCTGATGAGGAGCAGTTTGCCGTGTGCTTTGCCCTGCCCACAAATACGCCGGGCCTGCGCTACATTTACGGCCGACAGGCAAGCGATACCCGAAAGGCGGAGCAAAACCCGGCAGATGCCGGAAACACCCAGTTTGGCGGCCAGGAGGTGATGGTTGTTTTTGAGGATGTCTTTGTACCAAATGAGCGCATTTTTTTAGACGGCCAGACCCAGTTTTCAGGAATGCTTGTGGAGCGCTTTGCAGCCTACCACCGCCAGAGCTACGGCGGATGCAAGGTGGGCGTGGGCGATGTGCTAATCGGCGCCTGCGCTCTCATTGCCAGGATGAACGGCGTGGATCACACCTGGCACATCCGCGACAAGCTAACAGAGATGATTCATTTAAACGAAACCCTGTTCGCCTGCGGCATTGCCTGCTCGGCAAGGGGGCACAAAACTCCGGCAGGCAACTATATGGTGGATCTGCTCCTTGCAAATGTGTGCAAGTTGAATGTAACGCGCTTTCCCTACGAGATTGCCCGGCTGGCCACCGACATTGCAGGCGGGCTTATCGGCACCCTGCCCTCTTCTGCGGATTTTGATGACCCCATTACCGGCCCCTACATAAAAAAATACCTTGCCGGAGCAGCAGGGGTTGACACTTTAGACCGCATAAAGGTTTTGCGCTTCATTGAAAACCTTGTGGCAGGCGCAGGCTGCGTGGCCTACCTCATTGAATCCATGCACGGGGCCGGGCCGCCCATGGCCCAAAGAATAATGATAAGCCGTCAGGCCAACCTGGAGGGAAAAATCGGGCAGGTAAAGAGCATTCTTGGCATTTCCGGGCAGGACTGATGGAGCCTGCTGCCGGGCCGGTTCATTTTTTAAGCGCGCCGCTTTGGGCAAGAAAGGCGTTAAATCCGTCTCTTTCCCTTTGCATGGCATCGGCAAAAGTCATGTTTGCCCCGTCTTCAATGCACTGTTTTATTATTTCAAACACGGGCGCATTTGTTTTTGCTATGTCATCGGCAATTTCCAGGCAGCGGTCCAAAAGTTTTTCCTGCGGCACAACCTCGTTGACAAGGCCCATTTCAAGGGCTTTTTTTGCATCCACAAAGCGGCAGGTAAAAGACATCTGCTTTGCCATTGCAAGGCCCACCGCCCTGTGCAGAAGCTGGCTCATGCCCCAGCCCGGATGAATGCCTATTTTGGCGTGGGTATCTGCAAAGGAGGCCTTTTCTGAAGCGATTAAAAAATCGCAGTTTAGGGCAAGCTCCATGCCGCCGGTTATGGCGTGGCCGTTTATTGCGCCGATAATGGGCTTTTTGATGACAGGCCGTATGTCCATCAAATCCCTGCCATCCCCGCGCGGGTCCATGAGGTTATCTGTTGCAAGGCGGGAAAGGTCCAGGCCAGCGCAAAAGCTCTCCCCTGCGCCGGTGAGGATTATGGCGCGTATGGCCGGGTCTGCCTGTGCCTTTTCAAGACTATCGTAAAGCCCGGCAAGAAGCCCCTGGCTTATGGCGTTTCTCTTGTGGGGCCGGTTTAAGGTGATGATGGCCGTGGACCGGACAACCTCATATAAAACGGGGCTTTCTTCTGTTTTTTCCTGCATCGGGCCTCCGGGTATTAAAAGGCCGCCGGAAAAAAATTCCCGGCGGCCTTTTAATTTTTGGGGAATATTAAATAACCGCCAGCCTGCTACTTGCCTGCATAGCCGTCATCAAGCATATCAACAGCAGCAGAGCTCATGTTCTTTATGGCCGCCATCTTGCCCAGGGCTACGGGCAGAACAGCGCTGCCAAAGAACTGGGCTGTTTTCACAAGGCCGTCATAGAAGGCTGCATCCTTTTTGCTGGCAATAAGCGCCGGGTCGCCGTTGGTCAAGGCATCCAGCTTGGGCTTGGCAATGCAAGCCCGCCACAGGTGCATCCATGCCATTATGGTATCGCCGCAGACATCCAGGAAATTGTAGGAATAGGTAAAGGCGGTGAGAACCTTTTCGCTCATGGCGGTCTTACCCATGAGCATGGCGATTTCGCCAAGCTTGCCCACAGCCTCTTCCACCTGGGCAGCAAGGGTTTCAAGTCCTGCAATTCCCTTGGCCTGGGCAACGGTTTTGCTCATTTCGCCGATTAGATCCATAAAAGGCTTGCCGCCCTTCATGCCAAGCTTGCGGCCCAGCAAATCCATTGACTGGATGCCGTTGGTTCCTTCGTAGATGCCCGTGATTTTGCAGTCCCGCAGAAGCTGCTCAATGGGGTATTCCTTGGTGTAGCCATAGCCGCCGTAGGTCTGCATGGCCATGGTACATACCTCAAAGGACTTGTCCGTGCAGTAGGCCTTGAGAATGGGAATAAGAACTTCAATAAGGCCCTGGGCCTTTTCCTTTGCGGCCTCATCGTTTGAAGAGCGCACAATGTCAAAGCAGCGGCCCGTGTAATAGATGAAGCTTCTCATGCCGTCCACCATTGCCTTCATCCATGTGAGCATGCGCCGCACATCAGGATGATTGATGATGGTCACAGCCGGAGCATCCGGATTCATGAAATCCAGAAGCGAGCGGCCCTGGACGCGCTGACGGGCGTAATCAAGAGCATACATGTAGGCTGCGGTTCCAAAGGAATAGCCCTGGATGCCAACACCCAGGCGGGCCTCGTTCATCATCTGAAACATGGCACGCATTCCCTTGTTGGGCTCGCCCAGAAGCGTGCCCTTGCACTTGCCTTTGCCGCCAAGAATCATAACGCAGGTGGCATTGCCATGAATGCCCATCTTCTCCTCAAGGCGGTCAATCACAACATCATTGTCCTCGCCAAGCGAGCCGTCATCATTGACCCATATTTTGGGCACTGCAAAAAGGCTTATGCCCTTGGTTCCGGCAGGCGCGCCCTCAATGCGGGCAAGAACCGGATGCACAATGTTTTCCACAAGGTCGTGATCGCCTGCGGAGATGAAGATCTTCTGTCCCTTGATGGTGTAAGTGCCATCCCCGTTGGGATAAGCTGTTGTGGTAAGGTTGCCCACATCCGAGCCTGCATCCGGCTCTGTAAGCAGCATGGTGCCGCCCCATTTGCCGGAGTACATTTTTGACAGGTAAAGCTCCTTTTGCTTTTCCGTGCCAAAAACCTCCACAAGGTGGGCCGCACCGTGGGTAAGGCCCGGATACATCATGAAAGCGCAGTTGGCACCCACAAAGTATTCGCTGGCCGCCTGGGTTACGATGATGGGAAAGCCCTGGCCGCCCACTTCAACATCCTCGGCCATTGCCAGCCACTCGCCTTCGCAGTAAAGCTTGTAGGCGCGATGAAATTCTTCAGGCACGATGACCTTGCCGTTTTCAAGGCGGCAGCCCTTTTCATCGCCCGGCTTGTTGGTGGGCAGAATTTCCTTGATGGCAAGGTTTCTTGCCTCATTGATGATCATCTCGATGGTTTTTTTGTTGAACTGGGCATACTGCTCTGTCTTTGCAAGCTCGTGGGCCTCCATCTGCTCAAAAAGCACAAAGTCCACATCCCTGCGATCGGAAATAAGCTGTGCCATCTTTAAAAAAACTCCTTTCAAGTCTTGGCGCCTTAAGGGTTTAGTGCCCCTGGGCGATGGTTCAGGATTGATTTAAAGGGTTTACCCCCAGGTTATTAAAACAGGGCAGATGGACAAATATGCCGCCGCCCCCGCTGCCGGGTTTATACAAAAGCCCTTACCTTCAAGCCCCCTGCCTTCTTTGTTTTTGCCGCATTCAACGAAGTTGCAACAAACAAAAAAAGCAACAAAAATAGATAATTACCAGCCATGACCAAACCCTGCCGGAAGGTCAAGGCTCTAAACCTTTTTTTCATAATGGAAATTGATGCCTCTGGCAATAGCGAAGGAAGGATTTTTTTGCAGTTTGAGGGGGTTTTGCCCAAAAAAGCGGCAAAAAGCCATGAACCCATCTCAACGAGCGAAAGGGAGCGAAAAATTCAAGGGCAAGGATTGAGGTGCCAAAAGGCGCGCAGTTGGCGAGAGGATGCAATGGGCAGGCAGAAAAACAAAACGGCAGGGGGGGCTAAAAAAAAGCCCCCCCTGCCGGACTTTTTATGCAGTCTTGCTGATGCTCACAGCGCAGACTTTGAGTTCGGGGATTGCAGCAATCGGGTCCAGAGCCGTATTGGTGAGCTTGTTGGCCGCAGCCTTGGCATAGTGGAAGGGCAGGAAAACCGTTCCGTCCTCGGTGGCATCACACACCCTTGCCTTGACCGTTATGGCCCCCCGCCGGGATTTCACCTCCACCATTTCGCCATCTGCAACGCCAAGCCCCTTTGCGTCTGCCGGGGTTATCTCAAGGTAGCATTCGGGCGCAGCCTTGTTTAAGCCGTCAGACTTCATGGTCATGGTGCCCGTGTGATAGTGGTAGATGTGGCGCCCGGTGGTAAGGTAGTAGGGATATTGATCATCGGGCTGCTCGGCAGGCGGAATCCATTCCACCGCATGGAGCACGCCAAGGCCGCAGGTGAACTGCTCCTTGTGTAGGCAGGGCGTTCCGGGGTGATCCGGGCCTGGGCAGGGCCAGTGCAGGCCGTCATGCTCCAGCCTGTCGTAGCTCACGCCGCAATAGGATGGAGTAACCCGGGCAATTTCCTCAAATATGGCGCGGCTGTGTGCGTAATTCATGGTGTAGCCCATGCGCCGGGCCAGTTCCACCAGAATCCACCAGTCATCCTTTGCCTGGCCCGGCGGATTCACGGCCTTGCGCACCCGCTGAATCTTGCGCTCCGTGTTTGAGAAAGTGCCGTCCTTTTCCGCAAAGCAGGCGCTTGGCAACACCACATGGGCAAGCTGGGCAGTTTCCGTGAGAAATATATCCTGCACCACAAGAAAGTCCAGATGCTCCAGGCAAGCCTTGGCGTGGTCAATATCAGGGTCCGAGACCATGGGGTTTTCGCCGATTATGTAAAGGGCCTTGAGCTTTCCCTCGTGGGCTGCGGGCAGCATTCTGGTGGCTGTCATGCCCGGCTTTTCGTTTAAGCCCGTAACGCCCCAGGCCTCCTCGAACTTCTTTTTGTTATCTGCATTGGCCACAGGCTGGTAGCCGGTGTAAACATTGGGCAGCCCGCCCATGTCGCAGGCCCCCTGCACATTGTTCTGGCCCCGCAGGGGGTTGACCCCGCCACCTTCCCTGCCCACATTGCCCGTGATCATGGCAAGGTTGGCAAGCGATTTCACATTGTCCGTGCCGCAGATGTGCTGGGTTATGCCCATTGTATAAAGGATGCTTGCAGACTTTGCCTTTGCAAATATCCTGGCAGCTTCCTCAATATCTTCAGCAGGAATGCCGGTTATCCCCTCAACAAATTCGGGCGTGTATTTTCCAACTGTTTTTGCAAGATCGTCAAAGCCCACGGTACGGGTTTTCACATACTTTTCATCATAAAGCTTATCGCGGATAATGACATGAATCATGCCGTTTATCCACGCCACATCCGTACCGAGCTTTTGGCGCATCCACAGAACCGAATGCCGGACCATGGGAATCTTGCGCGGGTCTGCCACAATTATCTTGGCATCTGCAAACCGCGCTGCCCGCTTTGCATAGCAGGAAAGCACAGGATGGTTTTCCGTGGTGTTGGACCCGGTGATGAGGATGGCCTTGGCCTTTTCCACATCGCCGATGGGGTTTGTCATTGCACCAGAGCCAAACGCTGCGGCCAGACCGGCCACGGTGGCGCTGTGTCAGAGACGGGCGCAATGGTCCACATTGTTGGTTTTTATCACCGCGCGGGCAAACTTCTGGGCTATGTAGTTCTCCTCGTTTGTAACCCTGGCGCTGGTCAACAGGCCAAAGGCGTCCGAACCGTGAGCATCGCGGATTTCGCCCAGCTTTTTGGCCACAAGGTCCAAAGCCTCGTCCCATGAGGCTTCCCTAAACTTGCCGTTTTCCTTTATAAGCGGCTTTGTAAGCCTTTGCTCATGGCCCACAAAGTGGAACCCGAAGCGGCCCTTAACGCACAGGCTGCCCCAGTTTGGCCCCACCTCCTCAACACCTGTAACCTTTACAACCCTGTTGTCTTTAATATGGAGCCAAAGCTGACAGCCCACACCGCAATATGAGCAGGTGGTGCGCACCTTTTTGGTTTCCCAGGGCCTTACCGTGTAGCGGGCGTTTTTTTCCACAAGCGCGCCCACAGGGCAGGCTTGAATGCACTCTCCGCAAAAAACGCAGTCCTCGTTGGCCAAAGGGAACTCGCCTGCCTTGGCCTCTCCTGGCACATAGTTTATGGCGTCATTCACCTGCACGCTGTTACAGGCCTGGGCGCAACGGCCGCAACCTATGCAGCGGGCGTAATCGCGCACGATAAAGGGGTTTATCTCCACCTTTGGGAATTCCTGGGCCGGCTCCGGGGTATTTTCGCCCTGAACCTGATACAAGAAGGCCAGGTTCTGCAACTCGCAGTCTCCCCACACAGGGCAAAGCTCCTGGGCATTATCCCTGCCCTGCACAAGGGCCTGGAAGCGCTCCCATTCTCCGGAGCCTGTTCCGCACACCGCGCAGTTGTGATTGCCAGAAGACAGAAGCTTTTTTATCAGGGAGCGCCGCCTTGCCACCACTTTAGGCGACTCGGTGCGGATGACCATGCCCTGGCTTGCAGGGGTGTTGCAGGCTGTCACCAGATCCGACGCACCTTCCACCTCCACAGCGCAAATGCCGCACACGCCAGTAGGCATGGCTCTTTTCAAAAAGCAAAGGGTGGGTATCTCAATGCCTATTTTTTTTGCAGCATCAAGTATGCTCTCACCTGTCTCAAATGGGGCTGTTCTTCCGTTTATAAGTATGCTCTGGCTGCTCATGGCACCTCGGTTATAATGCAAAAACCTTAAAAAAATTTCTCAAAGGGCTTTATGCCCACAATGCGCCAGCAAAAAAATTCACGGAATTCGTATAGCAGGTCGGTGTTTTTTGTCAACCAACATGAAACTGACGCCAGGGCCGCCATACGCATAAAAACCGTTATGAAGGAAACCCTTTCCGGGCAATCTCCATTTAAGGCCTGCTGCTATCCCTTTGCCCCCTCTTTTTTTGGACAAATGCCCAGCCTCCCTGTTAAGGCAATGGAAAAAATTTTCTTTGTATGCTATTTTGGGCAATGGAGAAATTGAGCATATCCGCCTTGTTTTAAAGATGCAAAACAGTTTAAAGATTCAAAACACTTGGGGATATAGCGTATTTTCTGTTTTTTTTCACTTTAAATTCAGAACGCCAAATTACTTTTGCGCCTTTAATGCAGGAGGCCTGCCATGAGCGAGGGATTGACCTGGACGGTTTATGATGCAGACACCATGACCCAGGCCGAGATTTACGGCCAGGTGCTGTGCGATTTGGGAGAAATGCACCCGGAGATAGTGGGGCTTTCAGCGGATCTGGCCAAGTCCACCAAGATAGGGCGATTTGGAGACAGGTTCCCGGAGCGCTTCTTCAACGCGGGGGTTGCAGAGCAAAACCTTTTCGGCATGGCTGCCGGGCTTGCCAAGGCCGGGCTTACCCCCTTTGTCTCCACAATGGCGGCCTTTGCCTCCATGCGGGCCGCCGAGCAGGTGCGTACAGACATCTGCTACCAGAACCTCAATGTCAAAATCATCGCCACCCACGCAGGCGCATCATTCGGCCAGGCAGGCACCACCCACCACTGCACGGAAGACCTTGCCATAATGCGCAGCTTTGCCAATATGTGCGTCATCGTGCCTGCTGACGGCGTTGAAATGGCAAATGTTGTCAAGGCCTGCATCTCCTGGCCCGGCCCGGTTTACATACGCATAGGCAGGGGCTTTGAGCCGCGCTTCTACCAAAATGAGGACTACGGCTTTTCCATTGGCAAGGCCGTAAAAGTGGCAGACGGCACGGACATAACCCTCATCTGCTGCGGGGTCACGGTACTGCCATGTGCAGAAGCAGCCCGCATCTTAAAAGAGGAGGAAGGCCTTTCCGTGCGCGTGCTCAATATGCACACCATTAAACCCCTTGACGAAAAAGCCGTCATGGAGGCCATTGCCGACACCCGGCGCATAATCACATTCGAGGAGCACAATCTTCTGGGCGGGCTTGGCAGCGCGGTGGCAGACTGCATTGCCGCATCCGGCAAGGGCTGCGCCTTCAAAAAGATTGGCATCCCCGACTGCTTTTGCGAGGTGGGTTACCCGGAAGACCTCTACACCCACTATAAGCTGGACACGGACGGGGTGATTGAAACCGTGCGCGAAGTAATGAAAATGGACTTTGAGGAGGATGAAGACTGGGAGGACGAGGTTTAACCCCGGCTGCCCCTTCTCAAGGCCCTTAACAAGAAAGCCGCAAAGAGGAAAAAATGGCACAAGCAACTCAAAGGGAGCTTCTGGCAGCGCGCATATTCCTGCGGGCAGTGCTGCCCGTCATAAAGGTGCTGCTAACCGAAGACCCGGCCTTTAAAAAGCGCTTTGCAAAGGTAAATGCCAAGGTGCAGTTCCTTGCCAAAAACGACCCTGCGGATGTTGGGGCCTGCCTTGTGTTTGAAAAGGGCGACTTCCGCGTGGAGCAAGGCATCTGCAACAAACCGGATATAAGCTTTGTATTCCGCAATGTCTCCCGCATGAACGCCATGTTCGCAGGCAAGCCCGCCATCCCCTGGATAAGCGGCCTTTCAAAGCCGGGCCTGCTCATAAAGGTCTTTTCGCTTCTCATGGGGCTTATGATCCTCATGCCAAACGCCCGGCCAAAAGACCCGGCAAAGCGCCGCCTCAAGGTCAAAATGACCTTCTACATGATAACCACGGCCCTTTCCCAGTACAACAAGGGCAAGGACCCGGAAATGGTCAAGTGGACAAGCCGCCAGCCCGAACGCATCTACCAGATAACCGTGGATGACGACATTGCCGCATACCTTCGCGTGAAGGCAGGCAAAACCAAGGCCGGGCGCGGCACATACACCAAACGCCGCCCCTTTTTGCACATGCGCTTCAACGGCGTGGAAGGTGCCTTCCCCATAGTGATGAACGACATAGACATGGTAACCGCCGTGCGCCAGGGCCACCTCTCCGTGGAAGGCTCACCCGAATACGGAGCCAATATCGGCGACTTTATGATGCGGATTCAGAATTTGATAACCTGAAAGAAAAGCAAAAAGATAAAAAACAAAGGGGTAAAAGCTTTGCGGGGAGAAACCTTTTTGAAAAACGGTTTCTCGCCTTTACCACTCTTCCAAAAACTTTTAGGTTATTATATCAAGTAGATATGAATTATAAAAGGGCCGCAAAGAAACTTATTTCCTGTGGCGTAAATTTGTTGACCTTTGCGTGCCGGGCAGGGTACAAAATTAAATAGAGTAAAGTAAAATTCATAGTAATTTTGCATAAAATAAACTTAAGCTCTTTGATTTGAAAGGGAAGGGAAATTATGTGTAATGATACTTTTTATAATTATTCAGAAAGAGAATGGAGTGTTATTTTACCATTTATTGTCACTCTTGCATATATATTATATTCCTTGATTGATCATAGAACATTATATTTTGTAAATGTTATTATATTTTATATTGGATATTTTTTATCCATAAAAGCTGGAAATAAAGTTACAAGTACCTATTTGAATACTAATAGGGATAGAATTTTATCCTTTGGTCCAAGTGCCATAGTTAAAAATTATTTTTCAAATAAAATTAAGAAAGGTCAAAGAGCTTGGGTTATTGGTTATATTGAAAGATTTATAA
>JAGVAW010000339.1 GCA_020060085.1 Desulfobacterales bacterium
CCGCCTGTGCGGGAATGACGGCTTTGGAACCGCCCACCCTCCAGTTCCGTCATTCTTCCGGCCTATCCACCGGACCCGTCATTCCGGCCCATTGCCGCAGTCGAAACCCCTGCCGCTGTTCTGCCGGAATCCATGCAGGGATTTGTCGAAGGCAAGGCCCTGTTTTTTTTCAATGGAGGCAAGGCCGTGTTTTTGTTGGGATAGCCTTGCCTGCAGCTCAAGCTATCCCAAACCTGCCACCTGCAATATAAGGTCAGGGCATCTGCCTGGACCACCTGCGTATGAAAAGGCTGGTTTTGGCCTTGTTCATCCTGTTTTCGGCAAGGGCAATCACCATATCGGCAAGGGTTTCTTCCGGGGCGAAAAAGTCATGTCCATTCAGATATAGAAAGATCAAGGCCGTTGCTGCGCCTGCCCTTTTGTTGCCATCCACAAATGGATGATCCTTGACCATGTGGAAAAGATAGGCTGCGGCCATTTCGTAAATGTCGGTGTGTAGAAAGCGGCCGTCATAGGTAGCCTGGGGCATTCCAAGGGCTGACTCCAAAAGACCCATGTCCCTAATGCCCGGCACCCCGCCGTAACGGGCAATCATGTCCCTGTGGATGGCAAGCGCCTCGTCCAGGCTCAAAAACCTTGGGTTCATGGCCTATTCCGCAAGCTTTTTAAGGGCCTTGGGGTATTTTTTGTTCACCCTTTCAAGGGCTGCGGCAAAGGCCTTGGCATCGTCCGTTTCCCTGACCGGGGAGAGGGTGAGCACTTTGCCGTCTGTGGACACCTCGAAGGGAGTTTGGGCGTCAGCCCCCAAAAGCTCAAGAATGGGCTTTTCAATCACAATGGCAAGGCTGTTTCCGTGCTTTGTGAGGGTTTTTATCATGAATCCGTCCTTTGCCTTTTGTCATTGCCTCGTCAATACTGCCTTTGGTTATTACTTCGTCAATACAATGTTATAACAAGAAGGCAGGCAGGTCAAGGCCCTGTTTTGTTGGGATAGGCTTGCCTGCGGCTGTGATAGCCAGGGACCTTTTCCGGTTTTCTCCCCCGGCATCCGGGGTGTGGTTTTGCTGGCTTTTGAAAGGGAAGCCGGTCGTTGTGGTCTCCTTGTTTAAGATGTTCCCCATGATTTTCGGGCTATCGGGCAAAAGCAATGTCCCAGTATCTTACATTTGTCGGCGTGTGCTGACGAACCCATTGTGCTCCCGCATTTTGCGTATGGATAATGACCCCCGCGTCAGACGGGCCGCTGGATGTGGCACCCACCATCCAGATCGTGCTCGTGTCTATGGCATCAACTCCCATCAGATAAAAGCCTGCCGCACAGGTTGGCCGCTGCATGTGCCAGGTTTTATTTCCGTCCCTTGTGTAAAAGATGATGCCCATGTCGGCGGCAACCCATGCGGTTGTATCGTTTATCGCAATCACATTGTTCAGGTCTGTGCCGGCCGGAAGGTCGATATGTTGGTAGGCCTCCCAGGTTTGGCCAAAGTCTGTAGTGTGGTAAACAACCCGGTCGTGGCCCGAAACCCAGCCGACACCGCTTTGCAACAGCCTGGGAACAAAGCAATAGACATGCAGGCCACCCTGGAAGTCGTATTCCTCCCAGGTCGCTCCCCCATTCTGGGAGTGAACAATCACGCCGTCTTCCGGATCAGGCCCGCCCGTAACCCATATCCTGTTTTTATCCAGGGCGAACACTCCCTGATAGGGGGCCTCCGGCACCTGGCCCGCCCCCTGGACATGCCATGAGGTGCCGCCGTTGTTCGTATGGATGATAGTCCCTTCATCACCAACGGCCCAGGCTTCTTCTCTGTCCAGGGCATAGATATCCAGCAGGCCGGACTGGGGCAGGTTATCGTACTCTCCCTGGCGCACCCAGGTTTGCCCCCCGTCCTCACTGCGCAAAATGGTGGGGCAACCCCCTGAAAATTCTCCAACCACCCATACAGTGTCTTCATCCAATACCGCAACGCCGTCAAGAATGGTGTCAGGCACAGTAGCCGCTTCCCCTTGCCGAACCCAGTTCATTCCGCCATCCGAAGTTTTCAGGATGGTTCCATAGCCGTCTGCTGGGTCGCCTACTGCCCACCCGATGCTTTTGCAGACCGCCGGCCCTCCGGGATCAGTAATCTGGCCATTGACAGCATCCGAATCCCCGCTCCCCCCGTCTGTGAGAGGCAAAAAAACCGTGTTGCCGCTGATGACCGCAGGCGTGTAAGGAGAAAACCCGTTGGCCGCGGCCTTGTAATATCCGGCCCCGGCCGGATAGGCAGATGGGTAGATAATGGTTACGGTGAGCGAGTCTCCTCCCGCCGGAGCCAGGTCATAAATCGTGAAAGCGGGCAATTCATCCGGGAAAAGCCATCCTGTGGGATAATTGGCCTGGTTCAGATCATTGGGAGCCAGAATATCCACGGACAACTGGTCAATTTTAGCCAGGGGATGATTGGACACATCAATGGTATAATTCTTGTTCCCCTTGGTAACCCAAGCGACATTCCCCTGGGCATTCAAGTGAACGACCACCTCATCCCCAATTGTATAGGGAGAGCTGGAGTCACAGGCTGAAAGGAGGGCCATCAGCGCGATCGGAAGAAATAATTTGCGCCACATCTCTTTCATTTTTCTCCTCACAGTTTTGTAGTTGGGCTAGTAAATCCGGCTCGTCACATTTCTGGAGACCTTTGGCCTTGTTGAAGGATTTGCTATCCCAACAATTAGACCCTTTTCTCTTTTTTCTTAACGCCCTTGCCGCCCAATGCCCTGTTTTTGTTGGGATAGGCTTGCCTGCGGCTGCTCTATCCCAACCTACCACTGCGATAGTCCAACCTCCGCAAGCTTTTTCAGGGCCTTGGGGTATTTTCTGTTCACCCTTTCAAGGGCTGCGGGAAAGGCCCTGGCATCGTTCTTTTCTTTTATTTTGGGAAGAAGATGATTTTGTTATAGCACCTTTTGGGCCACGGACCAGTCGTGGAGGGGCAAAAGGAAGTCGGGTTTCATGGCTTTTACCTTTTGGATGGAGTCGTAGGCGTCCCGCACATCAATATGCACTCCTGGGGTGACTGCCGGGCCGCTGGGCGGAAAGTTTTTTTCGTTGCAGCAAAATCCGGTGATAAGAGCCAGGCCATTTTTTGTGTTTATGGCAACAGACTGGCCGCCTACGGTGTGTCCCGGGGAGAGAAAAACATTTATTCCGTCAAGGATTTGTGCATCCCCTTCAACAGCTTTCACATTCACGCCGTCCAGCACATCCGGGTAGTAGCGGTGGTCAATGGGGTGGGGGTTTTTCAGAAAGTCAATTTCCGCTTTCTGGGCGTACACAACGGCATTTTGGCATTTGTAATCGTTTTCGCAGTGGTCGTTATGCAGGTGTGTGTGGATTATCAGATCAATATCTTGCGGGGTCAGGCCTTTTCCGGCAAGGGCATCTTCAAAGGGCAGTATTTTTACATTGTGCTGCTCTCCAACAGATGGGGGCACAACAAAATCCTCCAGGCCCGTATCCACAAGAATTGTTTTGCCGTTGCCCTGCACCAGAAAAACAAAAATGGGTATCCAGATTCGCTTGCCGTAGTCGCGCAGGTAGGTCATCACGCCCTGGTCAGTTTCGTTTGCGCCCACAACAAGGGGGGTTATGGAATAGGCGGTCATTTTTAAACCTTTTATTTGGGAAGTATGGTGACGGTCTTGCGGGTTTGGCCGTCCGCCTGCTTTTTGGCTGAAACTTGCAGGCGGTTAGCGGCAAAGAGCTGTATGCATTCGGGATAGAGCTGCCATTCTAATGCAAGGCCCTTTTTTTTGACTGAGTCAAGGTCGTCATCCGGCAGGATGGCAAAGCATTTCTGACCTATGATGGGGCCTGTGTCCTCGCCGTAATCCACAAAATGCACCGTGGCCCCCCCAACCTTGCAGCCGTAGGCAAAGGTGTCGCCGTAGCCGTCCACTCCCGGAAAGGATGGCAATAGGGCCGGGTGGATGTTCATTATGCGCGGTTTGGCGGGGTCCATGTTAAAGGCGTCAATAAAATAAGGGGTTACAACCCGCATAAAGCCTGCAAGGATGACAAGATCCACAGAATCCGGGGGCATTTTTTCCAGAATCGTTGCTTCGCACAGGGCCCTGGCCGTTAGATAGGAAATGGCCTTCTGCCTGTTGCCATTTGGAAAGAGCTTTTGTCTGGCGAGGATTTTTTCTGCATCAAAATTGGGCGGGGGTTTTAGGCTGGCAGGATCTTTTTTTCCCGCAGCAAGTATTGCCCCATAGTCTGCAACAAAAGTGGGCACACCGGCCTTTTTTGCCCTTTCAAGGCCAAAGGCATCCGGGTTGTCTGAACCAACAACAACAACCTTTGCATCAATGGCTTTGGCTGCACAGGCATCTATGACCGCCTGGAGATTGCTGCCTCCGCCGGAAATGAGCGCGCCTATTCTGCAAGTTTTTTTACTCATGGCCTTATTTTGCAACAGAGCCTTGTTAAAGGGGATTTCACTTTTCGTTTTCTTCCTTTTCCTGCCTTTGGCAGACCTCCTGCCTGAATGTTTCCAGACATTGATCGCAGTGGTCGCCAAACTCTCCTGCCTTGCAGAAGGCGGCAAACTCATCTAACCAGCGCTTTCCGCCAAGTGGGCATTGTTCCAGAAAGGTTACAAGGTGGATAATGCGATCAAGAATAACAGGAGGAACAGCGTGCTCCATGCGGCAGGCAGCTTCGTCCGCCTCTTTTTCATCTATGGAGAGGATTCGGAAAAAAAAGTCGCGCAGGGCGTCATGCCTCTTAACCACGCCCCTTGCCTTGCGCTTGCCTTTTGCGGTCAGGGTAATGACATCGTATGGAACATAATTTACAAGGCCTTTTTCGTGAAGGGCGCGCAAGGCCCCCGTAACGCTTGGAGCGGTCACCCCCAGGCGATCGGCAATGTCTTTGGGCCGGGCCGCACCCTTTTGCTGCTCAATGTGGTAAACCGCCTCCAAATAATCTTCCAGGCTTTGGGAAAGAGGCGTCAAGTCAGACATGGGCAACCCCGGCACTTTAAGGTTTTCAGATGTATCCAATATAGGAAGCATCCAATTAAAAATCAACCGCCGTAAAAATACTGCGGGGGAAAACTTGCAAAAAAGCTTTCCCCCGAATGATTTTATAAGCTTTTGGCCCTAAACCGCTCGCCCTGCTTCAAAACCCTGGTGAATGGCGTCAAAGGCCCGGCCTATTTTTCCAGCATCCCCCACGGTTTGGCAGGGTATGCCTTTCTTCTGGCAAAGCCCGGCTATGGGGTTGTAAGGAATTGAGCCTGCTGCAAGCACAATCGTATCTGCAGAAATCTCCTTTGTTCCATCCGGTGTTTCAAGAGTAAGGCCATTTGGTTTAATTGCAACAGCCTTGGCCTGGGTGAGCATGGTTATGCCCGCGCGCTGGGCGTCCTGGAGCATTGTCCAGCGGGTAGTCTTGCCAAAGTCTGTGCCCACTGAATTGGTCATCTCCACAAGGGTGACTTTTTTTGTGCCCTTTATGGCAAGCTCATAGAGGTCGTTGATGTCCTCGGCCTTGTTCACAAGAAGGAATTTGAGGTCGTCTCCTGAAAGGGTGCCTTTTTCTGCAAGCAGAAGGGCTGTTTCAAAGCCCACGGCCCCCCCTCCGATGACCACCACGGTCTTGCCGGTGAAAACCTTGCCTGCCAGAACATCCCAGGCTTGCACAACATTTGCCGATTCCACGCCGGGTATGGGCGGGGAAGCAGGCAAGGCACCTGTGGCGGCAATCACTGCATCGGGTTTTTCGCGCTCAAGAATGGCATTGTCCACGCCAGTGTTCAAAAAAATCTGCACGCCTGCGGCAATGGCCTGGCGGGCCAGATCGTCGCCCAGAACGGAAAATTCCTCGCGGCCCGGAGGCGCACCTGCCAGATGAAGCTGGCCGCCAAGTTTTGATGATTTTTCGCATAGCACAACCTTGTGGCCTCTTCTAGCCGCGGTTGTCGCAGCCACAAGCCCGGCTGCCCCGCCGCCTGCCACAAGAACCTTTTTTGGAGAAGCAGCCTTTGAAAGGCAGCGCTCCTTTTCATAGCCTGCCTCCGGGTTGCACAGACATTCCACGGCCTTGAGCTTGAAAAGGTTGTCAAAGCAGCCCTGGGCGCAGGCAACGCAATGTATTATCTGCTCTTCCCTGCCCTCTTTGGCTTTTAAGGGAAAGTCCGGGTCTGCAATAAGCCCACGGCCTATGGCCACCATGTCGCACATTCCGTCAGATAGCATTTCTCTTGCGATTACCGGGTCGTTTATTCGGTGGCTGGCTATTACCGGGATATTGACCGCCTCTTTGACCGCGCGGGAAAGATAGCGGAAAACACCGCGCGGAACCCCTGTCACAATCTGGGGAACCCTTGCCTCGTGCCAGCCCACATTCACGCAGATTGCATCCACGGAATTTTTGGCAAGCTCGGCTGCATATCTGGAAAGCTCCCTGCGGCCAAGGCCTCCTTCCATGAACTCATTTCCGTTGATACGGAAGGTGAGGGGAAAATCCGGCCCCACAGCCGCGCGGATGGCACGGGCAACATCCAGGCCAAAGCGCATCCTGTTCTCAAAGCTTCCGCCATATTTGTCCTTGCGGGTGTTGGTGATGGGCGAAAGAAACTGGCTGATGATGTAGCCCGTGGCGGAAAGGACATCCACAACATCAAACCCGGCCTTTTTGGCCCGAAGGGCTGCTGCTGCAAAATCGGCGATTGTCTGCTCCACCTCATCAACGGCAAGCTCGCGGGGGACCTCCCTTGTGAGGCGGGAGGCAATGGGCGAGGGGGCCACCGGTTGCTCCCCACCCAAGAAAAAGCTGTGATTGTAGCGGCCCGAATGATTAAGCTGTATACTTGCTTTTGAGCCGTTTTCCTTTATGGCGGCTGCAAGGCGCGAAAGGCCGGGGATAAAGGCATCATCGTGGGCGCCTATGCACATGGTGTTGCCTGCATAGCGGTTGATTGTGGCGTAGCCCACATTGATAAGCCCTGCGCCTCCGGCAGCCCGGCGGGCATAAAAATCAACCATGCGATCTAAAGGCACAAAATCTTTTGCCATATTCAGGTGCATGGCAGGCAGATAGATGCGGTTTTTAATTTCAAGATTGCCTATCTTTACAGGCAAAAAAAGGGGGTCAGTCATATTTCCTCCGGAGGCTTTATTAAAAGGAAGCGGCAGCAGGATGCCGTGTTGCGGCACAGAGTACACGGCAAGAGCCTTTTTTGCAAAAACTGCTTTCTGCCGGGGACAGACCAACAACATATGGGTGTTGCCTTCCTCTTTCAATCAATATATAGTTGAAGCTAATTATTTGTATCATCAGGATGCTGAATTGGTGTATTTTATGCTGCGAGGAGTTTTATAAGGGCTTTCATGAAGTGGGGAGTTCTCATGTCGTCCTTTTCTTCCGGGAAAAAGGATTCTGACCAGGGGCGGGTCATCAACTACAAGTTGTCGCTTATCCAGGGACTGGTGGTGGGGCTGCCGTTTCTGGTGCTGCTTCTTGCCCTTGAACGATCTAAAAATGGTTTTGATGCCTGGCATGTTCTGTTGGCAGCTTGCGGACTTCTGTTCATTCTGGCAGGCTTGGTTCTTTTACGCCAGTTTTTTGAGCGGGTTTCCGATTTCACATCCATTGTGAGAAGAGCTGCTGCCGGACAACTGGAGGTGATGGAAAACATTGCCAGGACCGGCGAGCTTTCTGCTGCTGCCCAGGCCTTTGACCAGGTTATAAGCCAGTTGAGGGCCACAAACGAGGAGCTGGGCCGCAAGGTTAAAGGCCTTTCGGTGATGCGGGAGATGCTTCACCTCACCGATAAAAGTGCGGATCTGGAAACAATGCTTTCCCGCCTGCTTGATCACACAATGCTTCTTTCCGATGCCCAGGTGGGTTCGGTCTTTACCCTGGACCCGGCCACCGGAAGGCTTCGCCTTGTAGCAAGGCACAGCCCCTTTGAGGAACTGCCCAGAGACTTTGTATTTGACGAAGACGCAATAATAATGCGCCGGGTCATCAAGAGCCGTCAGCCCATGCTTGTGCATGATATTGAAACAGATCCGCGCATCTGCCGCCCCAATAACCCTTCGTTTGACTCCCCTTCCTTTTTAAGTCTGCCGGTCATGGCGGGCGAGCGGGTTGTAGGGGTGGTCAACCTTGCGTGCAAGAGCCGTCAGCGAAGTTTCACGGAAGATGATGAGCAGCTTCTGGGCATGGTGGTGGCGGAACTTGGCTATGCCCTGGAAAACGCCCATCTGCGCGATCTGTGCAGGGATCTTTCAGCTAAAGTGCAGACTGGGTCAAGGGATTGCGAAAGGTTGAAAAGGTCGCTGGAAAAGGCGCAGGAACAGGTGGCCGATGTCTCCAACCGGAATGATGCCAAAGACAACAGTATTCAGGATGCCCCGGAAAACAAGATGTCGCCTGTAAGCACATTCACAGGCGGCGTTGCTCACGAATTCAACAATCTGCTCATGGCCATCGGCGGCAATGTTTCCGTCATGCTCATGAAGACAACCCCCCAAGATAAGGACTACTCCCGGCTTAAAAGCATTGAAAAGCAGGTGAAAGCCGGAACCGAGCTTACATCCAGACTGCTGGGGGTGGCGCGCAGAGGGCTTGACGCCAAACAGGCCCTTGACCTGAACCGGCATATCACGGAACTGGCCCAAACCTTTGGGCAAGCCAAAAGCAAGGTCTCCGTGCGCCTGGATCTCGACAATGGGCTTTATCGCGTTTGCGTGGAACCTTTCCAGTTGGAGCAGGCCCTTTGGAATCTTCTGGTCAATGCTGCTGATGCAATGAGCCAGGGCGGGCGGATTGACATTGTAACCCGCAATGTCGGCCAAGCTAACAGGCCGGGGAAAAAAACCTGCCTCCTTCCTGAAAAGTGCGTCTCCATAGAGGTCCGCGATACTGGGCCGGGCATGGACCCGGCCACGCGGGAAAGGGCTTTTGAGCCTTTTTTCACCACCAAGGAGCCGGGCAAGGGTACCGGACTTGGGCTTGCCTCGGTTTATGAGTTTGTGAAAGCCCACCAGGGCCATGTGGATATGTGGTCAGAGCAGGGTCAGGGCACAGTGGTTACCCTGTACCTGCCTGCCGTGGATGCCTTGCCACAGGAGGCTGTTGAAGGCGCTGGCACGGTTTTGCTTGTGGAAAATGAGCCTTCCGTGCGACAGGTGGCAGGCGAGATGCTTACAGCCATGGGTTATGGCGTCCTGAAAGCATCAAATGCATCAAACGCTTTGGGCATTTTAAGCGCCAACTCCCAACCAGTTCACTGTATCGTGCTGGACTGGAACCTTTCTGACAGGCAAGGCACTGAAACGCTGGAGCAGATCCAAAAAATTCGGCCTGGCATTCCCGTTCTCGTGACCACAGGTCTAAACAGAGAAGGAATGAATAAGGGGATTTTTGATCAAAAGAATATTTCCTTTATTCAAAAACCCTTTTCGCTGGAGCAGCTAAAGGCTGCCCTTGGCGGCCTGTTATAAAGAAATCTTCTTTGGCAGCGCTGTTGCCGCCTTAAAAAATGCAGGCTTTTCCGGCCAGCCATACCAAAGACTTGTTCAAGCGCCCGGAAAAACCGGGCGTTTTGGTATTTTTTGCCCATGGATTATTCATTTATAAGGTAAGAATCATGTCCAAATTCAAAAATGCTACAGCCATTGTCACTGGCGGAGGCTCCGGTATAGGTCGGGCGTTGGCATTGGCCCTGGCAAAGGAAAAGGCCCGTGTGGTGATAACAGATATTGTTCCTGAAAGGGTTGAATCCGTAAAAAAGGAGCTTTCTGATTTGGGCTGCCAGTCGGGCGGTTATGTTGTGGATCATGCAGACAGCGAAGCAACGGAGCTTTTTTTCCAGCGTTTTTCTGCAGACTGGGGCCACGCGGACATTTTATGCCTTAATGCAGGAATTGCCATTGCCGGGCGCATTGAGGAAATGGATCTGGCTCAATGGCGGCGCATTGTGGATGTGAACCTGTTTGGCGTGGTTAATATGCTCCATTACTTTGCGCCGGGCATGATTTCCCGCAAAGACGGAAGCATTCTTGTAACAGCAAGCGGAGCAGGGCTTTTTGCGCTTCCTGGCCTTTCTGCATACTGCGCCACAAAGTTTGCCCTTGTGGGCCTCTGCGAATCTTTGCGCATGGAGCTTGGCAAACACAACATAAAGGTCTGCGCTCTATGCCCCGGAGTCATCAACACGCAAATAGTCCGCGATGGCGTTGTGCATCATGCCGATGATTCCGGCAAAAGCCGCAAGGGCATGGTGGCGGATTTCTACCGCAACCAGGGAACAGATCCGTCTGTGGTTGCCAGCCATGCGCTAAAGGGCCTTGCCAGGAATCAGGGTGTTATTCCAACGCCTGCCCATGTTCTGCCCGGCTATTATCTGCGCCGTCTTGCACCATCTCTTTATGCGGCAGGCGGGCGGCTGATATGGAAAAAGGGCTGGCTGCTGTAGGCTTTAATGCCCTCTTGTTGCCAAGTCGAAAAGCTGCAAAAAGACCAGAGCCTTGGCAAGGCTTTATATGCCGGGTTTCTTTGCCCCAACCTGGCCCTTTAAAGCCTTAAAACAAAAGCACTCCACACAAATGGGAAAACCTTGCGCCAAAAATTCAAAGCCATTGGTCTGGCAAAGACTGCTTGAGCTTGCTTTTTTGGCAGCGTTTGTCATACATAAAAGCCGGTTTTTGATTTTGCTCCCTTGCTTAATACAGCTATGAAACCAGGAGGGCCGCTATGGAAGCCGCCTGTGAATACAGCCCTGCCTTTCCCTTGGGAAAGGATGCCACAGTTTATCGCAAGCTCACCGAAGATTTTGTTTCCACCACCTTCATAGGCAAGGAAAAGGTGGTTGTGGTGGACCCGCAAGGCCTTGCCCTGCTGGCCCGTGAAGCCTTTGTGGATGTTTCCCATCTTCTGCGGGCCTCACACCTTGCCGGGTTTGCAGCAATTCTGGAAGATTCCAAAGCCTCGGAAAACGACAAGTATGTGGCCTGGGAGATGCTCCAGAATGCCCGTATTTCAGCCCAGGGGGTTTTTCCCCTTTGTCAGGATACGGGCACTGCAATCATTGTGGGCGAAAAGGGTGATCACATATACACGGGCGCTTCGGACAAAAAAGCCCTTTCCGAGGGTGTACGCCAGGCCTATACACAAAAGAACCTGCGCTACAGCCAGAATGCACCTGTTTCCATGTATGATGAGACGAACACGGGCTGCAACCTGCCTGCCCAGATAGACATTTACTCCACAGAGGGCCACGCGTATAAATTTCTGTTCGTGGCAAAAGGTGGCGGCTCTGCCAACAAGACTTACCTGTTCCAGGAAACCAAGGCCATTTTAAACCCTTCGTCCCTGCTGGAGTTTCTTGTGGAGAAAATGGTTTCTTTGGGCACTGCTGCCTGTCCGCCCTATCATCTTGCATTTGTGGTGGGAGGGACATCTGCTGAAACCAACCTCAAAACCGTCAAGCTGGCCACAACAGGATACCTGGACGGCCTACCGTCAAAAGGAAGCGAATCCGGCCATGCTTTTCGGGATATCAACCTGGAGCACAAGCTCCTTGAAGCCTCCCGCGAGCTTGGCATAGGCGCACAGTTTGGCGGACGGCATTTCTGCATGGGCGTAAGGGTCATCCGTCTGCCCCGCCACGGCGCATCCTGCCCTATCGGGCTTGCAGTTTCATGCAGCGCCCACCGCAATGCCAAAGGCCTCATCACAGAAGAAGGCATTTTTTTGGAGGAACTGGAAACCCGGCCCGAAAAGTTTATTCCCGATGTTTCGCCTGTTTCGGACAAGGCTGTCCAGATAGATCTTAAAAAGCCCATGGAGCAGATAAGAAAAATCTTGAGCCAACTGCCCATAGCAACGCGGGTAATGCTCACAGGAGATATTGTGATGGCCCGCGACATGGCCCACGCCAAGCTCAAGGAGCGCCTTGACAGAGGCCAGGGCCTGCCCGACTATTTTAAAAATCACATCATCTATTATGCAGGCCCGGCCAAAACCCCGCCGGGATACGCCTGCGGCTCCTGCGGGCCCACAACATCAGGCCGTATGGACCCATATGTGCCACTCTTCCAAAAGCACGGGGCAAGCCTGGTAATGCTGGGCAAGGGCAACCGCTCCCAAATAGTTACCGAATCCTGCAAAAAGTACGGCGGCTTTTACCTTGGCTCCATTGGCGGGCCAGCAGCCCGCCTGGGCAAGGAGTGCATAACCGATTTCAAAACCCTGGAGTTTCCCGAACTGGGCATGGAAGCCATTGTCAAGCTTTCCGTAAAGGATTTCCCTGCCTTTCTCATTGTGGATGATAAGGGGCATGACTTCTTTGCCAACCTGGCAGGAAGGTGGCAGGTGCTGAAAGCCTCCCGCTTTTTGGACACCCTTTAGGCTGTTCCAGGAAAACGATGGCGGCGTTACGCGGGGCATCGCCAGGTCTCGATGTACTAGCAGTACACCCAAAGCCCCGGCTCGCCCCGCAAGCCTTGCCCTCGTTTCCCTGGACCCGCCCTGGACGCCTTGCAAGCCTTGCTATCGTTTTCATAGACCCATCCCTCTATACCTCCAGGGTGGTACCAGAGGGGCGTGGGCAAGGCGCACAAGCGAGGAATGAGGGAGCGTACTGTTGGGTACATGACCGAAATTCCGATGCGCGCTTTTACCCTTCTCCCGCAAACGCACGGGGCGGTTCCAGGGAAAGGATAGCAAGGCGCACAAGCGAGGAATGAGGGAGCGTACTGTTGGGTACGTGACTGACTTTCGATGCTCAGCGCAACACAGCTATCGTTTTCCTGGGGCCGCCTCCCAACATATAGGGCGGTTCCAGAGGGGTTTGGGCAAGGCGCACAAGCGAGGAATGAGGGAGCGTACTGTTGGGTACGTGACCGAAAATTCCGATGCGCAGTGCAACACAGCCCACGCCCCTCTGGGGCCGCCTTATACCTGAATAGGGATGCCGTGCCCCCTATCATCTGTCAGAATCTCAAACGCAGCCCTTTTCTTGGTGGAGAGAAAGGCTGTCTGCTCCTTACCCTGTTCATCCTTTGTTGTAAGCGTTAACTTGCAGGATGCGATTTTTGAGTTGAGGCAATGCTTGGAACCGCCTGGGGGGTTGTAATAGTTAAGCCCCACAAAGTCACCGGGCCGTGCCTCTATGGTTCCTTCGATTGCGGCTTCTTTTGTCTGGCTTCTAAAGTTCCAGGTAAAATAGTCGAATTTTCCCTTTGCCTTAATGCCCTGCCAGATTGTGTTGAGCTTGTACTCACGGCCCTGATGGCGCAGCACCATAACGGTTATCCAAGGGGTCCAGATGGGGCCGAACTTGAGCCGTGCCGTGCCGATCTCCAAAAAGGCGTCCGGGTCGTTGTCAAATCCTGCCACCTGTCCCCAGGCATATAGGTCTGTATGCTTCACGCCCCAGTTGTGATTCTGGGAGCCAACCCATTTTTGGATTTCCTGCTCCTGTCCGTTTACGGTGATGATGCCCTTGAACTTGGCAAAGGGCTGGGCAACAAGGGCCTTTGCCTTGGGAAAGCCCTTTTCGTAAAGGTTTAGGGGAAGCAAAAACAGGGGCCTTTGTCCGTTGCCGTATGCAAGGTTCCAGTCTAGAGTGTTCTTTCCGCTGGTGGCCTTGCCGCGGAATTTTTCGGCGTTGAGCTTGCCATTTGGAAAAATCACCTCGAATTTATCCCGGCCAAATGAGCATTCCGAAATGGGGAATTCCTCCTTTACTGCGATGTGCTTGCCGGTTTTGCCGTCAAACCACATTCCCCACAGCTCGCCCAGGGCTTTTTCCGGTTCATTTGCAGGAGAGAATACCGTGTAGCGCATCCAGAAGGCCAAAGGCTCTTTTGGATGGTTGGCCCGCAGGAAATAGGACTCGTAGTGGCCTTTTTCCTGGCCTGCCTGATAGCGGGCAAGATTGGCTTTTTCCTCAAATACTTGGGTAAGGTCGGACATATTGCTCTCCTTAAAATTTGTGTTGGGACTTGTGCAAAAGAGTTTGAAGCGCCATAATGCCGCATTTCCCCCTTCTTTTGCCCACAGGCCGGTGGAGGTGAGAGTGACCGAAAAACGAAAGGTTTTTACAGGAAGGGCTGCGGAGATTTTTTCCAAGGCCGCCAGCGCCATTATTCCGCCGGGCGGACCTTTTCTTCAGGGAGCAGATGACGCTGCCACCCTTGCCAGGGCGGATGCTCTGGCCGCAGCCTTCCAGCCTGCCGTGCGCTGGTCATTCCCCTTGCTGATGATATTTTTGCAGTATAGCGCATTGGCTGCCAAAGGCAAGACTTTTACGCAGATGAGCCAGCTCGAAAGGGCTGCTTACCTGGATGCCCTGGAGCACCATCGCATATACTCCCTTCGGGGCATTGCCCAGGTGCTTAAACTCATCACCTGCCTTTCATTTTATGATGATGATGCCGTGTGCCGGGCCATAGGCTGTTCGACCGACTGCGCGGCAGAGGCTCCAAAAGGCCAAAAACCCCGTACTCCCCATTTTCCGGCAGGCTCCTTTTTTGACTTTGCCGATTATCCGGGAAGCATCAAAGCTTCCTGCGATGTCGTGGTGGTGGGTTCTGGTGCTGGCGGGGCTGTTGTTGCAAAGGAGCTTGCCCAAAAGGGCCTTTCAATAATTCTTGTGGAAGAAGGCGCGCTCCACACGGTTGAAACATATAACTCTAAAGCCTACAGCGCGGTGGTCAACATGTACAGGGACGGGGCCTCCACCTCAACAGTGGGCACACCGGCCATTCCCACCATGCTTGGCAAATGCGTGGGCGGCACAACCGCCATCAACTCCGCCACCTGCTTCCGCACGCCGGAGCCAATTTTAAAAAAATGGCGCGATGAGCTTGGGCTGGACCACCTCACCCCCCAAAACCTGGACCCGCTTTTTGAAAGCATTGAAAAGGCCATAAATGTTACCGAGCTTTCATGGGACATACTTGGCCGCACAGCCCAGATAGTGAAACAGGGGGCAGATGCTTTAGGCCTGAACTGCCAGCCATTGAAGCACAATGTGAAAAACTGCCGGGGATGCGGAGTATGCCAGTACGGCTGCCCGGAAGGGGCCAAGCAGAGCATGGATGTAACCTTTGTGCCCGAAGCCGCCCGCCTGGGAGCCAAAATATTCTCCTGCTGCCGGGTTACGGACCTTGTGGTAAAAAACGGCAGGGCCGCCGGAGTTGTTGGCCGAATTTGGAATCCTGCTACGGGCAAAGAGCATTTTGATGCATACATAAGCGCAAAAAAGGTGGTTCTTGCCTGCGGAACCCTTTTAACACCCTCGCTTTTAATGCGCGCAGGGCTGAAAAACCGCAACATAGGCCGCAACCTGCAAATTCACCCTGCCGGGCGCGTTGTTGCAGAAATGGAAGAGCGCGTGGAAGGCTGGAAAGGTGTATCCCAAGGCGTTTTTGTGGATGACTTTGCAAGCGAGGGCATAATGCTGGAAGGCATTTTTGTGCCGCCGGGCCTTTTGCTTGCGGGCCTGCCGGGAACAGGCTTTTCCCACAAGGAGATGGCCTTAAAAATCCCCTATCTTGCACCCTTTGGCGTTATGATTCACGATTCCACAAAGGGCCGGGTCTTTCATGATCTGCTTCAGGGCAAATGCCTTGCTGCCTACCAGATTTTGCAGGGCGATGTGGACAAGTTCAAAAAAGGCATTGCTTTTGCTGCGGAAATATTTTTTGCAGCAGGGGCAAAGCGCCTTTACACGGGAATAAGCAAAGTGCCGGTTCTGGAAGGCCGAAAGGATGTTGAAAAGCTTTTAAGCACGCGGGTAAGGCCCCACCATTTGGAGATGATGGCCTTCCACCCCCTTGGCACCTGCCGCATGGCAGCAGATCCGGCAAGGGGAGTTGTGGGAAAGGACGGCCAGAGCTTTGATCTGCCGGGTCTCTACATTGCAGATGGAAGTGTTGTGCCTTCGTCACTTGGGGTTAATCCGCAGATCACCATAATGGCACTGGCAAAGATGATCGCCCAAAGTATAATATAAAAGGCGGCCCCAGGAAAACGATGGCTGCGTTGCGCTGCGCATCGAAAGTCAGTCACATACACAACAGTATGCTCCTTCCTTTCTCGCTTGCGCGCCTTGCTATCCTTTCCCTGGGGCCGCCCTATGCGTTTGGGGGGTGAAAGGGTAAAACATCCCCAGGCCGTCATCCCCGCGAAGGCGGGGATCCAGATTCGTAGCTGATTGCTGACTTGGCTTGCACAATACAAGGCTGGGTGGTTCTTGCTTTGGTGCACAACGGCCAGAAACAGGCTGGCTTTGTATAACAAGCTGTCATTAAGGAGTTTTTTGAACAATGTTTGAACAAGGGAAGCCGATCCTGCGGCTGGCGCGCCCCCGCGCTCACGGAGCCAAAACCGTTTGAGGGTATGAGCCTCACGCCGCGATGCACACGCCAAGCTGCCAAACCAACAATATCTAATGTTATTTACCCAGTCAAGACCTGTTTAATACTTTTTTGGTGCGGACAAAGTCTTTGTCTGGTGAAGACGGGTATAGAACTTGGTGGCGTAGAAGCCGCGTTTTATGCTGATTGCCCCTTCCGGGCAGGCTGCCACGCAGCAGCCGCAGGCAATGCAGGCGGAGACTCCCGGCACGATGTCATTCAGCCTGGGCAGGGGTTTTTCTTTGCCGGAGGCCTTATCCATGACAATGGAGCGGGCCGGGCAAATGTAGGTGCACACTCCGCAGCGCTTGCATTTTGAGTCGGAAAATTCCAGCAGGCCGGAGACCATCTGGTTTGGATCAATGTATGTCGGGATGAGAAAGCGGTCGCTTATTGAAAGTCTGTTCATGTCACTCCCCCTGTCTTTCCGTGCGCGGCGGATCATCAAGGCCGCCTTCGTACCAGGAAACATTCTGCACTTCCCGGATAACCTCGCCGTCCAGGCTGCCCTTCTGCCAGCCTAAAGCAAGGCAGTCGTTAAGCTCGTAAGGCCATTCAATGCCAAAGCGTTTGCGCCACTTGGGGTAGTACATCAAAAGCTTTACAAGGCCTATCCAGCAGGTGCCTGCGCCAAGGGAATGGGCTGTAAGCACCATGGTCTGCCCGCAGATGCCTATGTCCACCGGAGGCCGGGACACGCCGCGCTTGTCCTCGATTAAAAGGATTAAGGTGGGCGCGCCGTGAAAAACCGGGGCCTTGCCGTCTGCAATGAGCTTTAAAAGGGAAAAAGGCACAGGGTGAAACTCGTTGTAGCGCAGGCGAATCATTAACTTGGTATAGATACTCAAGTACTTTTTGCGGAAATCCGAGCGGGTGTAATCTAAAAACCACATTAAGATTTTGCACAGGCGGATGGCGTCCTTTTCCATTTCCGCAAGAATTTCCGGACTTTTTATCACCGCAAACTTCCAGGGCTGGGCATTGCCCGCAGATGGTGCAAAGCGTCCTGCCTCAAGTATGCGGCGGATCATGGAGTCGGGCAGAGGCTCCTTTTTGAAGGCCCGGATGCTGCGCCTTTCCATGATGACCTTTTCCACCGGATTCCAGGGCATTCCAGGCGCATAGGTGTAAAGGCCTGAAAGCTCCTGCACGGCTTTTTGGGCCTTTTTTGCCTGGGCCTTTGCGGGTTGGGCTTGTTCCGGCTGGGCATTGTCGGGTTGAGTTTTTTTCCGGGGCATTTTGATCCTCCGCTTAAAAAGGGCTTTTCAGTTTTTATGCTTTGCCGAATCAAAATACTGTTTCACCAGGCTGGCAAAACTGTCCTGCCCGTTGCTCTGCCTTCGCAGAAGATTAAGGTAGGTGGAAAGGGCCTCGCCGTAGCGCGCGGCAATTTCCCCCCACACAAGGGGGTTTGCAATGCTCTCTTCAAGCAGGGCCTTTTTTATGAGTATGTGGCCAATCAAGCTCTCCCTGTCCAGAAGGGAAACGAAATTGCCCACCATTACCCTGCGTATAGGCCTGGAAGCATTGGAAAAAAGCTGAAAGACAATGTTGTTTGTGGCGCGGGCCACCATGTCCTGCTGAATAAGGTTAAGCTCCACAACCTTTTGGGGGTCGTCAACGCTTTCCAGTTCCAGGTCAATGCAGTCCATCTGCATCTTTATATCGCGGGGCGAGCTTCTTTTGCCTGCCACCTGAAGCATCATCGGAAAAAAGGCGGCCCAGAACTCCCACGCCTCCTGAACCGTGTATTCATCAACAACAAAGGGCTTGCCGTTTTCATCAGCAGTCTGGGAGAAAATCAGCCTCAAAAAATCCAGCCCCGCATGTTTGCTGTAATCCAATACATATATCCCGTCTCCGGGGCGAATGTCCAGAACCCGCATGGATGCCAACTGGCGCAGAGCCATTCGCAGCGAGGTGCGGTCAAGGCCCATTTCCTGGGAAAGCTCCCTTTCCGTGGGCAGCTTGTCGCCGGGTTTGAGCTTTCCGGTGAAAATCCTCTGGGCAAGAATGTTTACTACATCTTCAGAGCGCATGATTTTTTCTTTTGAACAGATTTTGCTTGACAAGTGGTAAAATTTCTTCTTATCTTTGGTTAAACCAATTAAGCATATCGCTTTAGCCCAGTCAAGGGAAAAATAAGTTTGAAAGCCGTTTGAAACCATAAGCCTTAAATAGGGCTGTCCGCAATTCTGGAGGCATCATGCGAAATGTTTTTGTTGTCGGCGCTCACACCATCCGCTTTGGCAAGTATCTTGAAAAAAGCATAAAAGACCTCACGGCCATGACTGTTAACGGGGTCTTTGCAGATGCCGGCCTCACCAAAAATGACATTGAGGCCCTTTGGTTTTCCAACTCCGGCTGGGGCGAGGGCGGAGGCCAGACCTGCATACGGGGCCAGGTGGCCACCCGGCCCTTGGGGATAGACGCCATTCCCATAAGCAATGTGGAAAACGCCTGCGCCAGCGGGTCCACAGCCTTTCACCAGGCCTGGATGGGGGTTGCCAGCGGCCTTTATGAAAGCACAATGGCTGTGGGCGTGGAAAAGCTCTACGATGAAAACAAGGTGGCGGTTTTTGCGGGTTTTTTAGGCGGCATAGATATTGAAAAATGTGCGGAACTTGTGCAAAGCCTCACAGGTTTTCAGATGACTGACGATGACCGCCGTGAAATGGAAGCCTTCCGCAGCAGATATCCGGTGAAATCGGGCGGCAAAAAGAAAAAGCGCACGGGCCTTACCGACAGCCTTAAAGAAAAGCTGAAAACCGCCAGGGACAACTTTGTTGTCTTTATCCGATTAGGAGAATCCATCGGCTACGACAAGGTCATCGCCCTTTCAAAGGCAGGTTCGGGCGATCACTCCCCCTTCATGGATGTTTACGGCTTTGCAGCCCGTCAGCACATGAAAAAATTCGGCAGCACACCGGAGCAGCTTGCCAAAATCGCATCCAAAAGCCATTTTCACTCCACACTTAATCCCAATGCCCAGTACCAGTTTCCCGTGTCCGTGGAGGACTGCCTTGCAGACCGCATAGTCTCCTGGCCGCTCACCCGCTCCATGTGCGCGCCCATAGGAGACGGCGCTGCCTCTGCCATACTCTGCTCCCAGGCAATGGTCAAAAAGCTCGGCCTTGAAAGCCGGGCGGTCAAGGTGCGGGCCTCCATTTTGGGTTCGGGCAGGGACAGGCCATTTGGCTTTGACGAGCCGGAAATAGGCGAGCGGTTGAGCAAACTGGCCTACGAAAAGGCAGGGCTTGGCCCCCAGGACATAAACCTTGCCGAAGTGCACGATGCAACAGCCTACGGCGAGCTTCGTCAGGCCGAAAACCTGGGCTTCTGCCCCATAGGCGAAGGAGGCCGCTTTGCAGAGTCAGGAGCCACAAAGCTTGGCGGCAAAATACCCATCAACCCCAGCGGCGGCCTGCTTTCCCGCGGGCACCCCATAGGAGCTTCGGGTCTGGCCCAAATCCACGAGCTGGTCACCCAACTACGGGGCGAGGCAGGCAAACGACAGGTTCAAAATGCCAAAATAGCCCTTGCTGAAAACGGCGGCGGAGCGCTTGGCGCAGAAGAAGCAGCCATGTGCATCCATATACTTGAAGCCCCGGCCAAAAAGGGATGAGAAAAGAAGAGAGAAAAAAAATTTGCAGGGGGGAAACTTTTTTGAAAAAAAGTTTCCCCCCTGCACCCCCCTTTAAAAAAACTTTTAAGTTATTATAACAGTGACTTATAAGATATAAGAATGCAAGGTCGGGCTATAAAATGCCGACAATTTAAAGGCGTGTGAAGGCAAAAGCATTTTTCAGGGATTTTCAAAAGCCCAACAACCGCAAAACTTTAAAACAAGCTCTTGGCATAAAAAAGGGAGGTTTTTCATGGCCTTAACAAAGAAAGACAAACTGCGCTTTGCCTTGCAGAAGGCGCGGCTTGCCGGAGGTGCAGCCGGGTCCGTAATCGGCTTTTTGAAAGATGAGCTGCGGCGCGGCACGCTTTTGAAAAACCTTATGGGTCTGCGTACGGGCGGAATTGACGACATAAGCTGGGCGCAGCTCCTTGAAGAAAGGGCCTCCCAAATCCCCAACAAGACTTTTCTCTTGTACAAGAACGAGAGCTACACCTACCAGCAGATGGACCAAAACGCCAACCGGTTGGCCCGCTTTCTTTTGGAGATGGGTTTAGGCCCCGGCAAGGGTGTAGGCATATTCATGAAAAACTCGCCCCGTTTTCTGGATATTTTCTTTGCTGTGCAGAAAATTGGCGGATATGTAGTGCCCATCAATTCGGAACTGCGGGGAGACGGCCTTGGCTACATTTTAAACCACAGCGACATTGTGGCCCTTGCTCTTGATGCCGAGCTTCTGGAAGCCTTTGAAAACATCCCCGAACAGCCCCAAAAGCTTTCCTCTGTGATTGTGGATGACATTGAGGAGGAAGCTAAAGGGATAAAAATCCCCAAAAAGGCAAAACGCCTTTCCAAAGCCTATGCCCTGGCCCCCAAAAAGCCGGATATAACCCCAAACCCGGACGACATGATTCTTATCATGTACACCTCCGGCACCACCGGCAGGCCAAAAGGCGTTGTTTACACCTACAACCGCTCGCGGGTGAAGCTTCTTGGCATTGTGGGCGGCATGACCTTGCGCAAAAACGATGTTTACTACACGGCTCTGGCCCTGTGCCACGGCAATGCCATGTTTCTCACGGTCACCCTTTCCATGGCCGTGGGTGCAACCGTGGCCCTTTCCCGCAAGTTCACGGCAAGCAGATTCTGGGACGACATAAGGCGCTACAATGTAACGGTTTTCAACACAATAGGCTCAATAATCCCCATTTTGATGAAGCAGCCCGAAAAGCCAAATGACGCAGACAACAAGGTGCGCTATGTGCTTTCCGCTGCCTGCCCGGCAGACATGTGGCAGCCATTTGAAAAGCGCTTTGGAGTTAAGCTCTACGAGGGCTACGGAGCCGTGGATTCCGGCGGCAAGGGGGTGATCAACCTTGGCACCGCGCCGGTCGGTTCTCTTGGCAAACCCATAGCCGGCGCAAAGGACTGCAAGGTGGTGGATGACAACGGCAATCCGGTTCCGCCCGGCGTGCCAGGAGAGCTTATCTTCCGCGTGGGCGATAAAAAAGGCGGGGTGAGCTATTACAAAAACGAGCAGGCCACCAGCAAGAAGATGCGTAACGGCTGGATGTACACTGGCGATATAGTCCGCGCTGATGAGGACGGCTACCTTTATTTTGTGGGCCGGGATTCCGACTCCATGAGAAAGGGCGGGGAGAATGTTTCTGCCTACGAGGTGGAGCATGTCATCACCCAGCATCCGGCTGTGGAGGATGTGGCTGTTTACGCGGTTCCAAGCGAGCTTGCAGAAGATGAGATAATGGCCTCCATAAAGCTTGTGCCCGGCAAGACCGCAACGGGGCAGGAGATACGCGAATATCTCAAGAACAAACTGGCAAGGTTCGCCATACCCCGCTACATCCGCTTTGTGGATGAGTTTCCCATGACCCAGACGCATCGGATCATAAAAAAGCAGCTTGTGGAGACAGGAGTTACAGAAGACACCTTCGATTCCAAAAGGTAAGGGCGGCCCCAGGAAAACGATGGCTGCGTTGCACTTCGCTCGAAGGTTCGGTCACATACCCAACAGTATGCTCCCTCCCTTCTCGCTTATGCGCCTTGCCCTCGTCTCCCTGGAACCGCCCTGTACGCCGGTGGCTGAATGGGAACCTCCCTGTGGGTGGGAGGGCGTAAGTGGGCTATCGCAGCAAAGCTGCGCGTAGCCCAACAATGGCAAAAACTTTAACGCTCAAGATTCACCCAACAACTCGGCTTCAAAATAAAGGAGCTTTCATGCATCCGCGCTTGCAGTCAAAGGCCCAAATTAGCGAGCTTTTGGGCGAATATCCCTGTTTTGATGACAGCTTTGTCAGCCTTCAATGCGGCCCCAAGCTGGCAAAAGGCATGGTGGACGAGACCCGCGAGGTGGTGGCCCTGGCCCGCAAGTTCAACGCCGAGGTGGTAAAGCCCCAGGCCCTTGCAACGGACAGGCTTTTGCACAAGGACCCGCAATACCTTGCCTGGGACTTTGTGAAAACCGCCAATGAATGGGGTTTTTACACCCTGTGGATTCCCAAGATATTCGGCGGCCACGGCTACAACATGGCATCGCTGGGTTACTTCATGGAGGAAGTTGCCACCGAATGCCTGGCAATGGCAAACCTTATCGGCGTGCATTACCTGGGAGTGGGAACCCTTTCGGGCACCTACAACGCACAGCTCATGAACAAGCTTTTTAAGGATGTGGCACACGGCGAGCAAATCGGCCAGCCGCGCATAATAAGCCTTGCAATCACCGAGCCTGGCGCAGGCACAGATGTTGAGGAGGTTGACCTTTTGGACAAAGCCAATGTGTCCTGCCACGCCAAAAGAGTGGAAGGCGGATACCTTATAAACGGCTCCAAGGTCTTTATCAGCAACGGCCACCTTTCTGCCTGGCACATGCTTGTTGCATACG
>JAGVAW010000055.1 GCA_020060085.1 Desulfobacterales bacterium
CTTTTGCTTTTCCTGGCGGTTGGAATAACTGGTATCATTGTGGCGACAGGCAAACTTGGCTATCCGGGCCTTGTGTGGATTCCAGGACTTGTATGCTTTCTGGCAACAGTTGCGCTTGTCAGCGTGATTGTGCGTTTTTTTGCCAGGCGGTTTTCAGGTTCAGATAAGGGCCTTTAGGTGGGCGGCCAATGCTCTTTATTGCAGATAATCTTCAAATAACACGGCCCTCGGTTGCACGGGCCTTTGCAAGCGGGGATGCCCACTTTTTTATTGAGCTTGCCCGGAGCATGGAAAGGGCAGGGGCAAATGCCATTGACATAAACACCGGCCCTTTGCCCAAAAACCCGCAAAAGGCAATGGCCTTTTTTGTGAACGCCGTGCAGGAGGGTTGCTCCCTGCCCCTTTGCCTGGATACCGTGAACCAGATTGCAATGGAGGAAGGGCTTGCCATGGCGCGCCACGGGCGCCCCATCATAAACGGGGTGTCTCTGGAACCATCCCGCTTTAGGGCTATGGCAGGGCTTGCAAGGCGTTTTGATGCGGACATAATCGCCTATCTGCTTACTCAGGAAGGTCGTGTGCCAACCGATTCCGACACGCGGCTTGCGCTGGCGGCAAACCTTTTTGCAAACCTTTGCGATGAGGGGATTTTGCCGGAGCGCATAATTATTGACCCAATCTGCCCGCCGTTGGCGTGGAATGAAGGCCCGGCCCAGGCAAGGGCAGTGCTTGAAACACTACGGCTCCTGCCCGATGTGCTCAATTTCCCCATAAGAACCGTTGCCGGCCTCTCCAACCTCACTTCCGGCCTGCGTGCTCCCCAAAAAGCCCGCACAGCCTTCCAAAACGCCTATATTGCCCTGCTCTGCAAGGCCGGTTTGAGCCTTGCCCTTCTGGATATCTTCTGCACAGAGCCCTTGAATACGGCCAGGGCCTGTACTGCCCTGCTCAAGCCAGGGGTCTTCTCCTGGGATGTTTTCTGACTTTTCTCCTTTTGGCGGTTTTGCCCTTTCCTGGTCATATATCTTGCCGTCTTTATGACGCGCTAGACATATTAGCAAACTAAAATTACTATCTATTTTTTTAGTGAGTAATGCCTTCTCATTCCAAAATGCCTTGAAATAATACCTTTGGCTGATGCTGGAAAAATACGATTTCTTAATCCTCAAGTACGATTTTGCTTGACACGCTGCGTCATAATACTTAACATTGAGACATCCTTTCAGGAGAAAGGAGAAAAGAAGTCATTGAAGCCCGTGTCGTCTGCTTGAGAAAAAAGCAGCCGGAAGCAAAGAGGCGCAGCAAAGTAGAGCAGGCAGGTGGTTTACGGGCTAATTGCCGGGCGTCAAGGCTTTAAAAAGAGACGCAAAGGAGGTCGCGATGACACGACTGGGAATCCGCATCGAGGAAAACAACAAGGAACGCGAGGACATTTTGAGCCCTTCATATCCCCTTTTGGCTTTCAGCTACTACCGCTCGGGCTTCATACGCCTGGCCCCCCTGAAATTGCCGAGGCGCAAATAGCTTGGTCAAAGCCACGGGCGTCGGAAGGGAGGGCCGAAGCTTTTCGGCTCTCCCTTTTTGGCTTTTTAACCCCCAAAGGGTCTTTTTTTAAGCCTGCGGAAAAATCTGCCAAGCTCCTTATATTGCCGGATTTTCAACTTACCGGGCAAAAAACCGTGCGAATCATTTCAAATTATCCCAGACATTTCTTGCCTTGTTCAGACCCCTGTCCTGGTCCTGGCGCTCCTGGCTATCCGGCCCTTGCGAACTGGAGGGCCTCTGTCCGACAAGGCGCTCAATCCTTTTATCCATGGGAGGATGGGTGGAAAAAAGGCCGCCGAGACTGGATGCGGAAAGGGGGCTTACGATAAACATATGGGCTGTTGCAGGGTTGGCCTGCATGGGAGCCTTCTTTGAATATTGCTGGAGCTTGTCCAGGGCCTTGGCAAGGCCCACCGGGTTGCCCGAATATGCCGCACCTGTTGCATCTGCATGGTACTCGCGGCTTCGTGAAACCGCCATCTGAACCAGCATTGCGGCTATTGGCGCAAGTATGGACATGGCGATAAGCCCGAAAATGTTGCCCCGCTGATCTCCACCCCTTCCAAAAATAGCAGCCCAGCGCGCCCAGGTGGCGATAAGGGTTATTGCGCCAGCCAGGGTGGCGGCTACTGTTCCTATAAGAATATCCCGATTGCCCACATGGGCCATTTCGTGGGCAATCACCCCTTCCAGTTCCTCCTTGTCCAGAATCTGCAAAAGACCCTGTGTAACGGCAACAGCCGCATTTTCCGGGTTGCGGCCCGTTGCAAAGGCATTGGGCGAGTTTTGAGGGATTATGTAAACTTTAGGCATGGGCAGGCTTGCACGCATGGCAATGTTTTTCACAAGACCGTAAAGCATGGGCGCATCATTGGCAGAGACCTGCCTTGCCTTGTACATCTTGAGCACAATTTTATCAGAGTGCCAGTAGCTCACAAAATTCATCACCCCTGCAAAAACAAGGGCTACAACCATGCCGCCCCTTCCGCCAATGGCCCCTCCTATCAGCACCAGAAGCACAGTGAGCAGCGCCAGCAGAAAAACCGTCTTTATTGAATTTGTCATTTGTTTCTTCCTCCCTGCCTTGTTTTGCCCGCAACAAAAAAATTTGGTCGGGGCTTTTACCTTTTCAAGAATATAAGCCCTGGAAACAGACCCGCAAGAGTTGTATAAGTGAAATGAATGGCAAAATGCGCTGCCAGGGAGGGCAAGACAATGGAAGACAGTTTTTTTTTATGCGGTTATCTCATAGACGGCACTGGCGGGCCTGTTCAGAAGGACTGCATACTGGCAAGCGAAAAAGGCCTGATAACCGGAATCCTGCCAAAGGGCGCAGCCCTGCCGGAAGGAGCAAGGCTTTGGAATTTCTCCGGCTGCACCATACTTCCGGCCCTGGCGGATTCCCATGTTCACCTTGCCTGGACAGAAACGGCAGACCCGGCGCTCCGCAAGGCCATGATGAAGGCCCTCTGGCAGGATGCAAAAAAGGTGATTGCCCAAAACCAAAGCCTTTCCCTTGACTGGGGGGTTATTCTGGCCCGCGATGCAGGCGACAGGCATGCCTGGGCATTGAAGTTCTGGCTTGAAGAAAAATCCGGCCCATTTGTGATAATTCCAGCCGGGAAGGCCTGGCATGCGCCAAATCGTTACGGGGCCATCATAGGCCGACCTCCGGAGCCTGGAGTTCCTCTTCACGAGGCTGTTGCGCAAAATTCCCAGGGCTTGGGCCATGTCAAGATTGTGGGATCCGGCATAAACAGTCTTCAAGATTTCGGCAAACAGAGCGCGCCCCACTTTTCCCTGCCCGCACTTGCAAAGGCTGTTAGTGCTGCAAGAAATTTGAACCTTAATGTCACGGTGCACGCCAATGGGCAGGAGCCGGTGAGGATTGCCCTGGAAGCAGGGGCTGCAAGCATTGAGCATGGCTTTTTTATGGGCGAAGAAAACATGGGCCTGCTGGCAGAAAAGGGTACTGCCTGGACGCCCACGGCAGTTACAATGGCAGGCTACGCAAGCACCCTGCCCAAAGGCGACAAAAGGGCGGAAATTGCAGAAAAAATGCTTGACCACCAGATAGGGCAGATGGAGCTTGCCCGCAAGCTGGGCGTTAAAATATGCCTTGGCACGGATGCAGGCAGCCAGGGGGTGGGCCACGGAAAGGCCCTGTGGGAGGAAATGGGCCTCATGGCCCGCGCAGGCTTTACGGTTGGGGAGGTCGTTGCCGCTGCCTCGCGGGAAAATTTTTCCCTTGCAGGCATTTCCCGCACAAAAACCCTTGCCCCCCAAAGCCCGGCAGACATGGTTGTTGTGGCCCAAAACCCGGAAAAGCTGCTTGCCGGGCCTCCGGGCATAAAGGCCGTTTTTGTTCACGGCAGGCCAGTCCGCCCGGCCCCTGTGCAGGAAAAGCAAA
>JAGVAW010000229.1 GCA_020060085.1 Desulfobacterales bacterium
AAAATCAAAAAATTGGATGAGACCCTTTTTGCAAAAGAGATGTTCCATAACATCCTAAAACTTTTAGATAATTATAACAAGAAGTTATGTGATACAAAGGGGCTGTTGCAATCCTGCTGAAAACAAGTTTTTCAACCAGGGCCTTCTTTTTTAGCTTTTCGTAAAACTCTCCGGTTTTATTGTGGCACTTAACCATATTTTATTGTATAACAACTTAAAATATTTAAAGTTTTTTGAAAGGGGTGTGGGGGAAACTTTTTTCCAAAAAAGTTTCCCCCACAAAAACCTGATTTTTTTGTTTTTTCCCAAACCTTCTTGCATGGCGGAGAAAAGAAAATGGCCAAAATCTACGGCGGGCATCTTGTTGCAAGGCATCTTAAAGAAAAGGAAGGGGTTGACACAATTTTTTCCCTTTCCGGCGGACACATTGACCGGATTTATGACGGCTGTTTTCAGTACGGTGTAAGGCTTGTGGATGTGCGCCACGAGCAGGCAGCGGCCATGATGGCCCATTCCTGGTCCATTTATGCGGGTAAGCCCGGTGTTTGTCTTGTCACCGCAGGGCCGGGCTTTACCAACGCCATAACAGGCATTGTGAATGCGCATCTTGAAAATGCCCCACTTGTGGTTATTTCTGGCACGGCCCCTGTGCGGGACTGGGGCAAGGGCGCTCTCCAGGAGATGGCCCAGGAGGACATGATAAAGCCCTTTGTGAAGTGGTGCCACACCTGCCACTCCACTGCCAGGATACCTGAAGCCATTGCTGCGGCCTTTCGCCATGCGGTGAACGGCAGGCCTGGGCCTGTTTTTCTCCAGCTTCCGCCCGATATTTTGAATGTGAGCATTGACGAAGAGGCGGTTGTTCCTGCCGGGGCAGGGAGCAAAATTTATGGCAGCCTGCCGGATGCAGCCTCACTAAAAGAGGCGGCCCGGCTTATAAACAATGCCAAAAGGCCGGTCATCATGGGCGGCAGCGGCGTGGGCCTTTCCCCCTGCGAAAAATCCATAAGGGAATTTGTGGAAAAAAGCGGGATTCCATTCTTCTTCCTCAATGCAGGCAGGGGTGTTCTGCCGGATAACCACCCATTGAGCCTGTGGGACGGCACCCAGACATCCATGTTCAACGGCGCGGCCCAGGCGGATGTTATTGTGGCTTTGGGCCTCCGCTTCAACTGGCTGTTGCTTTTCGGCCAGGGCTTTGTTGCGTCAAAGGTGATAAGGGTGGATGTGGATGCCACGGAGCTGAACCGCAACCGGGAGGCGGATGTGGGCCTTTGCGGGGACATAAACCTCACCCTTGAGGCTTTGAACCCCCTGCTGGAAAAGCGGGAGCATTCCTCCTGGCTTGATTCGCTTCGCCAGGCATCCGCTCCGGAAGTCCAGGCCAATGACGCACTCAAGCATACGCCAAAAGACCCAATCCACCCCTTCCGGCTCATGGAGGCTGTGCGTCAGGTGGCTGGGGATGATGCAATCTACATTCTGGACGGTGGCGACACCTCCTACTTTGGCATAATGGGCTTTACGGCCACCCGCAAGGCCTCTGTGCTTGGCGCGGCAAGCGGGCTTTTGGGCTGCCTGGGAACAGGCCTGCCCTTTGGCATTGCCGCAAAATTGGCTTTGCCCGATAAAACCGTGGTGGTGGTTTCCGGGGATGGCTCCTTTGGCTTCAATGCAATGGAGTTTGACACGGCCCTGCGCCACAACGCGCCGGTATTGTGCGTAATCTGCAATGATCAGGCATGGGGCATGATAAAGCACGGTCAGGAAATCTGCTACGGCTGCGACAGGTTAATCGGCTCGGAGCTTGGGATCATTCATTACGAGGGGGTTGCAAAGGCCCTGGGAGCGCATGGCGAGCTTGTGGAAAAGGACAGCGAGCTTGTGCCTGCTTTAAAGCGCGCTTTGGAGTCGGGCAAACCCGCCTGCGTGAATGTTCTCACAGACCCGACTGTGACAAGCCCGGCCACCCTGCTTTTTTCCCAGTCCCTTAAAATGGAGTGATCCATGAAGGCCCTTGTTTTTGAACTGTCTCTGCCAAGAGCTGGCGCACTCATGTCTTTGGGCAGGGCTTCCCAAAAGTTTTTCTATGACAGCCCCCTGTCCCTTATCAGCATCAAGGATGTTGATGAGCCGGTGCTGCCGGGGCCGGACTGGGTGAAGGTGAAAACAGCGGCCTGCGGATTCTGCGCTTCGGATCTCAACCTCATTTTTTTGCGGGAGTCGCTCACAGCAAGCCCCTTTTCCTCCTTTCCCTGCATAATGGGCCACGAGATGTGCGGCACCGTGGTGGAGGCCGGGGGCAGCGTGGACAAAGCAAAGCAGGGGGATATGGTGGCGGTTGCGCCCATACTCTCCTGTGCAACAAGGGGGATTGACCCTGTTTGCACGGCCTGCGCCAAGGGCCTTGTGTGCAACTGCGAAAACTTTGCAAGGGGCAATCTTGCTCCGGGTATGTTTTTGGGTTTGTGCAAGGATGTGGGCGGGGGCTTTGCGCCTTATTTTGTTGCCCACAAGAGCCAGGTTTTTGTTATGCCCAAAGGCACCCGCCCGGAAACCGGGGCAATGATGGAGCCTTTTTGCGTGGGGCTTGCCGCGGTGTTAGGCAGCAGCCCGCGGGAAGGCGAAAAGGTGCTTGTGATAGGCGGCGGAGTGATAGGCAACACGGTGGTGAGGGCCATAAGGGCGCTGGGTGCGGACTGCAAGATCACAGTGGCTGATCCATCCCCCTTTGCAGCAGGCGTGGCGAGGCTTTCCGGGGCAGACAGCATAATTGCAAGCGGAGACATAATTGCAGATGCCCCGGCGCTGACCGGCGGGACATCCTACAAGCCCCTTATGGGCAAAAACATACTCATGGGCGGTTTTGACCGCATCTTCGATACTGTGGGCAGCTCGAACACCCTCAATGCAGCCATGCGCTGCCTTGCAGCAGGCGGAGAGATAATGATGCTTGGCATAGGGGCCTCCGCCAAGCTGGACCTCACGGCCCTGTGGCTGAAAAAGCAGACCATCAAGGGTACCCTGGCCTATGGCTTTGAGCCGTGGGAGGGCAAATCCCTCCATGTTTACGAAATTGCCCTTGAGCTTATAAAAAAAGGCAAGGTCCGCCTTGATGACCTTGTGACCCACCGCTTTGCCCTGTCCGAGTACAAGCGCCAGATTGAAGTGAACCTGGCAAAGGGCCGCCATCAGGCAATGAAGACAATAACATGGTTCGATTGAATGAAAACAAACCAAGGCATCCAAAAGGCGTTTATTTAAACGACCCGGATGTTCTGGAAATAAAGGGCGGTGGCGGATGCCTGCTGGTGGCGGGCCTGTTTTTTGCAGCCTTCGGCGTGCTTTTTGCCTTCACAATGCTTAATCTGCCCCAGGGCCAGGGCCATTCTGCAAGCCAGATTTTAGGGGCGGCCTTCGGCGGGCTTTTCGCCCTTTTGGGCGCTGCAATGCTGCTGGGCCGCTGGGGCATAAAACTATACCGCAGGGAGGACAGGCTTTTTTCCTGGTGGGGCTTAAGCCTGCTTCTACCCGGTTTAACCCTGCCCCTTAAAAGCAAAAGCGTAAGCCTTTCCGGCTTTTCCTTTGTCCGGCTTTCCAAAGAGGTGAGAAAATCTTCAGGCAGCAAGTCTAACTCCACAACAGTTTACCCGGTGAGCCTTGAAGGGGAGCCAGACTCCCGGACGCTCAAGGAGTTTGCCGATTATGCCTCTGCAAGGGCGCTGGCAGAGCAGGCAGCCAAATTTCTGGGCCTTGACCTGCACGATTCCTCAAGCGGCCAGACCCTTGTGCGTCAGGCCGCCTTTCTGGATGAATCCCTGCGCCAGAGAATGCTTCGTACAGGAGAGACAGTTACTGCAAAGCCCCGGCCTGCCAATATGCGCTCCACCGTTGCGCTTGGGGCTGGCACCGTTGATATTGTTGTCCCGGCTTCAGGAATAACCTCTTTTCATGGCGTGGGCCTTGCAATTATCATAAGCATATCAGCCATAAGCTATTATTTTGAGGGCTGGTTTCCTTCCGTATTCATCATGTTTTTTCCGGGCCTTGCCATTTTGGGCCATGCCTCCCAGGGAATAAAAATAAGGGCAGACCGCCAGGGCCTTTGGGTCAAAAAAACCTGGCTGGGACTTGGCTTTTTCCGCCATATTCCAACAAACGAGCTTGAGGAGCTTGTGCCAAAAAGGATTTTGCCCGAAGGCCTGGAATTGAGCGAGGTGCCTGAAAAACACCGGGCTTTGGTGCAGGGGGCTATCCACTTTTTTGTGCGGCCAAAGCTTGTGGCCCGCTCCGACCGGCAAACCCTTGAGGTCTCCGGGGCTGTCTCCGCCCAGGAGATGGAGTATCTTCTCTCCCTGCTCAAACGGGAGCTTGTGCGATAGAAATTTGGGCAGGCCACAAAGCCTTTGCTGCGGAAAAACTGATCACAGCTAAAATAAAGATTTGCAGGAGGGAAACTTTTTTTCAAAAAAGTTTCCCTCCTGCACCCCCTTCAAAAAACTTTAAGTATTTATTATTTCAGGCTATTATATATCATTACAGGGTGGGAGGATAACAGGGAGGCAAGCAAGGGAAAGACTTTTCCCTGAAGACTTTTCCCTGAAGAGTTTTTCAGGGCAAAAAGATTTTTGCGTTTGACTCAACGGGCTTAATAAAATACAAATCTGCCTTGTTTGCATTGGAAGGGGCTTTTTGGTAGAATAAGTGTGTAAGTCAACAATCCCGCGATCGGCTGCTTTTTTAAACCCTCACTTCTCCCCGCAGTATCCGCAGCCCGCGCCCCTTTGTATTGAAGGGATGCCAGGCTGCAAAACCCCTCACCCAAGGAGGTTTTCATGAGTGAAAGCGTTTACAAGGTAATCGAGCTTATCGGCTCCAGCCCCGAATCCTGGGAAAAGGCGGCCAAAAACGCCGTGGAAACAGCGTCCAAAAGCTTAAAGGAGCTGCGCATCGCAGAGGTCAAAGAGCTGGACATGAAGATCGAGGACGGCAAGGTTACAGCATACAGGGCCAAGATTGGGGTTTCATTCAAATACGAAAAGGGCTAAAAGGCCTTCCCGGAAAAGCAGTTGATGCTCCTAAAAGGGAGGGCTTTTCCGCCAGGAAACTTTTGAAGGCTGCCAGACAAAGGTTGGCTCTTTTGCCCTCCCTGCCTGGAAAAGAGGATGTCTTTACCCCACCACTTTGGGGCTTAACTTGCTGTTATAACAACAAGACGCCATTGCCGATGGCGTCTTTTATTTTGGTGGCAGCAGGCAAAGCTACCGGAGATCGGCCCGGATTGTTACCCCAAGTATTCCTGCAAGGCTTTGGCGGCCTTCAAAAGTCAGCCATTAAAGTCCATCTGTTTTTTCAGCCAGGAGCGGATTTTTGGAGACGGGCTGAAGACACCCCTGCTCTGGCCGTGCTCCTGGTTGTGGTCTGTAAGCATTTCCGGAGGCAGATCAAGGCTGGCAAGCTCGTCCGTATCCTGGGAGTCCCGGCGGATAAGCACCACCTTGGGCTTTTTGCCCCACGAATCCACAACAAAGTAGTAGGAGCAGTCGCTCTTGGAGCGCACCGGCTTGTGCTCGCCCCGCCAGTTGTTGTTGCCCCATTCCAGATAAAGGGTCACAGCCTCTTCAGGTGAAAGGCTCCAGTCTATGGGAAGGTGGGAAAATCGCTTCAGTGCTGTCATAAGTGCTTACCCCCGTTATTCTTGTATGAATTACAGAATTATAGATTCTTCATGTCTTATATAAAATAATAATTATTCTTGATAAGCTGTCAAGACACCCCTTTTTAAGCGATTTTTTCTTTTATTTTTTTTGGGAAAATCCTTGAC
>JAGVAW010000073.1 GCA_020060085.1 Desulfobacterales bacterium
GTAATGAAGGGTGTTATTCTTGGCATCTGCCCCCAGGCAAGGATAGTTGACCTGTCGCACGGCATTGAGGCGGGCGGGGTTTATGAGGCAGGGCTGATGCTGGCCGCCTCTTATCATTATTTTCCTCTGGGCACAGTACACTGCGCGGTGGTGGATCCGGGTGTCGGCTCAAATCGCAGGATAATTGCCGCAAACCACGGGGGGCATTTTTTTGTGGCCCCAGATAACGGGCTTCTTGACCTTGCCCTGGCGGACAATCCGCCGCAATCTGCTGTTATTGTTGAGAACTCTGCCTATTTTTTGAACCCGGTGAGCGCCACCTTTCACGGAAGGGATATTTTCGCGCCTGTTGCCGCCTACCTTGCCAAAGGGGTTGCCCTAAAGGATTTAGGCCCGTCCGTTGGCTGGCAAGAGCTGGTAAGCCTGCCTTTTTCCAGCGCAGTTGTTGAGAAAGACAAAATTGTTGGCAGCATTGTGACTGCGGACCGCTTCGGCAACCTTGTTACCAATGTCAGCGCAAAGGCTCTGCGCAGCCTTGTGGAGAGCACAAAGGCCTCAAATCTGGAGTTTTTTCTGGAGGGCAAAACCATTTTCGGCCTTTCCCGCTGTTACTCTGATGCCTCTACCCAAAGCCCTGTGGCAGTTGTCGGTAGCCGGGGATACCTGGAAATTGCCGTCCACAACGGGTCTGCCCAAGAGTTTTTTGCTGCAAAGCCGGGCGCGGAAATATGGGCGATTCCAGGCAGGCCCGCCAACTGACCTTTCTGGTATCCCTTTAACCAGGATGACCCAAAAAAATTCACCCCTGTCTTGAAATCCTGCCTTCAAGCCCAAAACAGCGCCATAATATCCAATAAAATCAAAGCACAAAAAAAATTAAAAAAAAGACTTGACATGAGGGGTCATCATGGACAATTATGCAGACAAGCGTGCTTACAAGTGTACGCACAAGCGTCAAAACAGATGGCCGTACAAATAATTCGCACGCCGGAAATAAAGCTTGAAACGCGGTTTTAAAACCGCAAACCCAAAAGGGACAGGCAAGGGCATGAAAAAGGCAACAATCAAAACTCAAGGAGGAAACACCATGAACCGCCTGGGAATAAGCATTCAGATCAGCCTGACCGACAACAAAGACGATTTGGCCCCTTCTTATCCGCTGCTGGCTTCCGCCTACTCGCGCTTTGGCTTTCTGCGCCTGGCAGGGGCCTCCAAATGCGGACGCAGGGCAACCCGATAGATGACTGACGATGAGCTGCAACCCGGTTTAGGGGCCGAGGGACATAACAGGGCCGATATCAACACACAGGGGGCGGCCCAGGGGGGAGAAAAGAACATGAACGCATTGCAAATTGACATGGGAAACAGGCCAAGCCATCCGGTTCTTGTATGGTCCGAAAACATGAGAACCCAAAGGTCGGATGAGGCTGCTTCCTTGGGCAGAAGCAGCGGTGCGGAAAACAAGCTGCCGGAAACCTGCCCGAAGGAAAAGCCCGCAAAGGGCCGAGCAAGGCGCGTTGCACTTGGGGTGTTCCGGTTTGCAGCAGGAGTGGCTCTTCTGCTTAACATTCTTATTTTTCTTGTTATTGCAACTGTTTTGCTAAAGCCCCAACTGATTGAAGGCCACCTGGCAGGGCTGGGCCTTGCACTTAACAAGCCCATGTCCGTTTCCATGGCTGAGCGATTTGATGTGAAAGCCCGTTTTGACCACCTTTTCCCCATAGCCCTGGATGCCCAGATACCTATAGAGGTGCCTGTTTCCGAGAAGCTCATCATCCCCATAAACGAGATTTTTGCCGTGCCGCTGGACAGTTCCTTTGCCGTGACCCTTTCCAAGCCGTTAAGGGTGAAGGAGCTTATTCAGGTTGAAGGCAACCTGCCCCTGGATACGATTGTGGAGGCCGAGGTTTTCGGCATAAAGAAGCAAATCCCCATTAAGGGCGTTGTGCCTGTGCGCTTTGCCTTTAACCTGGACCAGGAAATCGGCGTTGAAGGCGGCTTCCATGTTCACATGGATGAGCCTCTCCAGGTGAAAATAAACCAGCAGGTGGAAGCGCCCATCAACTTTGTGGTCAGGGGTATGGTCCCCCTGAAGCAGAACATGATGGTGCCTGTGGCCGGAGATCTGGACTGCGCCATTGAAATGGTAAACGATCTTCCCCTGCAGATGCAGCTTGACCTTAAAGCCAAAGACCTGGGAGATGGCGTCAGGCTGACAGGCCTTGGCGGATAATAGCAAAAACCCGGCACAACCAAATCTTTTTTCCACACCGCCCCGGCCTTAAAAGCCGGGGCGTTTTTTTGGGGCCGGCCAATAAAAAGCGATAAAAGCCGCATCGTTTCCACCTGCCCAAGCCTTTATAACCCATTGACCAATATAAGAATCCGCCTTGCCATGCGGCTTGTGGTTGACGCAGGGGCAAATGAAATCTAAACTGCCTGTGAGTGCAAAAAGGCCTCTCAAGAAAATCCGATTGCCATTTTCACAAGCCTGGCCAAGGGCTTGCGCTGCAAAAGTAGTAAGCTGCAAGCTTTTTGGCCTTGCCCAAACCTATAAGGAGGTGCTTTATGGCAACCGAAATGTTAAAAAACATTACCTGGCTTGGCCACGATGGATTTCTCATCCGGGCAGGGGGCAAAACCATTGCCATTGACCCTTATGAAGTGGGCGATGCGCCCAAGGCGGACATCATACTCATCACCCATGAGCACTTTGACCATTGCAGCGAGGCTGACATAGCAAAGCTTGCAAAGCCCGAAACAGTTGTGATTACCGAGCCGCAGGCCGCTGCCAAGCTTTCCGGCGATGTCCGAACCTTAGCTCCCGGACAGTCCATCGAGATTGACGGCATAACCATAAAGGCCGTGCCTGCCTACAACACGAGCAAGCCTTTTCATCCCAAGGCAAACCATTGGCTTGGTTTTGTGATTGAAGCGGATGACTTTACCCTGTATCATGCCGGTGATACGGATCTCATTGATGAGATGGCACAGCTTGGAGTTGTTGACATAGCTCTTCTGCCTGTTTCGGGTACCTTTGTTATGGACTGGGAGCAGGCTGTGCAGGCGGCAAAGATCATAAAACCCAAAATTGCCATTCCCATGCACTACGGCGGCATTGTGGGAACGGTGAGCGATGCGGAGAAATTCGCCCAGGCCCTTGAAGGGATATGCAAGGTGGAGGTTTTGAGCAAATGAAGAAAACTTTGTTTCTGCTGGTTGCGTTAGTCCTGATTTTTCCCGGTGCGGCCCTTGCCCAGCGCATGGCAATAAGCGTGAACGAGGCAAATGTGCGCTCCGGCCCTGGCACCGGGTACGACATTTTGTGGAAGGTGGAAAAGTTCCATCCCTTTGAGGTACGCGCCCGGCAGGACGGATGGGTGCGGGTGCGGGACTTTGAAGGGGATGAGGCATGGATTCACCAGGATCTGCTAAACGACACGCGGACCGTTATCACCAAATCAGAAAAGGTAAATGTGCGCTCCGGGCCTGGAACCGGCCATGCCGTTGTTTTTCGTGCAGAGCGGGGAGTGCCCTTTCAGGAGGTGAGCCGCCAGGGGGGATGGGTGCAGGTTCTCCATGCTGACGGAGACAGGGGCTGGATTCACGGCAACCTTTTGTGGTAAAGTTTTCAGGCAGACTTTTGGTGGGAGCAAAAAAGCCGTGAGCCAGGCCAATAGGGCAGACAAAAAACTTGTGGTTGGAATAGGCTCGGCCCTTGTGGATATCCTTGCCCGTGCAGAGGCCTCCTGTGTGGAGCGCTGCGGGGCCGTGATGGGCGGCATGATGCTTGTGGACAGCCACAATCACATTGAGAATGCCCTTGCCACCCTTCCTTCTGACCGGCACATAGTGCCCGGCGGCTCTGCCTGCAACACGGTCATGGGCATAGGCAGGCTTGGAGGCCGCTCGCGCTTTGTGGGCAAGCTCGGAAACGATGAGCTTGGCCGCATCTTCCGGGAGAGCCTTGTCAAAAACAACATTGAGCCTGCCCTGTTCGATTCGGACCTTCCCACAGGCCGCGTGCTCTCCATTGTAACGCCGGATGCCCAACGCAGCATGCTAACCTTTTTGGGGGCAAGCGCACAGACCCATCCTGACGAGATCAATAACGGCTGCTTATCGGGTGCTGCCATTGTTCATGTGGAAGGGTACCTGGTTTTCAACCGCAAGCTCATCGAAGCCGCCCTTTCCGCAGCCAAGGCCGCAGGGGCAACCGTTTCGCTGGATCTGGCCAGCCACAATGTGGTGGCCCAGCACAAAGACCTTCTGCAAGGGCTTATCCGCGATTTTGTGGATGTGGTCATTGCAAACGAGGATGAAGCCTTTGCCTACACAGGGCATAAAGATGAGGAAAAGGCCCTTGAAAAGCTTGTTGCCAACAACAAGATAGGGGTGGTAAAAAGCGGGCCTCTTGGCAGCATCATCGGCGCAGACGGCACAGTTTACCGCATCCGCGCCCTTGGGGATGGCACGGCTGTGGATACGACCGGAGCCGGGGATTTGTGGGCTTCGGGCTTTTTGTACGGACTGGCCCACGGCCTTACTCTTGAGCAAAGCGGCATTTTGGGTTCTGCCTGCGGTTACGAGGTCTGCCAGGTGATGGGAGCGGCAATTCCGGAGCAGGGCTGGGAGCGCATACAAAACCTTTTGGAATCATTTGAGGAAGCAAAAAAATAACCCTTAATCAAAAGGCCCGGATGAAAGGCGCTTTATCAGCAGCCTTTTGTGCGGCTCTTCATGCAGGCGCAAATGGCCAAAAAAACAAAAGTCACGCGCAAGGAGCTTTTAAAGGAGCCTGATGAGTTCATCTCCTTTACCGGAAAGGTCGTCAACTTTGTCCGGGCCAACGAAAAAAACATTTACACCGCCCTGGTAATTCTGCTGGTGGGGATTCTGATTTTCACGGGGCTGCGATTTTACTTGCAGCGCCGGGCGGCTTCTGCGGCGACGGCATATGACAGCGCCAAGCAGAAATTCGTATCTGCGGTCAACACAAAAAGCCCGGAGGACTTTGCCGCTGTCAGGGGCGAGTTTGCCCAGGTGGTTGAGAATTACAGGCGGACACCAGGCGGCAGGCTTGCACAGGTGATGCTGGGCAACACCGCGCTTCAGGCCGGAAATTTTGATGAGGCCATTGTTGAATACGCAAAAGCGCTGCCCCTTTTCAAAAAAGAGCCTCTTGTGCTGAACATGATTCTATCCGGCATGGCCTATGCCGCTGAAGGTAAAAAGGATTGGGAGTCGGCTGCCCGCCACTTCGGCGAAGTTGCCAATGACCCTGCCTCCCTAAACCGCGAGGACGCCCTGCTCGGCCAGGCCCGCGCTCTCAAGGCCTTGGGGGATGATGCCGGTGCCAAACAGGTTTACCAGACCTTCTTGACGGATTTTCCAAATTCCTTCCGCGCCCAGTGGGTGCAGGAGGAAATGGGCAGGCTGTAAGCAGATTCAAAGCAAAAAAAATGCGGGGGAGGGGATTTTTTCGCCCCCTCCCCCGCAAAAATGGGTTTTGCTTTTTGGCGCATTTTTTTCAGATTTTAAACCGCATGGTAAAGCAGGTTCCCTGGCTGGCCTTCACATCAACTGTTCCCTCAAGCTGGCTTTGCACAAGGCCGCTCACCAGGCCCAGGCCCAGGGTGCGGGCATCGGAAATGTCCGTATTCTGCGGCATTCCCGCGCCATTGTCTGCAATCACAAGCTCCATTGTACCCCTTGAAACCTGACGGGCCAGAAGCCTTATTTCTCCGGGGCCGCCGTTGGGAAACGCGTGCTTTAAGGCATTTGTGAAAAGCTCGTTTATTATCATGCCGCAGGGCACGGCCTTGTCCACCCCAAGGGTCACTCCGTCTGCCTTTATGGAAAGGCTTATGCCCCGCTCCTTGGCGCCGAATGCCTTGAAAAGGCTTTCGGCAACCGTATGGGCATAGTCTGCAAGGTTAATCTCCGCCAGGTTTTCGGCCCGATAAAGGGTTTCATGCACAAGGCTCATGGCCTTTATGCGGTTTTGCATATCCGAAAATGCGCCCTTCACATCCTTGTCCCTTACCCTTGCCCCCTGGAGGGTGAGCAAGGCAAGGATGACCTGCATATTGTTCTTGACCCTGTGGTGAACCTCCTTTAGCAGAAGCTCCTTTTCCTCCAGGGCGTTTCGCACCTGCCTTTCCGCTGCCCGCAGGTCCGAGACATCCATTATGCACTCTATTGCCCCCCAAATACGGCCCTTGTCATCGCGTATTGGGTGGGTATAGACCTTGTATTCCTCGTTGCGGTGGACAAACTCGTCATCTGCCATGAGCCGGGTTACAAGACGGTCCTCCTTTATGGCAGTGGGAACCGAGCAGAAGGGGCATGGGTTTTCCCTGCCCTGGAAAACCTTGTGGCATTTTTCGCCCACAAGGGATTTGCGATCCACAAGGCCGCACATTTCCATGAGCCGGTCGGAAACATCCACAACATTGAAATTGGTATCCACCACCTTCATTCCGCCGGGAAATGTGTTGAAAACCGCCCGGAGCTGTTGAAGCGCGCGGCGCAGATCCGTTTCCGCCTCCACCTGCCTTGTTATGTCAACAGCTATGCCTCCCAGAATGGGCGGCTTGTCGTCCCGGAGAATGGGAAACTTGAATGTGTGGTAATGGTGCAGGTTGCCGTCTTTATCAGGAACCGCGCCAAAGGTTTCAACAGGCCCCTGGCTCATGACCGACAAATCCTCGCTCACAAGGCGCTCTGCGGTTTTTGCATCAAAAAGGTCGGTCATGGACCTGCCCAGCCATTTCTTTTTGCCGAAGGTCTGGGCCATGTAGCGGTTTGTATAGAGAAAATGGCCGTTTTCATCCTTCATGAAGGCCATGCCCGGCACTGTGTCCATGAAGGTTGCAAAGCGCTCCTCGCTCTCGGCAAGAGCAGCTTCAGCCTCAAGGCGGGCAATGACCCCGCCCATGCGGGCCACAATGCCCTCCATTGCGCTTTGGGATGCCTTGGGAAAGCGGTCAAGTGTGTGTGAGCCAAGGTTTATGGCGGCAACCACCCGGCCTTCGTGCTCCACAGGAATAAGGGCCATTGCCCGCACCGGGGAGTCCGGGCTGTTGTCATCGGCAAGTTCGCTGTAAAGGCCGTAAACCGGCTTCCCTCCCATTATGGCTGTTGTCTGGGAAGCCTGGGGAGGATAATGGCGCACCTTTGATGCAAAGGAGCGGGGCAGGCCGCTGTAAGTTACAAGCTCCAGGCTGCTGGCAGCGCTGTCCACCACATAAACA
>JAGVAW010000206.1 GCA_020060085.1 Desulfobacterales bacterium
AGTTGTTTAAACGGCAAAATTTTTCACCCTGCGGGCGAGCCTTATTTGCACACTGGCTGCGTTATCGGGGAATTCGGCATACTTTCAGTATGCCTTCACCCCTCTATCCTTGCCAGTGCACAAATCTTTTCTCGTGAATTATCCGGGCTATTTGTAGCATTTTTTTGCCCTGTTAAAAAAGGGCTGGGGCGATTTTTGTGGCCGCAAACTCTGATAAGGCTCTTTTAATGGGAAGTTTGCCTCCAAAACATCATTTTCAGGATCTTGCGTCATTCTTCAAAATCAGAAAATACAGCCTGCCATCGTGCTTCATGTGGCCTGCGGCTATTTCTGCATAGGGGCCGTGCCCCCAAAATAGGTCGAGCCTGCCAGGGGTTTTTATGGCCCCGCCTGTGTCCTGGTTGAGAACAAAGCGGCCAAATGGCTGCCACTGGCTTATTTTGCCGGTTTCCGGGTTGAGAGATGGTTTTTCTGATGCTATCCAGGCCAGCGCGCCGCCTGGAAAGATTGCCCGGTCTGTGGCCACGCTGCGGCCCGGTGTTACCGGAACTCCATAGCAGCCCAGCGGCCCGGAGTCTCTTTTTGTGAAGAAAACATAGCTTGGGTTGGCGTTGAAAAGCTCCTGGCGGGATTTGGGGTTGTTCTGCGCCCATTGCCTTATGGCCTGCATGGACATTTCCTCTTTTGGAATGTGCCCCTGCCGGATGAGGACGCCTCCCACGGCCTGATAGGGGCGGCCGCTTGATCCGGCATATCCTACATTAACAAGGGTGCCGTCTGAAAGCTCCACCCGCCCGGAACCCTGGATGTGCAGAAAGAAGCGGTCTATGGGGCATTCCAGCCAGGCCACCACATCTGCCTTTCCCTTTAAAGCGTTTTTCTCCTCTATGTCCTTTCTGTCAAAATAGGGCAGCACCCGGTCTCCCTCTATTCTGGCGGTTATGCGCTCCCCTGCAAATTTGGATGAGAACTTCCCAAGATCAATGGAGATAAGGTCTTTGGGAATCGCATACAGGGGATAGGGGTATTTGGGGTCAGGTTTCAGGCTTCCCTTTATGACCGGCTCAAAATAGCCAGTAAAAAGCATTGCGCCCCAATTATCCCTGCCCTGGCTCTGATAAACAGCAAAGTTTTCGCGCACAAACTGGTTAAGCGCGTCAATTTTCGGCCCTGTTTCCAAAAAAGCCTGAAAAACATCCAGGGTTTTTTGCATATGCGCAGTGGTGTACGAATCGCTGCCAAAAACAAACTGGCGGTCTTTGGGCAGGCGCGAAAAATAGGCCCTGGACTGGTTCATGGCAGTAACAAGGCTGGCCAGATCCATATCATCGGAAAAAAGGGGGATATCGCTGTCCTCCACCCGGCCCATGGGGTATTCAATTCCAATGGGCGGCGGAGGGGCAGGCAGCTCTTCAGGCGGAGGGGCAGGCAGCTCTTCAGGCGGAAGCACAACCGGCACAACAGGCGGCGGGATAACCGGCGCAACAGGAGCGGAAAGCCGCCAGATGACTAAAAGAGCCAGAATGCTTGCAAGCCCTAAGACCGCAATTACCGTGATGCGCTGTTTTGTGTTCATGGCAGGGTTCCCAGGCCAAAGAATGTTCTTGCCGCTTTTTTTTTGCGATGCAGCTTTACAGCCCTGCGCCCGGATTGCCGGCTGCTATGTCGGGGCAGGCTCCTTTTGCTTCTTCCTGCCAAAAATCATGGCCCCCAAAATGCCCACCTCCCACAGAACCATCATGGGCAGAGCCATAAGCAACTGGGTTATGACATCAGGCGGCGTGAGCATGGCCCCAAAAATAAGAAAGGCCACCAGGGCATACTTCCGGTTTTTCTTCAGGCCACTAACGCTCACCAGTCCAACGCGCGCAAATACCGAAATAAAAAGGGGCATCTCAAAAACAAGGCCAAATGCCAGCAAAAGCTTTGTGGCAAGGCTTAAATATTCCTTTACCGAAGGAAGGGCCTGCATGGAATCAGAAGCAAATGTAAGCAGCACGGTAAAGCCCAGGGGAAAAACCAGAAAATAGCCAAATCCTGCACCAAGCAAAAAGAAAAAGCAGGAGCAGACCACCAGGGGCAGAACCATCTTCTTTTCAGTATCGTAAAGGCCCGGCCCCACAAAGCGCCATATCTGATACATTATAACAGGCAGCGCCAAAATAACCCCGCCAAGCAGAGCCACCTTAAGATAGGCGAAAAAAGGCTCGGTAAGGCCGGTGAAGATAAGGCCCTGGTCTTGGGGCAGAGCATCCAGAAGAGGCAGGGTGAGCCATGTGAAAAGGTGCTCCTTGACCGTGTAGCAGGCCACAAAGCCCACACCTACGGCTATAAGGCTGTAAATAAGCCGCTTGCGCAGCTCCTCAAGGTGCTCGGTAAAGGGCATCCTGGCCGGGTCCTGATTTTTCTCGCCGTCTTTTTCCTTTTCAGCCATCAGGATGCCTTATCGTCAGAAGGGGTTTTGCTGCTGTCCTGCGCGGAATCGGTTTTTTCCGTGCTGCTTTCCGTCAAATCCTGCTTCTGCGCTGGCTGGCCCTGGCCAGGATGGACAGGCAAAGGGCTTGGCAGATCCAGGGAATCAACAGGGTCATCAGATGGGGCTAAGCCTGCCGGAGCGTTCTGCGGAGCAGGGGCCGGCCCTGTTTGCCCGGATGAGGCGTCCGGCGGCTGCTCATTGATCCCATTAAAGGAATCGCGCACGCTCCTGATGTCCTTTTCAATGTCAAGGCTGTCCTTAAGCTCCTGGGTGGCCCGCCGAAACTCCGCATAGCCTTTTCCCAGAGACTTGGCTATATCCGGAAGCTTTTTGGGGCCAAGAACAATTAGAGCCACTGCCAGGATGATCAGCAGTTCCGGCATTCCGATGCCAAACATATCCGCCCTTTCAGAGGGTGCATCAACAAGGTTTGTTCCCTGCACTGCGCGCCCATATTAACGCATACGCAAAGGGGGCGCAAGAAGAGTGTAAAGGGCGGTCCCAGGAAGCCGTGGGCTGTGTTGCACTTCGCATCGGAATTTCGGTCACATACAAAAAGTATGCTCCCTCATTCCTCGCTCGTGCGCCTTGCCCGCGGCTCCCTGGAGCCGCCCTGTACGCTGGTGGAGGGGGAAAAACAACCAAGGCCTTGCCCCCACGGTTCCCTGGAACCGCCCTGTAGGCTTGGCGTAGGTTGAGCTAGCTTGAGCGAAGCGAAAGCTATCCCAACAACTGGAACCTCACTGGTCGTTGGTGGTTGAAAAGAAAAAAACTGCTCCCCGGCTTGTGCGCCTTGCCCACGGCTCGCCCAATCCGCCTTTTTTTTTGCGGGCGCAAAAAAAGTCACTAAATCCCTTTATTTTTTGGCACAAATTGGGTATTATGCTTCCAAGGCATCCGGGCAGGGTGCGAATAAGCAGATTTAACACCTTTTTTTTATAATAAAACCAACAACCCGGAACGGTTTTTCATTCATGAGGTGTGAAGCCTGTTGCGTCATGGCATTGGGCCCCAGGAGCAGCCAGCAGGACTGCCTGCTTGCAAATGATAGGGTTTTGCAGGAAAAATCCCTGACCCACCTTGAAGGCTGGGATGGCACCTTTCATGTTTTTGCCGTGTGCG
>JAGVAW010000333.1 GCA_020060085.1 Desulfobacterales bacterium
CTGTCGCGCTGTAAATTGCTATCCCCCGGCCTGCAAACCACAGGCAGGCAAAGAGCATAAGCCCGGCTATCCAGGCGCGGGATCTGGGTGTGATGGAAGCACTTAAGCGATTTTTAAATTTGCTGTTCCATAATGCTGAAAGTGATGATGCAAGAAACGGGGCTGCCACTATGCCAAGAAAGGGTGAATGCCTCTGGTGCTTCCATGCTGCATATAAAAGCAGCAGCATGACGGCTATCTCCCAGGGCCTGTTTTTTTTGCCGTTGTATATTGAGGCAACCAAAAAAAGAATCGTTATAAGCTTTATCTCCCAATGATCCAGGATGGAAAGTGAAATGGGCATCCATTCAGTTATCTGCCTGGAGTAAGAAAGGCTTTGTGAAAGCCAGATATGCAGGTCCCAACCATAAGGATTAAGAAGGGTTGCTGCCCAGCAAACCAAAAACCAGAACCAGAGCTTGATTGCTCTTGACCGGCTGGAAGGCAACCATATTGCTGCAAGGCTTTCTCCTGCCGCAACTGCTCCCATAACAGCCAGCCCCATGAGGAAGCCGCCATGAAAGTTGACCCACAGGGCCATTAAAAGGGGCAAAAGGTAAAGCCGATTTTCTTTTTTAATAAAATAGCCATGCAATACAAACCAAAACAGTGCAAAAAGCAGAACAGAAAAAAGCTGGGGGCGGACCATAAAAGCCCGTGATGCAGCAGCCAGGCACAACAGCACCGAGCCAGCCCTGATTAAAGGGACAAACTGCTCCATGCCGCTTGTTCGCATTACAAGAAAAGCAACTGCAAGCCCGACAAGAGCCTTGAAAAGCAGCAGTCCGTTGGATGAAAAAGTCGCCCACAGGCCATAAAAGGCAAGCTCGGTCAGCCATTCGTGGTTGATCCACGGCAGGCCGAAAGCCACATATGAGTATGGATCGGTTTTATGCAGAGACTTATGCTGCCAGATATCCTCACCATACCTGACATGCCCCCACAGGTCAGGATCTGCCGTGACATAGGCAAAGCTGCCAAAGGCAAAACAAAAAACAACTATCCAGCCAAGATATGAAAGAGTTTTATCATTTCTCATAAGGCTGCCCAAGGTATCAGGTTTAAAGGAATTGAGAGTCATTTTTTGGTTGGTTTTAATCCATTGCAGCTATTGTGGAAAAAAATAAAAGGCGGGAAAGTTTTGGCTTTCCCGCCTTTTTTGCCTGTACAAACTTTTTGCTACACTATGTTGCCAAAACCTTTAGTAGGTAATGGTTCCAGAGGCATTTACAGAATAGGTCCTTGTGGAGGCGTTGTGCTTTGCCGTGATTGCCAAAGCAGCCTGTGTGCCGGAAGCGGTTGTGGTAACATTGGCGCTCTGCACATAGCCATATGATTGAAGGTTGGTAAGAGATGCGGTGCCTGTGGGGTTGTCGGTGAAATAGGCCTGGGCTGCGGTGTAGGCATTCTTTGCATCAGCATTGGCTGCGGCATTGTATGAACGCTCGCGGTAGCTGATGAAGTTAGGAATGGCGATGGCTGCCAGGATGCCGATAATCGCGATGACGATCATCAGTTCGATAAGGGTGAAGCCTTTGTCCTTGCGGGTCAGTTTCTGCATCATGGTGTGTCCCTCCTTTTAGATGTGGTGTAAATTACCCGGGAAAACCCCGATCCTGCATAAATTTTTATCCGGTTCTTCATGCCTCTTGCCGTTGCCCTGATAAGAAAGCATAATGCGTGCCAGAACCTGCCATTCCCTTCAATTATACTTCAAAAGCATTGCTGGCAGGCGCTTTGGCAATTTAATACCACCAGCCAAAAACAGGTTGCAGGCAGAACGGGAGATTGTGGGCGGTTATTTTCACCGCATAAAGGGCATTTTCACCAGGGACAGGCATTCTATGATTCGGGATGGTATTTCCCGTAACGGTATCTAAAGGAATCCATGCTTATGCCCAAAAGCTTGGCAGCCTTGTGCTTGACCCCTCCTGAAAGCTCCATTGCCTTGTCAATGTAAGCTTTTTCCACATTGGACAAAACAGTGTCAATGTCCCCTTCATGCAGCGGCAGATCCATTGCGCCTGCCCAGGAGGAAGCTTCTGCACGGGCGGATAGTTTTGTTTTGCGGTGGGTGGAGAGGGCAAGGCTTTCCGGCAGAACGATGTTTGTGGTGGAAAGGGCCACACTTCGCTCGATTATGTTCTCCAGCTCCCGCACATTGCCGGGAAAATCGTAGCGGTTTAAAAGATCAATTGCATAGGAGGAAAGCTTGTCTATTTTCTTGCCCATGTCCTTGGCATACTTTTCCAGAAAATGCTGGGCCAGAAGCCTCAAATCCTCGCGGCGCTCGCGCAGGGGCGGAACACGCAGTTCAATGACATTGAGCCTGTAAAAGAGGTCTTCCCGAAAGTTGCCTTCAATTACCTCGTTTTCCAGCACCTTGTTTGTGGCGGAGATGATGCGGATGTCCACCTCCACATCATGGGTGGACCCCACAGGCGAAAAGGAGCGCTGCTGAATTACCCGAAGCAGCTTGACCTGGATGGGAAGGGAAAGCTCGCCCACCTCGTCAAGAAAAACTGTGCCTCCGCTGGCAGCCTCAAAAAGGCCCTTCCTGTCCTGGGTGGCCCCGGTGAAGGAGCCTTTCACATGGCCGAACAAGGCGCTTTCCATCAGGGTTTCGGGAATACCGCCGCAGTGGATGACCACAAAAGGCTTGTCGCAACGGGGGCTTAAATCGTGCAGGGATCTTGCAATCAGCTCCTTGCCGGTTCCGGATTCGCCGGTTATGAGCACATTGGTCTTGGTGGGAGCAGCCAGCCGGATAAGCTCGTACACCTTTTTCATGGCCTTGCTGTTGCCCACCAGCCTGCCGAAATGGCGGGTCTGGGCAAGCTCTTTGTTCAGGTGCTCCTTGTCGCGCTCCAGGGTCCGGCGCTCCAGCGCATTTGCTATTGTCTGGACAAGCTCATCATTGTCAAAGGGTTTGGGAATGTAGTCGTAAGCCCCTTCGTTCATGGCCTCCACCGCTGTCTGGGTGCTGGCAAAGGCGGAGATCATTATGACCACCGGGGCTGGGCTCAACGAGCGGGCCTGCCTTAACACATCCAGGCCGGAAATGTCGCCCAGGCGGATGTCGCACAGCAAAAGGTCCCAGGATTCCTTTTCAAGCATTTCAAGGGCCTGGGTCCCGCTTTGGGCGCACTTTACCTCATAGCCTTTGCGGGCAAGCATGAACTCTAAAAACTCGCGCATGCCGCGCTCGTCATCCACAACAAGAATACGGGCTTTGGATTCCTTTGTCATAATTTAACTGGCTGCCTGCTAAAGAGCATCAAAAACCATCCGCCCCCCAAAAATGGTGGCTGCAACGGCTCCGGTCAACTCCATCCCTCCAAAAGGTGTGTTTTTGCTTTTGGATGCAAAAGCTTTAGGAGTAACCTTAACTTTTCGGTTTATATCAAGAATGGTGATGTCAGCCGGAGCGCCAACACGAATTCCCGGTGAATCGATGTTTAAAATGGAGCGGGGGTTTTTCGTCATTTTTTCTGCAAGCTGCATAAGGGTAAGGATTTTTTTATGCGCCAGGGCCAATGCAAGGGGAATGGCTGTTTCCAGACCCACCATGCCAAAGGCCGCAAGGTCGAACTCCACAGCTTTCTCTGTTGGGCTGTGGGGGGCATGATCCGTTGCAATGACATCAAGGGTGCCGTCAGCAAGGCCCTCTATGATGGCATCCACATCTGCCGGCTCCCTTAACGGAGGGTTAACCTTGGCAAATGTGTTGTAACCTGCAACAGCCCTGTGGGTGAGCGTAAAGTAGTGGGGGGCGGTTTCTGCGGTTACAGGGATTCCTCTTGCCTTTGCGTGCCGGATGGCCTCCACGCTCTGCCGGGTGCTCACATGACAGATGTGGACTTTAGCACCGGTGATGTGCGCCAGGGCAATATCCCTCTCCACAATGAGCCATTCTGAAGCAGAAGGTATTCCTGCAAGGCCCATTGCCGTGGCAACCCTGCCCTCGTGCATTACCCCGCCTTCACACAGGGATAAATCTTCGCAGTGGCACAAAACCGGCAGGTTGAAGGTGGCTGCATATTCAAGCGCCCGGCGCATAAGGCCGGCATCTGCAACACTTTTTCCGTCATCGCTTGCGGCAACCGCTCCGGCGGAGGCCATAAGGCCCAGCTCGCACAAGCCTTTTCCGCAAAGCCCCGGCGTTATGGCGCACACGGGATGAACCCGGCAATGGGCTGCCTGCCGGGCTTTTTCAAGGATATAGGCAGTAACGGAAGGGTTGTCGTTGACAAGCTTGGTGTTGGGCATACAGGCAATATCCGTAAAGCCGCCCCTTGCTGCTGCCAGGGTGCCGGTTTCTATGCTTTCCTTGTATTCCTCTCCCGGCTCGCGCAGATGCACATGCATATCCATAAGCCCCGGAAGAATGTGCATTCCAGCGGCATCAATAACTCTGTCTGCACTTTCCTCACGGGCGGCATCTTCGCCGCAGGCTGCAATCAGGCCGTCTTTCACAAGCAGATCCATGGGCCTGTCAATCCCGTTGCAAGGGCAGACCACATGGCCCCCTTTAATTTTCAGGCGCATGGGGCTTTCCTCCCAAAAGCATATAGAGCACTGCCATCCTTACGGCCACGCCGTTTTCCACCTGCTCAAGAATAACGGAGTTTGGTCCGTCCGCCACATCGGGCGCTATTTCAACACCACGGTTTAAAGGCCCTGGGTGCATGATTATGGCGTCATCCGCTGCCAGACGCATCCGCCTTGAATTAAGTCCGAAATGAACTGCATAATCGCGCTCAGAGGCCATGAGCGCGCTTTTGAGTCTTTCCTTCTGGATTCTCAACATCATCACAACATCCGCCCCTTCAACAGCCTTGTCCGCATTATGGATCACGCTGCAGCCAAGCTGCGTAATGCCCGCAGGAATCATTGTGCGCGGGCCGCATATTGTTACGGTTGCGCCCATTTTGGAAAAAGCGGCAATGTCCGAGCGGGCCACACGGCTGTGGGCAATATCCCCCACAATGGAGATGTTAATGCCCTCAATGCGGCCTTTTCTTCGCCGCACGGTGAGGAGGTCCAGAAGGGCCTGGGTGGGATGAGCATGCAGTCCGTCTCCCGCATTGATGACAGAGGATTTGACCAGCCTGGCTATCTGGTGGGGCGCACCGGAGCATGAATGCCTTATGACAATGGCATCCGGGTGCATGGCCTCAAGGGTTTTTGCCGTGTCTTCAAGGGTTTCGCCCTTGGTAAGGCTGGATGTGCTTTGGGAAAGGCTGTGGGTATCTGCGGAAAGTCGCTTGGCTGCCACATCAAAAGATGTCTTTGTGCGGGTGGATGGCTCGTGGAAGAACAAAACAATAGTTTTGCCCCGCAAAATGGGCACCTTTTTTATGGGCCGCTCGGAGATTTCCCGCAGAGTCTCGGCAGTGTCGAGAATCCGCGAAATATGATCCCTGGAAAGCGATTCCATATCCAAAAGGTCTTTTCCGGGTAGCTCCATGCCTTAAATATCCTGCCTGATGAGCGGGCAAAAGGCCCGCCAAAGGGTTTATTGCAAAAGATTGCCTATGCGGCCCCATCGAACCTTCATTATATCCTTATCAAAGGAAAAATAAATACACACGGCCTTGCCCCGCAAAAGGCTGTAATCCACAAAATGGGTGTTGCTCCAGTACCGGCTGTCGTGGGAGTTGTCCCGGTTGTCGCCCATGACAAAAATGCTGCCCGCGGGCACTTTGATCGGCGAAAAATTCACCTTGCCCGGCTGAGTTACAGCAATCCTATAAGAGTCTGTGTACATTGTAAATTCAGAATCATCATAAGGTTCGCCATTAACATAGAGCACCCGGTCCTTCATCTCCACCATGTCGCCTTCAACAGCCACCACCCGCTTTATGAAGTCCTGGGAAGGATTTTCCGGATACTTGAAAACAACAATGTCTCCCTGCTCCGGCATTCCGGTGGGGATTAGCACCTTGTTTGTGAAGGGCATCCTTATTCCATAGGCAAACTTTGTGACAAATATCTGATCCCCCACCAAAAGGGTTGGAATCATGGACCCGGAGGGAATTTTAAAAGGCTGAACAACAAAGGCCCGGATAAAAAGGGCAAGCAGAATGGCAATAACAAGGGCCTCTATGTTTTCCCTTAATTTGGATTTTGTGCGCGGCGCATGGTCTTCAGTTTGGGGCGCACCTGTTTTTTCGGAGGATTTCAAGGGATTTGCTCTCCTTTTTTTTCCTGTTGCAGCAAATTTTGGCGGATAAGCGCGGACAGGGTCATTTTTGGCCCTGACGCCATGCCTTTTTGTGTGTGCAGCCTGTGCCTAAAAACTTATGCCTTTGTTTTGGGTCCGGGCAAAGGCATCTGGGGTTCTGTAAGCAGAAACTGCCCGCCCTTGATCCATTGCTTTAGCGTATCGGCAACTTCTCTGGCCCGTATCATTGAAGAAAGCGGGACCGTTGGCACGCTCTGGCCTTCAAACTCAATGGAGCCGCTCTTTAGCTGGGCATAGTTCACAAAACCCAGGCTTTTGGACTTTCCGGAAGGATAATCGGAGTTGTAATCAACAATCTGGGTGACAATCTGCTCATCTGAAATGCCTGTATGAAGGGCCATTTCCTCATTTAATATGGGTATGGGAATGCCTATGCCCACCGAAAGCGAGCATCCATAACCCACAAGGCTTGCGCCTACCAGCCAGCGGGGATCCATCTGCTTGAGATCGCCCATGACCATGAGCGTCTGGGCAGGTTTTATGGGCACGCCCAGCTCGTTTCGTGGCGCATCCGGATTATGCTGGGTGCCCCACCATGTGACAAAGCCGGTGCCTCCGCCCAGAAAAATTTTTGTGCCAAGGCCTATGGTTTTAAGGTACGGATCGTTGAAAAGAGGGCTCAACTGCCCTGCTGTGGAGTAGTTGGCGTTACCGACATTGGGCTTTAGCACGCCCATGTATGTGTAGATTATCTTTTTGCCCAGGTTTATGGCGCAGTTGTAGTTCTGGTAGGCATTTCTGGGATTGCACAGCACAGCGTAGGGAAGATCCGCAAGGGTGACTGTCTTTTCCATGTGCCGCCGTGGATAGCACTGGGTTCCATAGGATGTTGCCCGCAGCTCGACTGCCCGGCCCGCCACCAGATCGTGAATGACATGGCCTCCGCCGTAGTTGAACTCGCCGGGGTGAACAAGATTCAGGGGGTCTTCGACAGTCGGCTCGGTAGCTCCTAAATAGCAGTCCACCGCAGCTATGCCACCATAAGCCGGAACATTGTTGAACCAAACATGGGAAGCCTTGATGGTTGGGCTTGAATGCCCGAAGTTTATAAAAGCGCCCGAAGAGCACATGGGGGCAAATGTTCCTGTGGTTACCACATCAACGGTTCGGGCAGCTTCTTGCGCCCCTCTCTCCCGAACAATGTCAACCATTTCATCGGCTGTAACAACAACAACGCTTCCGGCCTTTATCTTCGCATTTATCTGTTCGTAGGTTTTTACCACCTTGTGCGCGCTCATCTTCTTTCCTTATTGATTTTGTTCCGGATTAAGGGCCTGGGCAATTTTGTCCGCAACATTGTTCTTTATCCAGTTTTCATCCCACCATTCAAGGGGACTTACAAAGGTTGGCCCAACCATGACTCCATAATGCAGATGATCTCCAACCGCCAGACCCGTGGTACCCGTATTGCCCAAAATTTGCCCTTTTTCAACAAGCTGGCCAACTTCCACAGCCATGTTGGAAAGATGGCTGTAATGGGTGAACAGGCCATAACCATGATCAAGCATCACCGTAAGACCGTATATACCCACATCCTGGGCCAGCACAACCCTTCCGGCGTTGGATGCAGGAACCGGCGAAAGGGCCAGGGATGCCAGGTCAACCCCCAGATGCACCTGCTCGTCAATTATTTCTCCATCATATTGGTAACTGCGCCTGTCTCCAAAGCCCGCCCGGTTGGCAGCATTGGGAAGCCGCCCGAAAATCCCGCTCCAGAGCATTTCCGGCTCTGTTTTTTGGGTCGTTTTACGGAAAAGGTCTTCATTTGCCTGGCGCAAAAGGTTGTTCACTATCAAAAACTTTTCCTTGGGCGTGCTCTGGGCATCTGCACCGGGCAGCGGTTCAAAGCGCGGCAGAATAAGCGAAAGAAAGGAATCGCTGATGTTGAGCGTATCGTGAGGAAAGCGGCGGTTGTTGATATGGTTGTAAAACCCTATGCGTGACTGGTTGCCGGCCATGTCAACAGCCTCAAGGACCATTGGCGTTCCCCGCCCCTGCTCATGGGTAAGGGCAAAAAAAGCCAGCCGGGTAAGAGGGTCTTTTTGACTTGCGGCATGGCCCGGATAAAAAATATCCCCCACCAGAACACCATCTTTTTTCAGCGGCTTGTTAACCCTGTAAATGATGAGCCCTGCCCCGCCTTGGTTGAGATTATGCTGGCGGGTCAAAATGCTGATGGAAGGCGGACGGGTGTCAATAGTGATAGGTATCTCGGTAATAGCGATGTTGCCCTTGCCCCAATTCCGCCATGAGGCATCGTTTGCAGTAAGGCGTATAATGGCCTGGCCGTCTGCCAGGCCAAGTTTTTTCGGCTCCACCATAACCTGGAACTGCGCTTCCCTGTTGGAGCTTTTCACGAAAAAGGAAGATGAGGCAAAGTCGCTTTGGGCAAGAGCCTGCTCGCCAACGCCCTGAATCACAATGCTTACGGAAAAACTGTCCAGGCCGCTGTCTGCATCCTCAATCCTGCCGGATATTGTTGTACTCTCTCCAAAATATGCAGGTATCTGAAGTTGTTCAAAGAGCGGCTGTTTTTTTTCCATGCGCCCGGCAAGATACCATCCACAAACGCCAAGGACGCTCAACACAAAAATGGCTGCTACCCACCATCCCAAACGGATTTTATCGGATTTTGACATCTTGAAAAACTTTCGCCTCCAAAAGGTTTCAATTGATAATCATAACAGCTTGGCCGCCGGGTTTCAATCCCCATAAGCACAAACAAAAAATCTCCGGCACAAAAAATTGTCCGTCCCAAAGGTTTTTTTAACCTGCATAATGGGCAGGCAAGTTTCAGCAGGCATTGTCCAAAAGGCCGGCTGCAATCCATTAAAAGGGCTTTTGTTTATTATCCGCCCTGTCTTGCGTTGACTTGAAAAGCTTTTCGGTATTATTGTTTATCCAAAAATTTTTTGGGCTTCCATTCACCGTTTGAACAGAGTTGGTCCAACACCTTATGTTTTAAGGAGCCGCCATGTCCCGACCTAACTGGACATTAAGCTTTATCCGCAAGGCCTTTATAAAGGACATGAAGAAAATGCGGGCCACAAGGCTTCCCGGCCTGGGCCGGGCTGTGGAAAAACTTTTTTTTGAAGGGGATCACCTCATCTGCCTGCCTCCGGATCGGAGCGTTACAATAAACCGTCCTTTGGATGAGCCGGAGCAGACGGTTCTGCCCTCCTCCCTTGCCGAGCATTTTCTGGAAAAGACCCAGGACATTTATCTGATGAAGTTCTGCATTTGCAGGCTGTCGGCCCAATGCAAAGACTACCCTGTTGAATACGGATGCCTCTTTATCGGAGAGCCTGCCAGGGATATAAATCCGGAATGGGCAGAAAAGATTACGGCGCAACAGGCCAAGGAACATCTGGCTGCCTGCCGTGAAAAGGGCCTTGTCCACTTTATCGGCAAAAGCAAACTGGATACGGTATGGCTTGGAATTTCTCCTGGCGAAAAACTCCTTACCATATGCAACTGCTGCCCCTGCTGCTGCATAACCCGCGGCATTCCCTATGTTGCCGAGCGACTGGCCAAAAAAATCCACAGGGCTCCGGGTGTTTCCGTAACAGTGGGCAATGACTGCCTTGGCTGCGGTGCCTGCACACAAGGCGTATGCTTTGCAAATGCCATTTCTTTGGAAGACGGGCAGGCTGTCATCAGCCAGGAATGCCGGGGCTGCGGCCGCTGCGTGGATGCCTGCCCCAACAGCGCCATAACCCTTTCTGTGGATATGGATTTTTTCATGTCCCAGTCCCTTGATGACATATCCAGGGTTGTGAATCTTTAAGAAACAAAAACAGGCCCGCACCTTTGGAAGTAAAAACAGGAAAAATCCTTCAACAGGCCGGAGAGATTTGACGCATAAGCCCCATTGCAGGGGCTGCCTTTAAATTTCTCAAAAACATGTGGCATGGAGATTACCATGGGGAAAACTTTTTTTATTTTTGTTTGTCTATGCGTTGCGGCAGGTGGCTGTGTTTCCAAAACAGACTACCAGAACCTTGAGACCCGACAGGCAATGGCAGACCAAAGCCTTGCACAATGCCAAAGCCTGCTGGCCCAAAAAAGTCAGGAAGTCATTGATGCTCTTCAGGCCCAGCAGGACTGCCTTGATGTTGTTTCCAGCCATGAAAGCCGTTACCGGGAAGCTCAAAGGCAGCAGAGCATCCTTGAACAGGAAAAACTTGATCTGGAAAACGCCAATGCCCTGCTTTCGGGAAGGATTGATGACTTAAAAAGGGAGTTGGACACAACAGTAAGCGTCGTGGATGCCCAGAGGACTGTCATAGAAAGGGTTGAGGCCACCAAAAAATCCATTGAGGCAAGCCTGAAGCAGGAAATAGCAGACAAGGAAATTCTGATTCAGGAAATCAAGGGGCGGCTTACCGTAACCTTTGTGGACAAGATTCTTTTTGACAGCGGTTCTGCGAGCATAAATCCACGGGGCCGCGAGCTTTTAAGGCGGATTGCCCCAAGCCTCAAAGACAACATGGACCATTCAATACTTGTGGAGGGCCATACAGACAATGTGCCCATAAGCCAGGCCCTGGCTGCAACCTTTCCCACCAACTGGGAGCTTTCTGCTGCAAGGGCAATAGCAGTGGTGAGGTTTTTGGGCGAGCAGGCAGGGCTTGACCCAAAACGCCTGGCAGCATCGGGATACAGCTATCACCGGCCGGTTGCTTCAAATGATACGGCCCAAGGCCGCAGCCAGAACCGGCGCATTGAAATTGTTCTTGTCCCAGAAAAGTAAAACAAGCCATGTGAGGGAGGGGATTTGCTTAAAAGAACCCCTCCCCGCCAAAAAGAGGTTTTGCTTCAGGCCATTGCCATCATGGCCTGCCTTCCAGGCATTGATATAGGGCTGCATATTCCTGGGCCAGCTTGTGGCCGGAATCAAGGTAGGCCATGGGCAAGGACTTTTCGTGGGATTCCTTTATCTTCACGGATGTGGAGAGGAAGGCTTCCAGAATGGGCAGGCCTTCGGCCTTGAGGTCGGCCACCATTTTTGCAGGCAAATTGGCCCGCGCCACAAACTGGTTCACCACAATGCCTTCCACCACCAGGGTTGGGTTGTGATCCTGCTGGATTTCGCGCACGCTTTCCAGAAGGCTGTAAAGAGCCTTGCGGGAAAATTCATCGCAGTCAAAGGGAATAAGGCAGGTGTCTGCGGCAATCAGGGCTGAAAGGGTATAGAAATTGAGCGCCGGAGGGGTATCCATGAATATGGACCCGAATCCGTAAAGCTCCTCCAAGGCCTCCCTTAACTTGTAAATCTTGTAGCGCGATTCAAGCTTGGTCATCAGATCGTGCATATCAGGATGGGCGGCCATAAGATAAAGATTTTCAAAGGGCGTTGGCGTGATGAAATCTTGAGGGCTTTTTTTTCGCAGGGAAAACTTTAGGGTTTCGTTGAAAAAATCCGCCATGGTAACAGTCGGCTCACGCCCGGCGGAACCCAGAAGATACTGGGTTGCATTCTGCTGGGGGTCCAGGTCCACAACCAGGGTCTTTCTGCCTGCTGCTGCACAAAGAGCTGCCAGATTGCACACGATGGTGGACTTTCCCACCCCGCCTTTCTGATTAAAAACAACCCTTTTCATGGCCCCCCCTTTTTTTTTGCAGCCAACTGCAGAAGATACCTGTCTTTGAGATGGGTTCTAATGGAAATGCCTTTGGAGCCGGAGCCTTGTGTTTTTGGCAAGACCCAGGCTCCAAAGGCTTTTTCGTTCAACAACTACCAGAGCCTGGGGAAAAGAGGTGGCGTCTTCTCGCAATATTGGCGATAGGCCTCGCCAAAACGCTCTTCCATCTCGTTTTCCTCGTAATTGCGCTGATACCAGAAAATGACCCCTGTAGCCAGCAAGCAGGCAAGCAAACCTGCTGCAAGGTTGGCCGAATAAGTGACCATGCCCAGGTAATAGAGCAAAAGGCCAAGCTCAATGGGGCTTCTTGTCCACTGGTATGGGCCGGTGGTTATAAGCCGTGAATAGGGGGCCAGGGGCGCAGCATCCTCTCTGCCGGCCAGAAACCTTGTCAAAATAGCCCATCCCAGAAAAAACAGCCCTCCCCAGAAACCTAAAAAGGCAACGGATGTTTCCAGAAGGCCCGGCCAGGGTATGGGAATCCACGATGTAAGGGCACCGGCCAGAACCGCCAGAGCCACCGGTACAACAAGCAGGAAAACAACTGCGCCCACAACCAGGGCCACAAGCTTTTCCTTTAAGGAATGGGATGAACTTATCTGGCTTTGCAATGTTTCCAGAAAACGCTCTATGAACTGATTTTTCATGTCCTAACTTTCCTTTTCCGATAAATGGCTTAAAAAATTACTTTAAAAGGCATTCAGCTTTTTTGCTGCTGCCAACTGCATATTAAATAAGGATGGGCTTTTTGCCCGGCTTACGGGATACTGACTCAAATTCCATGCCCTGCTTTACGGGGTTGCGTCCGTAACGGTTTCTGCCCGGCGGGCGCTGATAATTGTAACCGGGCTGACCGGCACATCGGAATGCTGCCCGGCTGAAGTTGTGGGTACTTTTGCAATGGCATCCACCACATCCATGCCATTCATCACCTGTCCGAAAACAGCATACCCGAAACCCTTTGGCGTTGGCTCCTTATGGTCTAAAAACGCATTGTCCACAAGGTTGATGAAAAACTGGGCTGTTGCGCTGTCCACCACAGAGGTGCGCGCCATTGCCAGGGTACCCCTTTTGTTCTTCAGGCCGTTTGTCGCCTCGTTTTTTATGGGCTGCCCGGTTTCTGCCTGATTCATGTTGGCATCAAAACCGCCGCCCTGAATCATGAAGCCTTTAATGACACGGTGAAAAATCTTTCCGTTGTAAAGCCCGGCATCAACATATTCCAAAAAATTTTTGGCCGAAATCGGGGCCTTGTCTGCAAAAAGCTCTATCTCAATAATGCCCTGGCTTGTTTCAAGCACCACCCTTGGATTTTGGGCCTGTGCAAGGTCAAGGCCGGGCACTAAAAAGACAATTGACAAAAGAATTGGCAAAAAGAATTTTTTCATATAAAGCCCCGCTTTTTGTCTTGTGGATGAAGTTTTGCCGCCCTAATTACTCCGGGCATTTGCAGACACACCGGCTCTCTGGACTATGCCCACCTGTTGCTCATCCTTGTAGCATAAATGCGCTTTTCACACAATACCCACAGCGTGCCGCCCCAGGTTTTAAGGCCTTTTGTTTTTTATCGCCCGGCCCATTTTCTGCCTGTGGGAAAAAATCCTGTGCAAAAAACCCTTGACAAGGATGACGCGCTGCGTCATTATATAAGAAAGCTTTGATGACAAAGGCAAACCTCATCAAACCTAAAACAGC
>JAGVAW010000188.1 GCA_020060085.1 Desulfobacterales bacterium
AGCCCTTGCCGGAAAGGTGGATAAGGTGCGCTTTGACAATGAAGTGCGCTGCGTTGTCATTACCGGCGCAGGTGACAAGGCCTTTTGCGCAGGAGCAGATTTAAAGGAGCGGGCCACCCTTTCCGAGGCCCAGGTGCGGGAGTTCATCTTCACAATCCGCAACCTTTTCACATCAATAGAAAACCTGCCAAAGCCCGTAATCGCCGCCATAAACGGCGCAGCCTTTGGCGGAGGCACGGAGCTTGCCCTTGCCTGCGACATACGCATTGCAGCAGACAGCGCCATAATGGGCCTTACCGAAACCAAGCTTGCCATAATCCCCGGAGCAGGCGGAACCCAGCGCCTGCCCAGGCTCATCGGCAGGGGCCTTGCCAAGGAACTTATCTTCACCGGCCGCACGCTCAAAATGGATGAGGCTCTTAAAATAGGCCTCATCAACCGGGCTGTTACTGCAGACAAGCTCATGGAAAGCGCCCTGGAAATGGCCGGGCAGATATGTGAAAACGGCCCGATTGCCATAACCCAGGCCAAGTACGCCATAAACCAGGGCCTTGAAACAGACATAAGCACTGGCCTTGCCATTGAAAGCAACGCATACTGGCTTACCATACCCACCCAGGACAGGCTTGAAGGCCTTGCCTCTTTTCGTGAAAAGCGCAAACCCCAATATAAGGGAAAATAAAATCATGCCCGATGATGCAAAAACAACAAACCGTCTGCATTGGGAAGCCCAGGAAAAAGAATTGGCAGCTCTCATGGACAAGGCCATGCAGCCCGGCGGCCAGAAGGCTGTTGAGCGCCTTGCCAAGCAGGGCAAAAAACCCGTGCGCGAGCTTATAGGCCAGCTCATAGACCCGGCAACGGATTTTTTTGAGCTTGGCGTCATAGCCGGGTTTGGAATGAACTATCCGGAAGTGGAGGATGTGCCATGCGGCGGGCTTGTGTTCGGGCTTGGCAAAATCCACGGCAACTGGACACTCATTCTTGCCAATGACTCCAGAATAAAGGCAGGCACCTATTTCCCCATAACCTTGAAAAAGCACATGCGCGCCCAGGCCATTGCCGAGCGCTGCGGCTTGAACTGCGTTTACATATCCGATTCCGGAGGAGCCTTTTTGCCCATGCAGGCAGAAATCTTCCCGGATGACCAGCAGTTCGGCTCCATTTTCTACAACATGGCCCGCATGAGCGCCAAGGGGCTAAAGCAGATAACCCTTTCCACGGGCGGCAACACGGCAGGCGGGGCTTACATAGTGTTCATGGCCTGCGAAGCCGTGATGATAGACAAACTGGCCTACTCCTTTTTGGGCGGGCCGCCCCTTGTTAAGGCTGCAACGGGCGAGGTCATAAGCGCAGAGGATTTGGGCGGAGCAAAGGTGCACACAGGCATTTCCGGCGGCGCAGACCACTTCTGCAAAAGCCAGGACGAGGCAGTTGGCAAAGTGCGGGAGCTTCTTTCCATGGAAAAACCCCGCAGGCCGCTAATCCACCGGGAAGATCCCCAGGCCCCCAAGCTGCCGCCGGAAAGCATCTACGAAAATCTGCCCGTGAACATCTACCAGGGCATACGCATCCGCGAGATTCTGCCTGCTCTTGCTGATGGCGGCATTTTTCTGGAATACAAAAAGGAATATGCAAGGGGCAGGGGCGACAACATTGTTTGCGGCAAGATGCGCATCGGCGGAATCCCTGTTGGCGTGATTGCATCCAACGGCGCAGGCATCATCTTCACCCAGTCGGCCCGCAAGGCAACAGAATGGATAATCCGTTGCAGCCACGAGAAAATTCCGCTGCTCTTTCTCCAGAACTCGCCCGGCTACATGGTGGGTTCTGCCTCGGAACACGAGGGCATAGGCAAGTACGGTGCAGACATGGTGCGGGCCGTGGCCTGCGCCCAGGTACCGCGCATACAGGTGGCCATAGGCCCGGATCACGGGGCTGCCAACTACGGAATGTGCGGCAGGGCATACAGGCCCCACTTTCTCTTTCACACCATGCGCTCGCGCACCTCGGTCATGAGCGGCCTTTCCGCTGCTTCGGTTCTTCTTACAATTGAGGAGAAAAAGCGCGAGGCAGCCGGAAAGCCCATGCAGGAGCCGGAAAAGCAGGCATTCCGCGAAAAGATGGCGGAAAAGTACGGCGGCGAGGCCCATCCATTTTACTGCGGCGCGCGCCTCTACAATGACAGAGTGCTTAAATTCGATGAAATAAGAAAATGGCTTGTCATGGCTCTGGAAGTGAGCCTGCTTGAACCCATCGGCGAGCCTTCTTTCGGCAACCTTCGTTTTTAGCTGCCATATAGTGGACAAGTCCGTCTGCCGGGCAAAAAAAACGCCTGCTCACGGAATTTTACAGGGGGGATAACATTGCCAAAAAGGAGAATACACGCATGGCGCAACTGAAGTATCCCAAGAAGGTGGTCATAGGCGACATTACTGTTCGGGACGGATTTCAGCACGAGGAGAAATTCATCCCCACAGATGCCAAGCTCTGGGTGGCGGAAAAGCTCATTCAGGCAGGTGTCAAACACATGGAGATCACCAACTACGGCCCGCCCCAGCTCATGCCCCAGTTCAAGGATGCAGACGAGCTGATGAAGCGCCTTCGCAGCAGCAAGAAGGTCAAGGGTCTTATAGACGATGTTGTCATCAGCAACATCACCATCCGCGAAAAAGCCGCCATGCGCGCCATTGAGGCCCGCAAGGAGGGCGTAGGCCCGGACCGCATCCTGTTCATGGTCTCCACCTCCGAGAGCCACCACAGAACCAACTCCGGCATAAGCCTGGCAGAATACTGGAAAATGTGCGAGGACATCATCCCCAAGGCCCATGAAGCGGGATTGAAGGTGTGCGGCACGGTTTCCACCATCTGGGGCTGCCCCATTGAAGGCCCAACAGAGCTTAAAAAGGCCGTGGAGTTCACAAAGCGCTGGCTTGATATCGGCGCAGACGACATCGAGCACGCGGATCATGATGGAAGCGCGCCGCCGGATAAGGTTTACGAATACTTCTCCATGGTGCTGGATGCATTCCCCAACCCGGATCTTCACATCGCGCACTTTCACATGACCCGTGGATGGGGACTGGCCAATGTGCTTGCAGCACTCCAGGCGGGGATCACCCACTTTGAAGGCACCTTGGGCGGCATAGGCGGACAGCCTGCCAACTTTGTGGATGGCGTGCCTGTTGGCGGAACCGGCGCATACTACTATGCAGACCCTTCCATCACCGGGCTTGTCTCCACAGAGGACATGGTTGTCATGATGGATGAAATGGGCATAGACACGGGCCTGGATGTTGACAAGCTCCTGGAAGCAGGCGCAATGGTGGAGCGCATTGTGGGACGCCGCCTGCGCTCGGAATGTGTGCACACGGGCCGCATTCCCAAAGGCCACACTGGTCGCAGGTAAGGGCCAAAGGCCGCAAGGAAAAAAAGCAAAGTTCAAAAAAAGTGCGGGGGGAGGGGTCTTTTTTGGAAAAAAGCCCCCTCCCCCGCGCCCCCGCCCCCAAAAACTTTTAGATAATAAATCGTAATTGAGTTGTATATTGAAACTTGAGTTGCAACCCTGGCATAGCCGCCTTGCATGGGCAGGAAATTATCTTTAAGTTTTTTAAGGAGCTTGACTTTGGCGGCCATAAGCGCCTTTAGCACATAACATTTTGAAAATAATTAAAGTTTTTTGAAGGGGGGTGCGGGGAGAATCGTTTTTTCAAAAAAGCTTCTCCCCGCAAAAAATAAGGCGGTGCAGTCACTTTTTTTAAAAGGATTTTTCCATGGACAAGTCACAAAACGCCCTTTTGCAACTGGATAATCCGCTCATCAGCCGCTTTCTGTTTCATCCAAGGCCCCAGTTGGGCGGCCCGCCAAAGGGGGCAAGGGATTTGCCCTTCAAGGCTTATGACAGCACTTCTCTTTGTGCCAGGTTTTATCCTGCCAAGGCTGATGGCATCCATATTCTCTATTTTCATGGCAACGGAGAAATTGCAGAGGATTACGACTCGCTTGCCAGCCAGTTCACAAGCCGCTCCATAAGCCTTATGGTGGCCGATTACCGGGGTTACGGCTTAAGCCAGGGCCAGCCCACGGTGTTTTCCCTGCTGACAGATGCCCATGCCTTTTTAAATGGCGCAAAAAGCTTTTTGGAGACAGAGGGCCGCACCGGCCCGCTTGTGGTCATGGGCCGCTCGCTTGGAAGCGCGCCAGCCTTGGAGATTGCCGCCAATGTGCCTGAAAGCATACAGGGGCTTGTTATTGAATCGGGCTTTGCCGACTCAATAGATCTTTTCGAGCGCATAGGCGCACCTGTTGCCATGCTTGGCATAAAGCAGGACCCGGTGGGCAATCTTAAAAAAATGGCCTCGGTTAATCTTCCAACCCTTGTCATTCATGCCCAATATGATCACATCATCCCCTTTTCCCACGGCCAGGCCCTTTTTGATGCCTGCCCATCTCCGCGCAAGCTTTTTTACGAGGTGCCCGGCGCAAACCACAATGACATATTTTTTGTGGACATGGCCGGTTACATGAACACCCTGCAAAACTTTTTGCAGGCAAAATAGCCCGGAACAAAGCCATTTTTGGGCCATTTATCAAAAGGAGCTTTTTTTTATGACCCAAGCGGAAAAACCAAGCCTTTCCAACCATATTCTTCACACGGCCAGTGCCTTTCAGGCAAGCCGCGCACTTCTTACGGCTGTGGAGCTTGACCTTTTTACCCATATCGGCAGCCAAAAACTGCCGTCTGATAAGCTGGCAGAAAAATTGAACTGCCACCCCAGGGCTTTGGACAGGCTTCTTAATGCGTTGTGCTCTTTAGGCTTTTTAAAAAAGGAAAACTCTCTTTTTGCCAACACGGATGAGGGCCGCTCTCTTTTGTGCGCTGACAGCAAAGACTACATTGCCGGGCTTTTGCACATGGCCCATTTGTGGGACTCCTGGAGCAATCTCACAACTGTGGTCAAAAAGGGGCCTTCCCCAAAACAGGATCTTTCGCAAAAGGATGAAGCATGGTTTGCTGCATTCATTGCAGCCATGCACTGGAGGGCAAAAAGCCATGCGCCACATCTGGCAGGCCTGTTAAAGGGATTTTTGAATGGGCGCATACTGGATGTGGGCGGCGGATCGGGCATTTACACTGCTGCCATGCTAAAGGAAAGCAAAGAGGCCCTGGCAGTGATTTTTGATTTGCCCCCTGTTGTGGAAATGACCCGCAAATACCTTGACGAAGCCGGGCTTAAAGACAGGGCAAAAGTTGTTGCAGGCAATTATTATTGCGACCCGCTTCCTGTTGGTTTTGATCTGGTTTTTCTTTCGGCCATAATCCACATCAACGGGCCAGAGGAAAATGAAGCACTTGTGGCAAGGTGTGCAGATGCGCTTAATCCCGGCGGGCGGCTTGCTGTGGTGGATTTTATAATGGACCAGGACCGCACAGCCCCCCGTTTTGGTGCGCTTTTTGCCCTTAACATGCTCACCGGCACCCCCTTTGGCGATACCTACACGATGGATGAAATCCGCCTGTGGATGGAGCATGCTGGCCTTGAGTTTGAAGGGCTGGTGGCCTCCGGCGGCAACACGGGAATGGTTCTGGGCAAAAAAGCATGACCGCCATTTTAAAAAGAATCAGAAAAACCGGACACAAGGCATAGGTAATGGAGCTGAAATAACCGGGCAGGAAGCCGCAGAAAGGCCCTCTTGATAAGATGATTTCAAAACCTGAAATTTTTGAGCTTGCCCAATCAATTAAAAGCTTTGAACCGGATTCCCTGGAAAACCGCAGCCCTTTTCTTATTGATCTTTTAATTCCCAAAATCGGCTGGGTGTTAAAAAAGTATTTCCGGGCCTCTGTGCAAGGCATTGAAAGGATTCCCAAAGGCCCTGCCCTGTATGTGGGCAATCATTCCATGGGTATGCAGACACTTGACACGGGAATCTTCTTTGCAGAAGCCTACAATGCCCACGGAATGGATGCCCTGCCATACGGCCTTCAGCACGACATAGGCCTTGTCATCCCCATTGTCTCCCGTCTGGCTGCTGCTGCCGGAGGGGTGCGCGCCACAAAGGAAAACGGCCTTACGCTTTTGGCGCGCGGCCACAAGGTCATAACCTATCCGGGCGGCGGGGAGGATGCCTTCCGGCCATTCAGGCACAGGGACAAAATTGTTTTCAACAAGCGCACAGGCTATATCCGTCTGGCCCTTGAGGCCGGTGTGCCCATAATCCCGGTGGTGTCTGCCGGGGCGCAGGCCGCCTTTTTTATTGTGGATGATCTGCGCTGGCTGGCAAAAGCCCTGAACCTGGAAAAACGCTTCCGCATAGGGGTATGGCCTCTTATGGTGAGCTTTCCGCTTGGCATAACCTTTTTTCCCAACCCCTTTTTCATTCCCTTTCCCACAAAAATCTGCATGGAGATTATGGCCCCCATAACATTTGAGCGCAAAGGCAAAACTGCTGCCAATGATGATGCCTTTGTGCGCTTGTGCGCCAGCCGCGTGGAAGATGCCATGCAAAAAACCCTCACCCGCCTGGCCCAAAAACGCAGGCAAGGCGGCTGCAAAAATCAATAGGCCCCTGAATTGGGCTTGAGCAGCCAGGCACAAGCCAAAAATCCTGCCCATACATCCAAAAGGCCCTGCCAAGAGTGCCTTTGCTCTGAAAGCGCCCTTAACAACACCCTCCATTGACCGGAAAGCGTTGAGCGTGTAAAGTCGGACAATGGCGGGCAGATAGGCAAACGGCAAATCAAAAGCAAATCCTTATCTGCAAAGATGCCGGCAAACAGCAGCCTAAAAGGTTTTTTACCGGGCAGACGATGGACAATGATCAGCAAAAAAATCTGCGCCTTACCCAGACGGTGCGGGCCAGCGGTTGAGCGGCCAAATTAGGTCCAGAGGATCTGGACCAGATAATGCAAGGCCTGTTCATAAAGCGCCACCCGGATTTAATTGTAGGCGGAGAAACCGCCGATGACGCAGGGGTCTTTCGGTTGACGGACGAGCTTGCCCTTGTACAGACTTTAGATTTTTTCACCCCCATTGTGGATGACCCCTTTGACTTTGGGCGCATAGCCGCTGCCAACGCCCTTTCGGATGTCTATGCAATGGGGGGGACGCCCCTTACGGCCATGAACATTGTCTGTTTTCCCAAGGGTGATTTGCCCCTTGATATTTTACGCCAGACCCTGTTGGGCGGGCTTGAAAAAATTGAGGAGGCAGGCGCGGCCCTGGCAGGCGGCCATTCGGTGGATGACAGGGAATTCAAGTACGGATTGAGCGTTACGGGCATTGTTCATCCGGCCAGGGTATTGAAAAACAACACGGCCCGTGTTGGAGACAGGCTCATCCTTACAAAGCCCCTTGGCACAGGGGTAATTGCCACAGGCATAAAGGCCGGGCTTGCAGGCCCGGATGCCGTGGCCCTGCTGGTGGAGACTGCCGCGGCCTTGAACAAGACCGCAGCCCAGGTGGCAGCCAATTACAACATAAGCGCCTGCACGGATGTCACCGGCTTTGGCCTTGCTGGCCATGCCCTTGAAATGGCCGCTGGCAGCGGGGTTTTGATAAACCTTTTTGCAGAGCAGGTTCCCTGTCTGCCGGGCACCCTGGAGCTTGCAACAATGGGCCTTGTGCCCGCAGGCGCCCACAACATGAGAAACTACTGCGCCAAAAAACTTGAAATTGCCCCTGGTGTTGCCCTTGCCCTTGCAGATCTTATGTTCGACCCCCAGACCTCCGGCGGGCTTTTGCTGGCAATTGACCCGGCCCAGGCCAATGACTGCGCTTTAGCCATGCAGGACAAGGGCCTGATTGCAAAGGTCATCGGAAGGGTTGAAGATCGCCACCCTGGCGGAAAAATCTTTATCCGCCCCTAGTGCTGCAACTTATCTGTTCACCCCAATGCCAAAGGAAAGGAGCTTTCATGCTTGATTTCTCCCTCACCCCAAAGCAGGAAGAACTTCGCGAAAAATGCCGGGAGTTTGCTCTAAAGGAAATCCTGCCCCTTGCATGGGAGTACGACAACCTGGACAAAACCCCTGTTGAAGTCATCAAAAAGGCCTGGGAAGCAGGGGTGGTCAACGGAGAAATTCCCGCCCAATATGGAGGAAATGGCTTCGGCCTCCTGGAAGGATGCCTTGCAACAGAGGAGTTTGCAGCAGCCTGCCCAGGAATCGCCACCTCCATCTTTGATAATTCCCTGGGCATGGAGCCTTTGCTGTTAAGCAAAAACGAGGAGGCGAAGAAACACTATTTTTCAAAGCTCATCAAGGAATTCAAGCTCATGTGCTTTGGCACAAGCGAGCCAACAATGGGCTCGGATGTTTCGGGCATCCGCTGCCGGGCAAAACAGGATGGTGACAACTGGATTTTAAACGGCACAAAATACTGGATAACTAACGGCGGCATTGCTGACTACATGAGCGTTTTTGCAACAGTTGACCCAAAAGAGGCACACAAGGGAATATGCGCCTTTGTGGTGGAGCTGGATTGGGAGGGTGTAACCCGCGGCAGAGCAATCCCCAAGATGGGCCAGCGCTGTTCCAACACCGTGGGAATCCATTTTGACAATGTGAAGGTGCCTGCCAGAAATTTGCTCGCGCCTCCGGGCAAAGGCTTTTACCTTGCCATGAAAACCTTTTCCCGCACCCGGCCCGCCATAGGCTCCTTTGCCGTTGGCGCGGCCCGCTCTGCAATGGAATATGCCATTGACTTTGCAAAGCAACGCAAGGCCTTTGGAATGCCAATCGCCCAGTTTCAGGCCATACAGTTCAAAATAGCCCGGATGTACCAGAAGGTGGAAACATCCCGGCTGCTCACATGGAAGGCAGCATGGGAGTCGGACAAAGGCATTGATCCAACGGTGAATGCCTCCATTGCCAAGCTGTATGCCTCGGAAGCAGCCCTGGAGGTGGCGAGCCAGGCCTTGCAGATAATGGCCGGATACGGCTACACAAAGCTCTACCCTGTGGAAAAGCTGCTGCGGGATTCCCGGCTTTTTTCCATTTATGAAGGAACAAGCGAAATACAGCAGATGATACTGGCAGGCCACGCAATGGGAAATTACAAGCCTGCCATGCCTGCCATTGAGGACCTTCCCATGCACAGGGAGGAAGGGGCCAGGGACTCGGGCAAAACCGCATGGCGCTGCAAGCAGTGCGGCCACATTCATTATGGGGATGATCC
>JAGVAW010000204.1 GCA_020060085.1 Desulfobacterales bacterium
AAAAAATCCCCTCCCCCGCACCCCCTCCCCTTAAAACTTTTAGGTAATGATAAAAAGTAGTTGTTTTAGGGGTTGGGCAAAGTTGCAAAATAGGTAAGTTTTTGTGGTGCTTGCTTTAACGCGAGGGGTTGGGTGGTTCTTGGCGAAGCGCTTTGGTTCACCCAACGATTTGGCTAAAATAATTTATCTCCACGCAGAAAAACAGCCCTTAAATCATCCTTGAAAGAGCGCACGCCATGAAAGAGCAGGAAAAACCCTGGCAGGGCCGTTTCGATGAAGCCACGGACAAGCTTGTGGAGGAATTCACAAGCTCCCATGCCACAGACAGGCATCTGGCAAGGCACGATATTTTGGGCAGCAAAGCCCATGCAAAAACCCTTGCCAGGGCGGCCATTATTTCCGAGGCAGAGCTGGCCGCCATCCTTAAAGGCCTGGATGAGGTTGGAAAAGAGATTGCCGCAGGCGCTTTCAAGTGGTCGGATGCCCTGGAGGATGTGCATATGCACATTGAAAGCCGCCTGTTTGAAATAATAGGCGATCCGGCCCACAAGCTCCACACAGCCAGAAGCCGCAACGACCAGGTGGCTTTGGACCTGCGCCTTTATTTAAGGGAGCGCATTGTGCTTGTGCAGCGGCTCATCTGTGATATGCAGGATGCCCTTTGCGCCCTTGCAACAAAAAACATCAGCGCAATACTGCCCGGCTACACACACCTTCAGCGCGCCCAGCCCGTGCTTTTGGCACATCATCTTCTGGCATATTTTGAAATGCTCTCCCGCGATGGCGAGCGCTTTGACCAGATGCTTTCCCGCGTCAACATTCTGCCCCTTGGGGCTGCGGCTCTTGCAGGAACGACCTTTCCCATAGACAGGCAGTACACGGCAAACCTTTTGGGCTTTGACGGTGTTGCTGTAAACAGCATGGATGCAGTTTCAGACAGGGACAGCGCCATAGAGTTCTGTGCGGCAGCCTCCCTTTGCATGGCGCATCTTTCTCGCCTCTGCGAGGAGATAATTCTCTGGTCAAGCGCGGAGTTTGGCTTTGTGACCCTTTCGGATTCCGTTTCCACAGGCTCATCCATAATGCCCCAGAAAAAAAACCCGGATGTGGCCGAGCTTGTGCGGGGCAAAACAGGCCGGGTATATGGAAGCCTCATGGCGCTGTTGACCCTTATGAAATCCCTGCCGCTAACCTACAACCGGGATATGCAGGAGGACAAGCCGCCCCTTTTTGACGCAGCAGACACCCTTTGCGCCTGCCTTGCAGTAACGGCCCGCATGATTGACAATACAAAGGTGAATGCAGAAAAAATGCGCCGGGCGGCTTCACAAGGATTTTTAAACGCCACGGACCTGGCCGACTACCTTGCAGCAAAGGGCCTGCCCTTTCGCAGGGCCCACCATGCAGCAGGCAAAGCAGTGGCCTTTGCCCTTGCCCAGGGCAAGGAGCTTGAGCAGCTTTCCCTTGAGGAGCTTACCCGATTCGACAAAAACATCCAAAAGGATATTTACGATTTTCTTACCCTGGAAAGCGTTGTGAGCAGAAGAAAAAGCATAGGAGGAACAGCGCCCCAACTGGTGAAAAAAGCCCTTGCCCAGGCAAAAAGACAGATTGCAAAAGAGCGCCGCCTGCTGGAAAAGCTCTCCTTTGAAGCAAAGGGCCAATAGAAAACAGAAGGGCAAAGCCAACAGCCTGTTTTTTGAGGGGAAAAACTTTAAATCAAAAATAATTATGTGTTAGGATTAAGTGCCATGATCAAGTATTGTTTGTAATTCTTTTTGCAGGATGACTTTATGATAAATAATCATTATTAATTAAGGTGAGGAATTTGATGTCTAAAACGACACAGTTTAAAAGAAGCCGTAGTGTTTTCTGGATGCGTGTCAATGAAAATGACGATGGCAGCCTCAACTTCTTCGTTTCCCAAAATGTGGCTGCCGTTGTCAAATATCATTTTCCTGTAATGGGGCAAGTAAGCCCGTCGGGCTGGAGGCAGGGGAGTAACGACACTGAAAATATTTGGATACCAGCAGATCGGGCGTATCTGGTTGATGTTAATAAAATCAAGGAGTGGGCTAGCTTCGCCGGGAATCAATGCGTTTGGTTGAAGCTGGGCAAATACCTGCAAGAACATTTTTCTGGCTCGGAAGTTGATTGTTGTATTGCAGGGGATTTTAATTGCATTACCGATGGAGCTGGCAATATTGTTTCGAGAAGCCTACTGGGAGAGGCGGAATTTCAACTCAAATATCATTTGGGCAACCTGTCTCCAGAGAAAAAGCAGGAGTACTGTACAGTCATGTCGCAGTCGTTGCTGGATGCCTTTGGCCTTTTGCCATTGCATGGCATTGGTACTCAATTGAATACTGTTGTTTCTCCCATTCCAGCTCAAGAGAGCTCGAGCAGACTTGCGTGGGCTTTCGCAAAACATGTGGCACAGCGTAAGGGAGTCGGATTCATCGAGCCTCGTCTCTTGATTCCAAAACCACAGATGAAAGAACTAAACATACAGCAGAAAGTAGCCACCTGGACAAGGATTTATCAAACAACCAATTCCGTTGCTCTTGAGCCCGCGAGTGTTTGGGGACGGGATGTGGTAATCATTGATGACCTGTACCAATCGGGCATCACGATGTGGGCATACGCAAAGTTTCTCAAAGCTGCCGGGGCCAGACATGTTTTCGGTTTGGTCTGCGTGAAATCGATGAGGGATAGTGATAACCAATGATTTACGCCATACTCCAATTTATTCAGGCGAAAGGAGCGGGTGAGGCAGCCCTTCGGCGTCTACTCTCCTACGCCGTCAACCATGGCGAGGATGCCGCGCAAGATATTTGTTCGTCCGTTCGTTCTCTTGAGGCTGAAGTTGGGGTTAAACCTATTGTCGCACAAAATATCGTGGATGCCAAGCCAGAGGCTTTCAGGACTGCTGAAGAGCTTGAGGATCAGGGTGTGCATATCCTTTGGCAAGGAGCATCGAGTTATCCTGAACGATTGGTGAAAATTCTTCAAACCGATGCACCACCTGCACTTTTTGTGCAGGGTAATCAGTCACTTTTTGAAGAGCCAGGAGTGGGTTTTTGTGGCTCAAGAAAAGCATCCGAAAAAGGTCTTAACATTACCGGACGCTGTGCGAAGCAGCTTGCAAAAGGTGGAATATGCGTAGTGAGCGGCTATGCTCACGGTGTCGATATGGCAGCACACAAAGCATCCATGGAGAACGGCGGCACCACAATCTTTGTGCTTGTAGAGGGAATTCTTCGTTTCCAGAGAAAGCGAGAGATCTCTGACCTGTTATCTGGGAGCAACCATCTGGTAGTTTCCCAATTCCCTCCGCGCCTGACATGGAGCGGCAGGAATGCGATGAAACGAAACAGCACGATCATTGGTCTTTCTGATGCAATGATTCTCGTTGAATCAGGGTTGAGCGGTGGTACTTTTGCGGCCGGGGAGGAAACGCTAAAGCGTAAAAGGCCGTTGTTTGTAATCGACTTCGCGGAGCCAGGTCCTTCGGCGGAAGCCAATCCCTATTTCATAAAACAAGGCGGTATGCCTATCCGTGGGAACCGGGAAGGGGTCCCGTCACTTGATAAAGTAAAAGAGGTCGTTACCAAGCAGTCCTGGCGAGCACCTTCACCCAAAGAGCAAAATCTTTTCGATTGGAGTACCGATCAAAGTGAATACTCCAACGCCTAAAGGCGAGCTATAGTTCCGAAGACATGATAATTATTTTGTTCTGCCGGGAGGGAACTTAATGAATGACTATCTACCATTCTTATCGTTGCTTGTGGCAGCACTCGCTGTATTTGTTGGCCCTTTTATTTCTTACTTCATTGCGAGGCGGCAGCTTGAGGGCTTGCTGGCAACCTCCTACAAGCAGATCATTGCGCCTATGCGGCAAGCATGGATCGACAAACTTCGAGACCTGCTCGCGAAGCTCACCAGCCATTCTTTGCACTACTACTGCGCTGGATTCGAGGAGCGGCATGATTCAGATTACCAACATCTTACCCTACTGGAGCATCGGATCCAGTTGATGCTGAATCCAAAAGAAGATGACCATATCGAACTCGAAAAACAGATTAGAAAGATGGTCTCCTCACTCTCAATAGGTAAGGATGGAGACGAAGATTTCCGTACATCGCATACCAAAGTCATGGAACTTTCCCGCAGGATATTGAAACAGGAATGGAATGTTGTAAAGGATAAGATAAAGAAGGGGCTTCAGGGGCAATGATACTTGTCTTCTTGAGTTGGAATTATGAAGATTGATTAGTCGACCCTGAAAAACTCGTTTTTTAGCGGGTCAGAGCAAAAGATTGTTGTTCCGAGACAAAAATTCGTTGTTCCCAGGCGGCAAAAAGCCATCGAA
>JAGVAW010000017.1 GCA_020060085.1 Desulfobacterales bacterium
AGGCAGGTGCGCCCATGCTTTTGCAGGTGGGAGAAAAACTCAACCTCTGCGCTGCCCAGCTTCTCGGAAAAAACGCACAGGAAAAGGTCAAAGGAGTCCATTTTAAAGAGCTCCCAAAAACTTTCCTTGGGAAAGCGGCTTGTGTCAAAACCCGGCAGATCAACAAGATGCACGCCGTTGTATTCGTAAGACTGGGCCTGGCGGGTCTGGTCGGTCGCCACCCCGACATCGGCAAGGTTCTGGCCCACAAGCTTGTTCACAAGGCTGGACTTGCCTGATCCGGGCTGGCCGAAAAGGGCTATGGTGACCGTCACCTGCTCGGCTTCATCCAACTGGCGGCGGATATTGGAAACAGCCTTTAATATGGATTCATTTTGAGCCATGTGCCTGCCGGGAATCTCAAGGAGTTTCTGCATCTTTACCGGCGAGCGACCTGAAATCCTCCAGGTGTGCCATCACTTCATCCAGAAGGTTCTGGGGATAGAGAACACCCGTCATTTCCTGCCACACGGGCCGGGTTCTTTGCTTTAACGCCGCAAGGGAGGTCGGCGGGGGATTTAAAATGGCGCATCCATAGCGGGCCATGGCTTCCAGGCATTTTTCATTGTCCTGGCGGATGGCAAGATTCATGGATGTTTCCATGCCTTTTCTGTAGCCAAGAAAATCTTCATAATAGGACTTTGGAAGCATTGCCCATGCCGGGTTTGCAATGACCACGGCAGCAGGGGCATAACGGATGGGAACTGGCACAATGTAGCGCAATTCTCCATACAACTGCGCGCCAACAACCCAGATGGCCGGGGCAATGCCAGAATCTGCATCGCCTCTTTTCACATGGCCCACAACCTGGTTTATGGCAACAGGCATGGTCTTTCCGCCAAGAAGCTCCACCACCCGTTTTTCAAGGGGGCCGTTCCAGTTAAGAAAGGTGGTGCGCGGAAAAAGGCCCGGCTCGGAGAGGGCCCATCGGGTGGAATAAATCTGGTCAAAGTCCTGATCCAGCCACAGGGCCAGCGTAAGGCCCCGCTGTGCCAAAAAGCCCTCAAAGCTCTCCCACATCTTGCTGCGGATAAAATCCACCTCTGCATAATTCTCGAACAGGAAGGGCAGTTGGAGAACCGAAAACTCCGGGCAGACCAAAGATGTGCCCCGCGTGTCAAAACCTGCGCCCTGGAGCTTTCCTGCATTTAGCTTTTCGATAACCTCCTGGTCAGAACCCTGGATGCCGTTCCAGTAGATTTTCACCCACAGGTTGTTGTTGGTGGCCTCCTGCAGGGCGGGCAGAATCACATTACGGTACTGCACCCCCCACTGCATATCACGGGGGATGATTGTTGCAAAATGCCACACAAACTCTGCATTGAAGTTGGAAGCCGCCGGGGTCTGGGCACGGGCAGAATGGGAAGGGGCAACAAAAAGAATTGCCAGACAAAGAACGGCAAAAAACCGCAACGGATTTAAAAAAATCATAAAACTTCCTTATGGCTTTGCAGGCAAAAAAGCCCGCCTGCCGCATTCTTATCCTTGTTTTTCAATCCCCCCCTGCAATTGCCTATGTTTTTGCCTTTAGCAGCAAAGCCAAAGCCAAAAACAAACTATTGTCCGGCCCGAAATTCGGCAAGCACACCAAGCACCTTGTCCAAAAGCTCCTGGGAGTAAAGTTGGCCTGCCATGCTGCTCCACAGGGGGGCTGTCCTGTGCTTCAAGGTGGTGATGTCCATCTCATCCATTGGAGCGGTCTGCACTCCGTAGCGGAGCATGGCCACCACGGATTTTTCGTTGTCGCGGCGGGTATGTGTCACAAATTGCCGCGTAACACCTGGCCGAAGCTCATAAGCCTTTTTGCGGTAGGCTTCCGGCAGCTCATTCCATGCCTTTTGGGTTACGGCGATAATGGCCGGGGAATAGCGCAGCTTCACGGGGGTTACAAAGCGCACCGTGGAATAAAGCTGGGTGCCTACAATCCATATTGCCGGAGCGATTACAGCCTCGGCCTCGCCGGAGCGCACAGCCTCGCGGATATCTGGAATGGATCTGGGCACCGGCGTTGCACCCAGCTTGGAGATGAGGTTTCTTTCAAGCTGATCATGCCAGGTTATTATTTTCGCATCCGCAAAATCGCCGGGCTTCACTAAAGGTCTGTTCACGGAATAGAGCTGGTCAAAGTCCTGATCAACCCAAAGGTAAAGCTCAAAGCCGTTTTTAAGGGCTGATGAAGCAAAGTCATCGAACATGACCTCCCGTATGTGATCCACCTCGTCCCAGTTTTGCAAAAGAAATGGCAGGCCAAGAACCGCAAAATCCGGGCAGGCCATGACCGACCCCACTGCGGTGAGGCCTGCGCTCTGGAGAATGTCCTCCCTCATCCTTTCAAGGATGGCGGCATCATCGCCCATTACGCCGCCCCAGTAGATTTTCAGCGTAAGGTTGCCCTGGGATGATTCGCTGACCGCTGGCAGGACTATTTCCTCCACCTGCCGCGCCCAGCCCACGCCTTTGGGCGCAAGGGTTCCCACTTTCCATTGGTAAAGGGATTCCTTCTCCTCCTGGGCATGGGCTTTTTGTGGTGCCGCGCAAAGCAGCATGGCGGCCAGAATCAAAACAAATGACACAACAAGGGCTTTATTGGGCTTCATGATTTTTCCCCCGACAGCCGTGCAGCATCTTCCAAGAGTTGGAAAGTCTGCCAGCCTAATCGTTGCATATAAAACACAAGCGGCATATTTGCAGACTATTGCCCGTAAATGCAAGCTTTAAAGGAATGGAAAAAGCCCTGGATTTTTCTTAAACTTGAATTCGTGTCCTGGTAAAGTTTAACCCATTGCCATGCAATTATACAAGCCCGCCCACGGTTTTTGCGTTCAAGCCAAGGTTGCCGCCATAGCTGCGTCGGGGTTTGTCATTTAAAACAATACAACAATAAACAGCCTGTTCAAGGCCGCCTTCTTGCGTTTTCAGTACAAAAGCCTGCTCCACCACCAGCAAAGCCTTATGCCAAAAGGCGGCTTTTGAGCCTTGCATACTCATAACAGGCCCAAAGCGCCCGCACAGCCTTTTCCGGCCCCTGGAACACGGGAATCCCCCGGCTCATGAGGGCCTGGGGAAAATGCTCGGTAATGCTTCGGAAGGTGAACCCTGCAATGGGCTTGTTGTGTCGGCCCATTAGGTCTGCAAGGGAGGCGGCCTGCTCGTCAAGCCATCTGGTCGCGTGCGCGGCGGCTGTTTCCTCATCCAGCCCCATGCTCATTATGGGCCGCAGCACCATTGCCAGGGGAACCAGATAATAGACAAGCAGCATATCTGCATTCTCGTCTTCAAGCAGAGCAGAAGGGATTTGCGAAAAAAAATCCATCGGATTTTTGGAATAGGTTATGTCAACCGGGTTGGCAATGCTGCCCGTGTGGGGCACAAAGGCGGAGAGCTTTTCAATGGTTTTGGGCAAAAGGGGCGGAACTTCAAGGCCTGTGCGGCCACAGGCATCTGCTGCGGCTGCTCCCGGCCCGCCGGAATGGGTCTGTATGGCCACCCTTCTGCCTGCTGCAAAGGGAAGGCTGCCCAAGGCCCGCGCAAAGTCAAAAAGCTCTGTCACCGAGCGGGCGCGCACAACCCCTGCCTGACGGAAAATTCCGTCATAGAGCCTGTCGGGGCCTGCCATTGTGCCCGTGTGGGAGAAGCCTGCCTTGCGGCCTGTTTCCGAGCCGCCCACATAAAGGGCCACAATAGGCTTTTTAATGCTGATTCTTTTGGCGGTTTCCACAAAAAGCCGCCCCCGTACAAGGCCTTCCACATAAAGGGCAATCACCTTTGTGTGTGGGCAGGCTCCAAGGTATTCAAGGCAGTCCACAATATCCACATCCGCGCTGTTGCCAACGGAAAAGGCTGTGGAAAAACCCACCTTGAAGCGGTCCAGGTAATTGAACATCTGGGTTACAAAGCTGCCGCTCTGGGATGCAAGGCCGATGAATCCCGCAGAGCCTTCGCTTCGCATGAATGTCGTGTTAAGAAGTTTGTGGGGGTTGGTTACGCCAATGCAGTTAGGCCCCAAAAAGCGGATGCCCCATTTTTTGGCTGTCTCCACCAACTGCTTTTCCAGCTCAAGGCCAGCTCCGCCCACCTCCCGAAAACCGGCGGTGACTATGATTACATGGCGTATGCCTTTTACCCCGCAGGCTTCAAGGGTTTCGCACACAAGGCGGGTGGGCAGCACAAAAACCGCCAGATCCGGCGTTTCGGGCAAATCCTCCACCTTTTCAAAAGCGGCAATTCCCTGAACCACCTTTTCTTTTGGATGAACCGGGTAAAGCCTGCCGGGAAATCCTGCCTTGCGAAGGGAGGAAAAAATGGTGCTGCCCATGGCGGAAAAATTGTTGGAAGCCCCTAAAAAGGCAATGCTTTGCGGGTTTACCATGGGGTAAAGAGGGCTTAACCGGATGTCGTTTATCATGGCTTTACCTTGCGTGCCTGCAGAACCACCAGGGCGTCCACAGCGGTTATTGAGCCTTCCGGCCCCAATATTACCGGGTTCACATCAATTTCTTTCACAGCCTCCTGCTCCATGCCGATTCGGCCAAGGGCCACAAGGCATGCGGCAAGGGCGCTTTTGTCTGCTCCGGCCTGGCCCCGGAATGGGCCTAAAATGGCCTTGCCGTTAAGCTCGTCAAGCATATCCAGGGCTTCGCCCTCATTGACAGGGGCCATGCGGAAGGCCGTATCATTTATGACCTCGGTAAGCACCCCGCCAAGGCCTGCCATAACGCATGGGCCAAACTGGGAATCCCGCACAAGGCCAAGCACAAGCTCGCGGTTCCCGGCAATCATGGGCGAAATCAGCACGCCTTCTGCATCCGGGCTGTTGGCAAGCTCCTGAAAGGCCTTTTCAAGCGCGGCATCATCCTGAAGATGGAGCCTTACAAGGCTTTTTTCGCTCTTGTGGGCAATTTTGGAGCCGCAGGCCTTTGCTGCAAGCGGGTATCCAAGTAAAGCCGCTGCTGAAAGGGCCTGCTCAAGGCTTTGGGTTAGAACTTCCCGCGCAACGGGCAGGCCGTATGCAGCCAGAAGCTGCTTGGACTCGTGCTCGGTCAGGTTTTTGCGGCCCTCCAGAAGGGCCTTTTCCAAAATTTTTTCAGGCTCCATGAAAACCTCAAACCTTTTTTGGCGCTTCAAAAGCAAAAGAGCGCCCTTAATCCAGCTTAAGGGCGCGGATTATGTCCAAAGACTGTGTCAGGGTCTCAAGGCGTTTTGGGCCTAAAGCCTCCTCCAGCCTGTTTTCCAGGGCTTCCACCTGCTTTGCCACCTGGGGGGCAAGCTCCCAGGCCTTGTTCGTAAGGGTTATAACCGTGAGCCGCCCGTCTGTTGCGTGGGGCTTTGCTTCAACAAGGCCCATTGCAGCAAGGCGCTGAATCATGGTCACTGCCGCAGCCTTGCCTATGCCCGCACGCAAGGCAAATTCGCCAAGGCTTATTTTGGGGGCCTGCCACAAAACGCCAAGGGCCATGAGCTGGTGGGCTGTTATGCCTAAAGGTTCAAGGGCCTTGTTGTAATAGGCGACCATTTTACGGGCCGCCTGGGTGGCCAGGGTGCAGGCAAAGTAGCGGGGCTGTGGGAAATCTGTTCGCATACGAACGACACTATTCCATGCAGCAAGCTTATGCAAGAAAAAAACGAGCAGTCATTCTTTTTTTGGCCAGCGGGAAGTTGCAGCCCATAAGGATATGGATATTAACGGATTACCTGTGTGCGAAAAAGGCGAAGGGAAAACCTGTCTGGTGGGCTGGCAGGGCCTGCTCATGCTTGCGGCTTGTGCTTGTCAGATGCAACCCTGTCATGGCATGATAACAGGGTTGCGGCGGCATTAATTTTAAAAAATTTGCAGGGGGCTTTTCATGAGCGAGTTTGTCCTTTCATCGGGCGACAGGGAACTTGTTGAAGACTGGGCGCGAAACCGTGCGGAAACTGTTGAGGTCACCCTTTTTAAAAACGCTGACGAGAGATCCGGCCTCAT
>JAGVAW010000186.1 GCA_020060085.1 Desulfobacterales bacterium
CAAAAACGCCATGGAAAAGGTCTGGCGGCCATGCACAGAGTGGCTTGTGGAAAAAACAAGACGCCGGTTGAAGCTCATTGACAAACCCGAAAGACCCCCTGTCCTTTCAACTGCCTTAACTTTCTGATTTGGTTATAATTTTAGCTTTGCACCAAATTGCTCTTCAAAAAAACGGGCCGGAATACAAAAACCCTGGCTTTTTGGCGGCCAATCCCTTATATTTATTATAAGGGCTTGATAGGATTTGTTTTATCCTGAATATGAGCCTGGAATAATTTTGATATGCAATTTTGCCGGGGATGACCATGTGGGATGTCACAAGCAGAATTATTTACTGCCCAAAGGCGGACCAGGCTGTGACCATCACGGAATATGCCTGCCACGGGCAGGACTGTGACGGGCTGGAGTGCCAGCCGGTAACGGGCATTTTGGGCTGCTCAAACCAGGAGGATTGCGCCTTGTGGAGCCAAAAGCGCAACTGCTCTGTTTATCCCTGGGGCAAATGCCCGGCCTGCAAGCCCAAAACCGGAAGTTAGAAACATATCCGCCCCGGCCCTGCGCCTGTCAACATAAGGACAAGGGCGGATATTCTGCCGCTTTTTCAGCCTGCCGAGGGCAGCCCTGTAATAAGAAAGACCATCACAAAAAGGGCAACGGTTTCAATAACCCCCAGAATCATTATGTAATTGCCAAAGCCCTTGCCTGTCTGGGCATAGGCATCTGCGGCAGCAGCCCCTGCCCTGCCCTGCATCCAGGCGGATGCCCCCATTGCAATACCTCCCAAAAGGCCGTACCACAACTGCCAGACATAGGATTCCGGCGGCAGGTTTGCCGCAGCAATGGCATTTCTTAAAATCATGCCGTAAATGGTCTGTGAAAGGGGCGCGCCCACAAAGGCAATGAGGATAAAAGGCAGGGGCTTTTCCTCAAGAAAACATCTTTTCCAGGCCCCCACCGTGGCCAGCCCGGCAGCGCCGGTGCCAAGCGCTGAACCCATTGCGGCAAGGCTCAACGATGCTCCCATGTCTCCAAAGCCGCCAATCATGGCTTTTCTCCTTTCTTTGTAATCCCAAAGGGCGAATATTCCTTTCCTGACCAGGATAATTGCAGATGGGATGAAAACTCCAGCATATTCAGGCGGATTCCGTGCACCAGAACCCCCAGAGACGCCATCAGTATGTTAAGGCTGTGGCCCACAACAAGAACCAGGGTTGCTGCAAAATATGCCCAAAGGGAACCGTCAACAAGGCCTGCGGCCATTTCGTTGAAGCTCATTGCCATTACCAGGGTGGCGTATCCCACGGCAAACAGGCGCACATAGCTTATTACATCCGAAAAGGAGCGCACCAGGGAAAGAGGCATATCTGCAAGGCCGACAAGCGATGAAACCACAAAGGGCTTTTTGGGGTCTGCAAAAACAGCTCCCAAAAACAGGCCCGCCCCAAACAGGTAATAGGTCCAGAAAGGCATTGGCCTGTGCAGCACAAAATAGCCTGCCAGAAAATACAAAAACCAGACCAAAGCAAGCCAGCCAAGCTCCCCAAGAAAGCGGGCATCAGGAAAAAGGGCCGCACCCCGCAGAATGTGAGCCAGACTCAGATGAATTGCGCCTATTGTGAAGGTAAGGCTTATAAGAAAGGTCTGATTATCCGCAAAGCTGTACAAGGACGGCACAATAAAGGCATTAAAGACCGGCCAGCGGGAAACTGATTCCACCCCGAACCATGTTCCGCTGGCAAGCCCCCAGAAAATTGTGGCAAGCGAAAAAACAGTAAAAAGGATAAAGGGCCGGGCAGGCGCATCCCTTTTAACAAGCCGGGCTATTGCCGTGCCTATAAGAAAGAGCAGGCCATAGCCGCCATCGCCCACGAGCATGGCAAAAAACAAGGTGAGCGCCACAAGAAACCAGAAGCTTATATCCCTTTCATCGTAGCCGGGCACAGTGCCCATGAACTTCAATACAGGGTTTATTATTTTTACGGGCCTGGGGTTTTCCAGCTTTGTGGGAACCTTTGCAGGGTCTTTAGGCGGACCTGCCTGCACAGCCCAGGAATGCCGCGTGCCAGCCTCAAAAATTTTGTCCACCTGGTCTTGGGGGCAGTACCCGGCCACGGCTGCCACCGGCTCATGGCGGGCCATGCCTGCAAAAACCTTTTCAAAGGCCAGATCATCTGCCAGCCTGGCCCTCAATTTCTCAAGCTTGCCGGAATATTTTTTCAGGCCTGCTATCTTTTCATTGGCAAGGCGGATTTTTTCCTCCACAAGCGCCTTTTCCTCAACAAGGGCATTCAAGCCCTTTTCAGGCAGGTCAAGGGGCGCAACCGGAAGAGAAAAGCCCTCATCCACCTCTGCCAGCACATAGAGTATGCCGTTATCCCTGCCCACAACAGAGCAAAAGCCCGGAAAGGAAGTTTTTTTGAAAAGCTTTTCGGGCAGGGGGTATATGCGGCACAAAAGCTTGTTTTGGGCAAGAAAGTCAATATCCCCTGGATCAAAATCCCCCAGGGGTGTCAGAAGGGTTATCCGGGTTTTTAAGGTTTGCAGTTTTGCGACAAGCTCATTTCTGGCCTGGACCAGATTGATTGTCTGACGGGCGATTTTCAGGGAGCTTTCCGGGGGGGGTTCAAGGTGCGGCCCGCCTTTTGCCTCATCCTTGCTTGAGCTGCTTTCATCAATGATTTTGAGGGCCTGCTCCACAAGCTGAAGGTTTTCTTTTGCTTTTTCCAGGGATCGGGAATCCGGGTTTTTAAAAGGCTCCACATGGAGCACGCCAAGCTCCTGAAGGCTGACCACAAGGTCATCGCTGGAAGAAGCGCTTGCAGCCACCACCACAAATTGCATTGGAGCTATCATAGAGGCGCACCCTCCCGCAGTTGTGACTTGGCCCGAACCTTGGTCTTTGCAATCTTTCCCCGGACAACCGCCGCAGACTGCTGGTCGGCCAGGTAAATCTGAATTTGGCGGATGTTGGCCCTTGTTCTGGGTATCATTATTTTTTCAAACAGATTGACCCTTTGCAGGGTTGTCCTCAATTCCTCATAAATAAGGGCAGCGCGCTTTTGAGCGATATTTTTGCGGATTGACGCAACAGCAAGCGCCCTGATTTTTTCCAGGGCAGCATCCACCCAGGGCGGAGCATGGTAGAAATCGTAGGGAATTTTTTCAAAGTCCACAGATTCAAAAATGGGAATGTTAACCCCGGCCACATTGGCTGCGCTGGTGGAAATTTTTCTCACCTTCACAAGGTCTGCAATTTGGGGCCATTCGTTTAACACTCCCACCCAGCCTTGTGTTTCCTGCAAAAGGCTTTTCATATCCTCATCAGCCCTGGCAAGCTCCCTCTGGGCGCGGTTGTATTCGCTCTGGAGCTGAAACTTCTTTAAGGTGAGCGTGGGCAGATATCTCTCAAAGCGCGCAAGAAGGTTTTTCTGGCGCTTTAGCTCGGATACGGTAAGTTTTACCTTTGTTTGAGGCATATCAGTCTTTGGGCCAGTATTTTTCCACAAGCTTTGAGCGCAGGCTCACCTCTTCGGGTTCAAAGCACTGGGCAAGGATTTCCCAGCCCAGGTCCAGGGCTTTTTCAAGGCTTATGTTCACATCAAGATCCATCATCCGGGCTTCAAAAAGCGCTCCGTATTTTATGAGCCGTTCATCAAAGCTGTTAAGGGCAAAGCCCATTGCCTTTTTTTCCTTGGTTTCGCGGGAGCTGGCATAAAGCTGAATCATGTTGCCCATGAGCGCCCGGTGGTCGTCCCTGGTTTTTTCGTTAACAAGCTGCTTGAGCCGGGAAAGGGAGCCAAAAGGCTCTATGCGCCCGTTTTTGAGATAAAACTGCCCTTCGGTGATGTAGCCCGTGTTATCAGGCACCGGATGGGTGACATCATCTCCCGGCATGGTGGTCACGCTTAAAATTGTTATGGAGCCTGCATCTGAAAAGTCCACGGCCTTTTCGTAGCGCTGTGCAAGCCGGGTGTAGAGGTCCCCAGGATAGCCGCGGTTGCTTGGCACCTGCTCCATTGTGATGGCGATTTCCTTTAGGGCATTGGCAAAGTTGGTCATGTCTGTGAGAAGAACAAGAACCCGCCTGCCATCAAGGGCAAAGCGCTCTGCCACGGCAAGGGCCAGATCCGGAACCAGAAGGGTCTCCAGGGTGGGGTCGGCAGCCGTGTGCACAAAAAACACCGAGTGGCCCATTGCCCCGGATTCCTCAAGGGTGTTTTTAAAATAAAGGTATTCATCATATTTCAGACCCATGCCGCCAAAAACAATGACATCCACCTCGGCCTGAAGCGCAATGCGCGCCATAAGCTGATTGTAAGGCTCACCCGCCACGGAGAAGATGGGCAGCTTCTGGCTTTCCACCAGGCTGTTGAAAAGATCAATCATGGGAATGCCCGTGCGAATCATGCGGCTTGGCATGACGCGCTTGGCAGGGTTGACGGAGGGGCCGGCCACTTCAATCATTTCTGCAACAATGGGCGGGCCGAAATCCCTTGCAACGCCCTTGCCGTCAAACACACGGCCCAACAGGTCATCGGAAAAAGCCACCTGCATGGGGCGCCCAAGAAAACGCACCTCATCTCCTGTTGAAACCCCGCGGGTTCCGGCAAAGACCTGGAGGCTGACCTTGTTTCCCTCAATTCTTATCACCTGGGCCAGGGATACGCCGTAACGGGTGGTCACCTGCGCAAGGTCTTCATAGGCCACATCCAAAGCCCTCACTGTGACAACATCGCCCAGAATGTCATCTATGCGGCCGTAAACCTTTCTCATGAGGACTCCTCTTTGGCGGCAAATTCAAGCCGTCTTTGCTCAATTTTTGCGGCTGTCTCCTCAAACCGGGGAGAGTCTTGGGGCGTATAGTTCCAGTCCACAAAAACAGAGCGCAGCTTGTGGAAAAACTTCAAGGCAGCGGCCTTGTCTGAAAAAACAAAATCGGTTTTCAAAATATTCAAAAGAAAATCAAACACCTTTACCTGCCGCTGTTGGCTGGTGGCCCCGTCCACCGAATCAAAGGCATCCTGCTGAAGATAAACGCCATCCAAAAACTCGGCCTTGAGATAGGCAAGATAATCGTCCATAGCCGTTCCCTCCTCGCCCACCACCTTCATCATCTGCTCCACAGCGCTGCCCTGGCGCAGAAGTTTTCTTGCAAAGGCAATTTTTTCCGGAGCAAGAATGCCGGTGTAATTGCTCCAGGATTCCAGGGGGGCTATGGCCGGATAGCGCCGCGCATCCGAGCGGCCCCGGCTCAAACCGTGGAAAGCGCCAACAACCTTCAAGGTAGCCTGGGTGACAGGCTCTTCAAAGGTGCCGCCCGCAGGCGAAACCGTCCCGCCTATGGTGACAGATCCAATCTGCCCGTCATAAAGGCGCACGCGGCCTGCCCTTTCGTAAAACCCGGCTATCCTGGATTCCAGATAGGCAGGAAAGGCCTCTTCGCCGGGAATTTCCTCCAGCCTTCCGGAGATTTCGCGCATGGCCTGCGCCCAGCGGGATGTGGAATCTGCCAGAAGAAGAACGGCAAGCCCCATCTGCCGGTAGTATTCTGCAAGGGTTACAGCCGTGTAAACCGAGGATTCGCGGGCAGCCACGGGCATGGAGCTTGTGTTGCAGATTATTATGGTGCGCTCCATGAGGGAGCGCCCGGTGCGGGAGTCGGTTATCCGGGGAAACTCAAGGAGTGTCTCCACCACCTCTCCGGCCCTCTCCCCGCAGGCTGCAATGATGACAATATCCACATCCGCAAACCGGGCCGTTGCCTGCTGAAGAACGGTCTTGCCCGCTCCGAAAGGCCCAGGGATGCAAAATGAGCCGCCCTTTGCCACCGGAAAAAAGGAGTCAACTATGCGTATCTGGGTAACAAGAGGCTCATCGGGCATGAGCCTTTGCTCGTAGGCCTTTATGGGAACGCGCACAGGCCATTCAAACCGGGGAAATATCTCAAAAACGCCGCCATTGTCGTCCTCAAGCTCTGCAATGGCGTCTTTTGCGGTTACAGAGCCTTTGTCGACAAGGGATTTCACCTTGTAGCCCCCCCTCATTCCAAAAGGTACAAATATCTTGTGGGTCACCATGTTTTCAGGCACAGTTCCCAGAACAGAGCCGCCGGAAACCTCATCGCCGGGCTTTGCAACAGGAGTGAAATCCCAGGGCCTTTCATCGTCAAGGCTGGATATGGATACCCCCCTTGGCAGAAAATAGCCGTACTCCTTTGCAATGGCTGGCAGGGGGTTGCCCAGGCCGTCAAAAACCTGGCCCAAAAGCCCAGGGCCTAAAGAGATGGAAAGAAGCTCGCCGCTAAATTCCACCGCGTCCCCTACCCTTACTCCGCGCGTTTCCTCATAAACCTGGACCACCGCGTGGTTTTTCTCCACGCGGATGACCTCGGACTTGAGGTGCAGGCCGCCCGAAACAACAAAGGCCACCTCGCCCTGGATGACAACACCCTCAAAGGCGGCTGTGACCAGGTTGCCGTTAACAGCCACAACGCTTGCTTTAGTTTTGCTGCCCATATTCATCCGTATCCGTTTGTTCCAGTATGCGGTTCAATATCTTTAAACCCGCTTCCCTGTCCCAAAGTGCAGCATTTTCCAGCAATTCAAGTTTAAGGCTGTAAATGCATACTGCATCCAGCCCGAAAAGCTTTTCCTCCAAAAGCCCGGATAAAAAGTCCCAGCGGACGCTCATCAGGGTTTTGGCCCGGTCCAGGGGATCTTCCTCTGCCATAACCCTGCTCCCAGCAACAATGGCTCCTGCATCCGTAAGCCCCGCGGCAAGGTGCGGCAGCCCCCCGCCTGTTTTCTCTGCAAGGCCTCTTGCAAAAAAAAGGCGCAGGGAATGCTCAAAATCCATCCATTTTGCAAGGGCAAAAGGCAGGTTTTTCTCCGGCGCAAAGCTAAAACCATCATGCCTGGCGAGGTCAAGAATCTCCTGCTGGGGCTGGCTTAACCATTGTTCGCAAAGAATAAAAAACCGTTTATGGGTTATGGGCGGAGCCTTATCAAAATAAAGCTCCGGCAGGCTTGCAAGAAGGTAGAAAAAAGAAGTCATGGCGTCCTTGAAAACAACGGGCGCTTAAAAGTTGGCCTGTGCACAGCAGTAAAAAAAGCAAACTGTCCGCACCCGTCAAAAGACCATAACGGCTTTTAAAGAGAGCGTTCTTCCCGGAGCCGCCGGAATACGGATCCCTATTTTTCCTTTTTTTCCGTCAAAAAGGCGGAGACTTTGGGGGTAAGGAAAGCAGCAAGCATTTCCGCAATGGCCGTGTCTGTGACATCATACTGTATGCGCCCGTTTTCCAGGGCCAGGCGAAAACCGGCCTGAACGGATTTTACAGGGTTCAGCGTCACCCCGGCAGCCATCTGGCCACCCAAAGCCTGCATTATGCCCTGCTCCATTTCTTCAAGGTCATCAGGGTTTACCATCAGCAAAATATCTTGCTGGCCATCCTTTAAAAAGCTTTCCAGAGCCTTGACAATGAGCGTCTGTACAAAGGAGGGATCCAGGGCCTTTGTAAGCTCCTGAAGAAGAAGCCTTTCGGCCATAAGCTCCACCTGATGGCGCACACTTGCAACAAGGTCGCGGCCCGCATTTTTCATGGAGGTGGCAAATGCAGCCTCCTGGCGCTGCCGCTCGGCGCGGGCATCTTCAACAATCTTATCGGCCTGGGCACGAGCCTGGGCCAAAATGGAGCGGGCCTCATCTTGCGCCTTCTCCTCAATGCTCTGCTTTAAGCGCAGGCCTTCCTCAACGCCTTCCTTTTTGATTTTTTCCAGAAGCGGGGAAAGCCTATCAGTATCTTTCATGTTCTTTCCTGTTTTTTGTCGGTGCAGGGTTTTTGCTTTTCAACAATGGCAGCAGCACAAAAGAGAAAATGGGCGTAACAGCCGCCAGGGGAAAACAGCAGCAAAACCCTGCTGCAAAAAGTGCAGGGCCTCAAATAAAACCTTGAAAAACAAGGGTTGCATAAAAGCAGCGGCCCCCTTTGCGCAAACAATTGCTGCGCAACAGGGGGCCGCAAAGGGAACTATCTGTTTCCGGCAGCCTTGACCAGCATATTTGCCGCAAATTTGGAGGCATCGGCAAAATCATCTTCATTGGGATGTGTGGCCGCACTTTGGGCTTCCTCTGCCCATGCCTTGTGCTCGGCCTTTTGCAGCAGGGCATCAATAACACTTCTTTTAACCTTGCCGCGACAGCCGAAGGTGCCAAGCACCTTACCCTTGGGAAGGGTTGTGCCGTACTCGAATGCTGTGCGGGCAAGGGGGCCGCCCCGCAGGGAGCCATGAGTTGCAAAAAGGGCCACAAAGGTGTTTTGGGGTATGCTTTTCAAAAAGGATTCCATTTTACCCGGAACCGTGCTGGCAATAACCGGAAAACCTGCAAAAACAAGGTCATAGCCATCCAGAGCCTGGGCCTCGGATATGGGCGCAATCTGCTTTTCAACATTTTCCAGGCCGTCATAAATGGCCTGGGCAACCTTTTGTGTATTGTTTGTTTCAGAATAATAAGCAACCAGGATTTTCATTGGCATCCTCCTTCAAGGGAAACAGAAAATTATTCGCAGTCGTAGCCGATTTTTGCATTCAATGCAAGCGCTTTAGTGAGGCAAAGGGAAGCTGCCAAGCATACAAGGGTAAAAACACCCTGCCCCAAACAAGCACAACCTATTTGAGCACGCCCGGAAAAGGCGAGGTCTTGTCTATTTTTGTGCCTAATGATTCGCCGCAAAAGGCGCACCGGTATTCATACTGATCTCCCTGGGGCAGAACAAGCAAAAGCCTTGTTCTCACGGGTACGGCCCTTTTGCACCGCGGGCAATAAAGCTCGGTTGCGGAAAAATCCTTGTACTGGCTGGGCCTTTTGGGACGGCCAGAAGGCGGCTGAAAGGGATTTGCCAAAACTCTGCTCCTGTTTGCGGTTTTATCTCAAAGCCAAATTGTTGGATGAACCAAAGCGCTTCGCGCAAGAACCACTCAACTTACGATTGGCATACAGGGCGGTTCCAGCCCTATCCCAACCTTGTACTGGTAATCCTGCCTCTTGTGCTTATCGCACACTGGCAACAAGTTGCCAGTGCCACCCAACGGGATTGCTATCCCAACATTCTGATTTTGCATCCTTTTCAACTTCAACCACAAGTGTACAGGGCGGTTCCAGGGAGCCGTGGGCAAGGCGCACAAGCGAGAGGTGAGGGAGCGTACTTTTGTGTACATGACCGAGCCTCGATGCGCAGTGCAACACAGCCCACGGCTTCCTGGGGCCGCCCCTCAATCGCGCAACGCAGCTATCGTCTCCCTGGGGCCGCCCTGCAAAAACAAAAAGCTCCGGCAGATACCATCCGCCCAGAGCTTTTTTAAGGAGCAAAATTGTTGTCAGGACTTTTTCTGCCCGTTATTTTGGCTGTTGTCTTTGTTTTCGGCCTGGTCCTGGGCGATTTTTTCCTGGTCAGGCTTGGCGCTGGTGGCTTCCTTGAAGTTTTTTATGCCCCGGCCTAACCCGGAGCCGATTTCCGGCAGTTTGCCAGCACCGAAAATGATTAGCACGATCACCAGGATGATGATCAGTTCCGTCATGCCTAAACCAAACATTGCTCCCTCCAGGGCCGGAGAATGGTCATTTTTACAATTTGGAAAAATAGCACCCCTCAAACCCGCTGTCAATGAGCAAGAAAGAGGCATACTGTTGTGTATGTGGCCTTTTTCCTTCGATGCCAAGAGTAACGAGGCTAAAAGTATGCAAGGCGCGCTTTGCCGGGCACTGAGGGGCCATGGTGTACAAGCAAATTGTTGGGTGAACCAAAGCACTGCGCACAAGAGCCATCCAACATATTTATTTTGTAAGCTTTATTCATCAGACACAAGCGTACAGGGCGGCTCCAGGGAGCCGTGTTTTACCCTCAACCACAAACGCACGGGGCGGTTACAGGGAGATTGAGGCTTTCCCCCTCAACCACAAACGCAAAGGGCGATTCCAGGTGGCGCGTGGGCAAGGCTTGCGGGGCGAGAAAGGAGGGAGCATACTGTTGTGTATGTGACCGACTTTCGATGCCCCGCGTAACGCAGCCCACGCCCACCTGGGGCCGCCCTGCCTGGCCTACTCTAAAACATCCACTAGGGACTGCACCGCTGCGGCAGATTTTTTCAACGCCGCATCCTCCTCTTGCGTAAGGCGGATTTCGATTATCTGCTCAACGCCTTCTGCGCCAAGCTTTACGGGAACGCCTATAAAAAGGTTGTTTATGCCGTATTCGCCTTCAAGAAGCACAGCGCAGGGGAGCACCTTTTTCTTGTCTTTTAAAATGGATTCGGCCATTTCCACGGCTGCGGATGCAGGGGCATAGTAGGCGGAGCCGGTTTTTAAAAGGCTCACTATTTCTGCGCCGCCTGTGCGGGTGCGCTCCACCAGGGCCTCTATGCGCTCCGGGCTTAAAAGCTAGGTAATGGGAATTCCTGCCACAGATGAGTAGCGGGGCAGCGGAACCATTGTGTCGCCGTGTCCGCCCAGCACAAAAGCGTGGGTGTTTTCAACGGAAACATTAAGCTCCATTGCAATGAAGGCCCGAAAACGGGCGGAATCGAGCACTCCGGCCATACCCATCACGCGGTTACGTGGGAATCCGCTTTCCTTGTAAGCAACATGGCACATGGCATCCAGCGGGTTGCTCACGATTATGAGCTTGGCATTTGGGGAGTATTTGGCAACATTGCGGGTGACATCGCGCATTATGCCCGCATTGGTCTTCAAAAGGTCGTCCCGGCTCATGCCCGGCTTGCGGGGAATGCCTGCGGTTATGATGACAACATCAGAATCTGCGGTAAGCTCGTAGCTGTTTGCGCCAGTAACGAAAGCATCGTGCTTTTCCACAGGCGCGGCTTCCATAAGATCCAGGGCCTTTCCCTGGGGAACGCCCTCAACAATGTCCACAAGCACCACATCGCACAGCTCTTTTTCGCACAAACGCTGGGCTGCTGTTGCGCCCACATTTCCTGCACCTATGACTGTAACCTTCTTGTCCATCATGCGCTCCTTTGCCGAGTGTTTGATTATTAAAGGTATTTTTTCCTGGATATAAAAAATGCCGACACGCGGGTCAATTTGTAGCAGAGCAGGCGTTTTTGTCAACTTTAAAGCAGGTAGGCCACAGCGGGTAGATAAGCGTAAAAGCTCAAGGAGGATGCCGGAAAAAAGCCCAAAAAACGGTCAGCCCCCAAAGCAGGGCATCAGGCCTTTTGGCCCTGCAAAAATAAGATGTCTGCAAAAATCTTTACACTGCCCTGCCTATTGACAGTACCATCCCCACTCATTAAACATATACCCTTTAAGGTGTGCAAAGGCCAAAGGCTCTTCAAACCTTTTTGCTGGAGACAAAGCATCATGGAATGGACAAGGCAATTTTCCCGGCGCTCCTTTGCGTGGACGCTTTTTTGGATGACCCTTCTTTGCGGGGCCATTTATGGCGCGATTCTGTGGCACACTGTTACGCTCAAGGGCGAGCTTTTTATAGCCCTGGCCGATTTAGGCCAGTTGAGGGTTGTGTTGATGGATGCCATTGCCGACACCCTGGAGTGGCACATAGTTTATCTTACCCTCACCCTTTGCGGCCTTACCCTTGCCTTTGCCCTGATGCTCTGGCTTGCCATAAGGGGCGTGGCACGGCGCGCGGCAACAACCACAAGCCACAAGGTGGCTGCCAAAAAGTCCGGCCCAAAGGCCGAAACCCTTGAGGAGAAAATCGTCAAGATTCCGCCTGCAGAGCGGGAGCGCCAGGCCCTTTCCCTTCTTTCCCTTCTCCAGAGGGAAGGCCGCCTGCTGGATTTTTTTGCCGAAGACCTTGATGCCTATTCCGATGATCAGATAGGCGCGGCAGTGCGCGGTATTCACGAAAACTGCAAAAAGCTTCTGGATAAGCGCATCAAGCCCTCGCCGGTCATGGATCAGGATGAAGGCTCACTTGTTACCCTTTCCGCAGGCTTTGACCCTGCCACTGTGAAGCTCACCGGCAATGTTTCCGGCGAGCCGCCTTTCAAAGGCATTGTGCGCCACAGAGGATGGCGGGCCGCGCGTTTTGATATGCCCATACTCACCACAGCAGGCGATCCGCGCTTGCTTGCACCTGCCGAGGTGGAGATTGAATAGGCAGAGCAGGGCTTTCTGCCACAAAATGAGGTAAACCCCAGGCAAAAAAAATCATGGCTGAAAAAAAATATATTGTAGGTATTGATCTGGGCACCACCAATTCTGTGGTTGCCTATGCGGATGCTGTTGCCCAAAAGGGCAGGGAGCCGGAAATCCGGCTTTTTTCCATCCCCCAGCTCACAGGCCCTGGATTACTGGAGGAGCAGCAGACCCTGCCAAGCTTTGTGCTTCTGCCAAGCCCACACGATGTACCGCCGGATGCCCTTGCCCTGCCCTGGGATGACAAGGCAGACAAGGCTGTCGGGGCCTTTGCCAGGGACAGGGGCGCGGAAATACCCCACCGGCTTGTTTCATCGGCCAAGAGCTGGCTCTGCCATTTTGGCGTGGATCGCACAAAGCCCATACTGCCCTGGGGCGCAGACAAGGAGCAAAAGCGCCTTTCGCCGGTTGAGGCCAGCGCGGCTGTTCTCAAACACATAAAAGACGCCTGGAACTTTATCATCGCAGGCAATGACCCTTCCCTGCGCCTGGAAAACCAGGAGATAGTCCTGACCGTCCCTGCCTCCTTTGATGCTGTTGCGCGCGAGCTTACGGTAAATGCGGCGGCATCTGTGGGGATAGAGAATCTCATTTTGCTGGAAGAACCCCAGGCCGCTTTCTATGCCTGGATATTCAAGGCCGGTGAGAACTGGCGCAAAATGGTATCTGTGGGCGATGTTGTTCTTGTGTGCGACATCGGCGGAGGCACAAGCGACTTTTCCCTTATTTCAGTAGGCGAGGAAGACGGCAACCTCACCCTCAGCCGGATTGCTGTGGGCAACCATCTGCTTGTGGGCGGGGATAACATGGATCTTGCCCTGGCCCACATGGTAGCCCAAAAACTTGCGGGCCAGGGCAAGAACCTTGATTCCTGGCAGATGCGCGGCCTGTGGCAGAACTGCCGCTCTGCAAAGGAAAAGCTGCTTATGCCCGATGGCCCGGCAAGCCATGCCGTAACGGTTCTTGGCCGGGGAAGCGGCCTTATTGCAGGCACAATAAAGTCCGAGCTTACTGCCAAAGAGGTTTTCCATGCCATTACCGAAGGCTTTTTCCCCCTGTGCGAAAAGGATGCCTGCCCGGTAGCCCCTGCCCGCTCCGGCATGAGGGAAATGGGCCTGGTTTACGAGGCAGACCCGGCTGATACAAGGCACATGGACGCCTTTTTGCAAAGGGCGGGCTTTACAAGCTCCATGCCAAGTGCGGTGCTTTTCAACGGCGGGGTGATGAAGGCCGCCAGTTTAAAGGCAAGGGTGCTTGAAGCTATTGGCCTGTGGGATGAGGCTGGCCAGGGCGCTCGTGAGCTTGGCGGCAATGACCCGGATCTGGCTGTTGCCAAGGGGGCTGCCTATTACGGCCTTTCCCGTCATGGGCAGGGCGTTCGCATCCGTGGGGGTCTTAACAAGACCTACTTTGTGGGCATAGAGGCGGCCATGCCAGCCGTTCCGGGCCTGCCTGCGCCCCAAAAGGCCCTGTGCGTTGCGCCTTTTGGCATGGAGGAAGATACAAGGGAGTTTCTCACCCGCCAGGAGTTCGGCCTTGTGGTGGGCGAAAAGGTGAAGTTCGATTTTCTGGCTTCCGACACCCGCCATGAGGACAAGGCCGGTGATATAATTGAAGACTGGTCAGGGCAGCTTTACAATGTGAGCACCCTTGAGACGGAGCTTTCCGGCGAGGCTGGCGCGGTTCTGCCCGTTACCCTGGAGGTTTTTGCCACCCAGGTTGGCACACTTGAGCTTTGGTGTGTGGCGGCAGACGGCGACAAGAAGTGGAAGCTGGAATTCAATGTTCGGGAAAAGGAGTAAGAGGCCGGCTTTTTAGGGCCTGGGGATTTTTTATTCATGGATTTTTTTGGCAACCTGGCGCAAAAGCGCTTTCTTGTAGGCATTGATTTAGGCACCACCAACTGCGCCCTTTCCTTTGTGGATCTTTCCGATTCCGGCAAAGAGCGCGGCATTCAAATTTTCAATGTTGTTCAGCTTAATGCGCCCGGCGAAATTGCCAAAAGCAAGGTTCTGCCCTCCTTTTTATATCTGCCGGGCAGCTACGATGTTAATCCTGATGCCATTGTTTTGCCCTGGAAGCACGAAAAGGACGGCTTTACGGGCATCTGGGCCAGGGAGCAGGGCGCGGGCGTTCCGGGTCGGCTTGTCTGCTCGGCCAAGAGCTGGCTCTGCCATTCCAAGGTGGACAGAAAAGCCCCCATCCTGCCCTGGAGCGCGGAAAAGGGCGTTACAAAGCTCTCTCCTGTTGATGCAAGCGCAAAGTACCTGGCGCATCTGCGCGCCGCCTGGAACCACCAGTTTGGCGATGACGAGGATTTTTGGCTGGAAAACCAGTTTGTCATCATAACTGTGCCTGCCAGCTTTGACGAGGTGGCCCGCGACCTTACCCTTGAGGCTGCAAAAAAGGCGGGGCTAAAGGATGTCACCCTTCTGGAGGAACCCCTTGCAGCATTCTACTCCTGGCTGGTTTTCCACGAAAAGGACTGGCAGAGCTTTGTAAAGCCCGGAGAGCTCATCTGCGCGGTGGATGTGGGCGGGGGGACTACGGATTTCACCCTCATAACCTTAAGGGATGTGGACGGCAGCCCCCGCTTTGAGCGCATTGCCGTGGGTGACCACCTTGTGCTTGGCGGCGACAACATGGACCTTGCCCTTGCCCGGCACGCAGAGGCAGGCATGGGCCGCTCCGGCGCAGGCCTTTCTGCCAACCGCTGGCAGGCTCTGACCCACCAGTGCCGTCAGGCCAAGGAGGACATTCTTTCAGGAAGGGCAGATGAAAAAAAGATAATCCTCATGGGCGAGGGCAACAAGCTCATCGGCGGCACCCTGACAGCAAAGCTCACCCGCGAAAACCTGGAAAAAATCATTATTGAGGGTTTTTTCCCCCTTGTCACAGCAGAGCAGAGCCTGCCGGAGGTACAAAAGGGAGGCCTCACGGAATTTGGCCTGCCCTATGCCCAGGACCCGGCTGTTACAAGGCACCTGTGCCTTTTTCTGGAGCGCCACCAGCAGGGCGTGGAAAACCTGCTGGGTAAGCAAAGGCCTTTTCCAGACCTTCTGCTCTTCAACGGAGGCGCTCTAAAGCCCACCGTGCTTCAGGAGCGCATCCGTCAGGCTGTTAAGCACTGGTTTGGTGAAGATCGCCTGCCAGGGGTGCTGGAAAACCCGGATCTGGATTTGGCAGTATCTCGCGGGGCAGCCTACTACGGGCTTGTAAAGGCAGGCCAGGGCGTGCGCGTGGGCTCTGGAAGCGCCAGGGGCTATTATCTTGAAGTGGGCAGCAATGACGGCCCCCCAAAGGCGCTCTGCCTCATGGAGCGCGGGGTCGAGGAAGGCACTGTGCTGCAAATTGCAGACAGGCAGTTTGTTGTTCTGGCCAACCAGCCGGTGAGCTTTCAGGTTTATTCCTCAAGCTTCCGCTCCGGCGACAAGGCAGGCGACCTTATTGAAATTGATGACTCCCTGACCCGGCTGCCGCCCATCCGCACAGTCATTCAGTTCGGCAAAAAGGCGGGTCAGCAAAGCCTGCCGATTAATATTGAGGCCAGATACACCGAGCTTGGCGCACTTGAGCTTTGGTGCGCCTCTTTGCACACGGAGCACCGCTGGCGCTTGCAGTTTCAACTGCGGGATACGGCACAAAAAGCCCAGGTTGTTGATGCGTCAATTCTTGAGGAGGCCGTTGTTGCCAAGGCCCTGGCGATTCTGGAAGAAGCCCTGGAAAGCTCATCTTCGCCCCAGGCCCTGGAAAAGCTTGCCAACACCCTGGCCCAGGCTGTTGAAATGCCAAAGGAAAAATGGCCCCTTTCCCTTATCCGCCGTTTTGCAGACTTCCTTCTGGAAAAAAGCGAGGCCCGCCTGTTGAGCCAGGCTCATCTTATCCGCTGGCTCAACCTTGCCGGGTTCTGCACAAGGCCCGGCTTTGGAGATGCACTTGACGAGCACCGCTGCCGCAGAATCTGGCCCCTTTTCCAAAAGGGGCTGGCTTTTCCCAAAAACCAGCAGGCCCGTCAGGAATGGTGGGTCATGTGGCGGCGCATTGCAGGGGGCTTGACCGCCGGGCAGCAGCGCCAGATAATCCAGACAGTGGGCCCAATTATCCGCCCCAAAAAAGGCGCAACAAAGCTGGCAGCCCAGGAGGCCCTTGAAATATGGATGCTCATAGGCAACCTTGAGCGGCTTCTTGTAAAGGACAAAATTGATTTCGGGCGCTATCTTCTGCAATCCATAAAGCCGGGCAAGGCAAAGCCCCAGGAGCTTTGGGCGCTCTCCCGCCTTGGGGCAAGGGAGCTTCTTTACGGCCCCCTGGACAGGGTCATACCTGTTGAGGAGGCGGTCAACTGGATAGACAACCTGCTTTCCGGCGAGTGGAAAAACCCCAAACCCGCTGCCCAGGCATTTGGCCTTCTGGCCCGCAAAACAGGGGACAGAAAGCGCGATGTGCCGCCCACAACCGCCAAGCGCGTTGAAGAGTGGCTCAAAGCCCACAACGCAACCGAGCAGCAGATTAAAATGGTGACAAGCCCGGTAGTTGATGACAGGCAGTTGCAGGAGGAGCAGTTTGGAGAGGCTCTTCCCGCCGGAATAGTGTTATCGTGAGGGGCGGCCCCAGAAAGCCGTGGGCGGCGTTACGCGGGGCATCGCCGGG
>JAGVAW010000240.1 GCA_020060085.1 Desulfobacterales bacterium
CATACAGGGCGGTTCCAGGGAGCCGTGGGCAAGGCGCGCAAGCGAGGACGAAGTTTTTTCTTTTCCCCACAAGCATACAGGGCGGTTCCAGGTAAAGGAGAGCAAGGCGCACGAGCCGTGCAGGGACGAGGTGTACTTTTTGTACATTGAGTCCCTGCACGGCGAAGCGCAACGCAGCTAAAAGTTTTCCTGGGGCCGCTTCTCAACATACGGGGCGGTTCCAGAGAGCCGTGGGATTTTTCCCTTTCAACCCCGGCATACAGGGCGGTTCCAGGTGGTGCGTGGGCAAGGCTTGCGGGGCGAGCCGGGGCGAAGGTGTACTGTTAGTACATCGAGACCCGGCGATGCCCCGCGTAACGCAGCCCACGCCCGCCTGGGGCCGCCCTCCTACCCACCAAAGGAGTCGTCCGGTATATCCACCGCCGCCGAATCCGTTGCTGCTATGGCATCCATCTTGCCCAAGGTGCCCGGCAATATGGAGTTGATGAAGTAGCGCGCGCTGCCTATCTGGCCAAGATAAAAGGCAGCGTTCTTGTTCTTGGCAGCAGCCGCATTCACGGCAGCCTCATCGCTTCCGCCTGCAAGCCCGGCCAGTTTGGGGGCTGCAACAGTTGCCCTCCACAAAAGCATCCAGCCCATTATCACATCGCCCATGCAGTCCAAAAAGGGCTTGGCATGGGAGAAAGCGGCCTTCACCTTGGCGCTCATGGCAGCCTTGCCAAGCTCCATAGCCACCTGGGCCAGCTTGCCGGTTGCCTTTTCCAGGTTTTGGGCAAGGGGGGCAAGGCCGTCAATGCCTTTGGCAAGGGCTATGGTCTTGTTGATTTCGCCAAGCAGGTTCATGAAAAGCGCGCCCTGCTTCATGCCCATTTTGCGGCCCAATAAATCCATTGCCTGTATGCCGTTGGTGCCTTCGTAAATGGAGTTGATTTTGGAGTCGCGGGCAAGCTGCTCAACCGGGAAGTCTTTGGTGTAGCCGTATCCGCCGTAAATCTGGATGGCCTCCACGCAGACCTCAAAGCCTTTGTCCGTGCAGTAGGATTTTATGATGGGCGTGAGCATATCAACAATGCCCTCGTAATAGGCCTTATCCTCATCGCTTGTTGCGGTGGCAATGCGGTCAAAGCACCATGCGCCATAGTAAACAAGGCTTCTCATGCCTTCGGTGAGGGACTTCATCCACATGAGCATACGGCGCACATCCGGGTGGTTGATAATGGCAACCGGCTGGGCATCGGGGTTGGCAAACTCCAGCAAATCCCGGCCCTGGCGGCGCTGGCGCGCGTAATCCAGCGAATACATATAGGCGGTGGAGGCATTGGATGCGCCGATGGCCCCGACAGCAAGGCGGGCCTCATTCATCATGTAAAACATCACCCGCATACCCTTGTTCGCCTCGCCAAGCAGCACGCCCCTGCATTTTCCCTTGCCGCCGAATGTTAGCTGGCAGGTGGCGCTTCCGTGCAGGCCCATTTTTTCTTCAATGCCCGTGCAAACAACATCGTTGTCCTCGCCCAGGCTGCCGTCTTCGTTGACCCATATTTTGGGTACTATAAAAAGGGAGATTCCCTTGGTGCCTTTGGGTGCGCCTTCAATGCGGGCAAGAACCGGGTGGATGATGTTGGGGGCAAGGTCATGCTCGCCGTTGGTGATGAAAATCTTGTTGCCTGTGATGGTGTAGGTGCCGTCCCCGTTGGGCTTTGCGCTTGTTACAAGGTTGCCAACATCCGAGCCTGCTTCCGGCTCGGTGAGAACCATTGTGCCTGTCCACTGGCCGGAATAGAGCTTTTTGAGATAAAGCTCCTTTTGCTTTGGCGTGCCGAAAATCTCTACCATTTTGCCTGTGCCGTGCCCGGCAAGGCCATAGGCAACAAAGGCAAAGGAGGCGCCTATCATCCAGTCAAGCGCGGCCTGGCCAACGGAGTGGGGAAAGCCCTGGCCGCCCACCTCCGGGTCTTCGGTCATGGCAATCCACTCGCCGTCAACCAAAAGCTTGTAGGGCTTTTTGTAGCAGGCCGGGGTGATTACCTTTCCGTTTTCAAAGCGCGCGCCGATTTCGTCTGATTCCTTTATGGTGGGCAGGATCTCCTTTATGGAAAAATTGCGGGCCTCGTTGACCAAAAGGTCAAAGGTCTTGCGGTTGAACTCCGCATAGCGCGGGTGCTTGCAAAGCTTTTCCACCTCAAGCTGCTCATACAGAACAAAATCCACATCCCTGCGGTCTGCCAAAACTTGAGCCATGATACTCTTCCTTTCTCCCCGTTAATACGAACCCCTGTTAAGTCGGGCTGTTTCGTGTGCCGGAGCAAAAACCCCGGCCAAATCAACAGCCGCTCCAAAACGCTGCCGGAAATTATTAAACTGCTTAAAGTCTGCTGCCAAACCTGTCAAGCCTGCCAAACCTGACAAAATCCCAAAAAAGCGGCACGAAAAAAACTTTTTTCACACTAGCACAAGAGGCTGCAAGCCGCAACAGTTGCAAGGCAGCAAAAGGATGACCATGATGAAGATGGTATTGGTTTGGAGGCCTATGGACAAGGGGGGGGTAGTTGTCACCCCCCAACAAGCTTTGCCTTTGCCACGCCTGTCATGGTGACGGTGGCAAGGGCCACCTGGCGCTCATTTTGAGCAGGGCCGGGATTTTGTGAGCCAGGGCCTGCTGCATTGGGGGAAAGGATGTCGAAAACCTCGCTCTGGCCCACGATGATCTGCCTGCCGTTGCGGATAATGCGGGAGCGGCATTCCAGGCGGTTGCCGAAAGCGGGCCGCAGGAAGTTGATTTTAAACTCGATGGTTAAAATCTGTATGCCGGGAGGAACAAGGGTGAAGGCTGCGTATCCTGCGGTGTGGTCTGCCATTGCAGCCAATACCCCGGCATGGATGAAGCCGTCCTGCTGGCGGTGATGCTCCTTTATGTTGACAAACGAGCAGAAGCGGCCCGGCAAAACCTCGCCAGCCTCTATGCCGCAGAAGCTTATAAACCCCTGGGAAAAATCCCTCTTCAAAAAATCAATGCGCTTTTCATCAAGCTCCTGGGTCATGATTTAAATCCTTATGGGGAACAAAGGCATTATCAAAAATGCCCTCAAGTTAAAGGCCAGGGTAAAGACTCGTAAAACTCCCTCACAAGACCATATACTTCTTCAAAATCCGGCAAATCATCCTCAAATTCATCTTGCAATGTATAATACTCTTTTTTTGAACGGCTTATAACGCCTTTTGCTGATATTGACAATTTTGATACATCTAAACCTCTGGAGCTTGCTTTTTTTATCAAGACTTTGAGGATATTACGCTTATCATCATCAGATATTTCAATATTTTTTATTAAGAAAAATAGGTCATAAGCATCCTGGCGTCTGGATCTGTTTCTTACTACCTGCTGCAACATCGCCCGATACTTCTCTGAAATTAAATCAATTATGCTGTAGGCTGATATGGCTTTGCCACCTTCCAGATACAGGCTTTCAACTTTCCATTTTAACTCGTTAAAGCTGTAATCAATAGTAACAACATTTGATGATTTCTTGCGATTAAGTTCTAAAATCTGATTTCGATTATTCTTTTTGGCATAGCCAATACTTATTTTAAGCGTCTGAAATGACGCTTTTTCACTTTTTGGATTTGGTTTGCAGCGTTGGATTTTGCACGCTAAATTATAATCAAGCCTATCCCCGGATATTTCCAGCAAAGCATTTAATCTATTTTCAAAGGGTTCCTTATCAAAATCAGCGTACATTTTGTCTGTTGAAAAATCTATATCTTTTGTAAATCTCTTGCTGTTATAGCCGATAGCCAAAAGCATTCCACCCTTCATCAGCATTTGCCCTGCAAGTTCTGGATCTTCTGCTATTGCCTCAAGAATCACATGGACCGCCTCCCGGAAGGGCCTTCTTTTTGGGTTCTGCTCATCTTTTACCCATCCGGCAATGTCAATTCTGTGCATTGCGCCCCCCAACCCAAAAGAAAAAAGTTGAGGAAGGATAAAAAACTGCCTTCAAAATTGCAAACACTTCCAGGCTGTCGCCGGTCTTCCTACATTGTGGAAAACAGATCCAAGACCATAAAAAATTAAAAATACCTTGTGTTAATAATTGGTTGACATAAAAACCAAGATGATTCATACTTTTGAGCAGTCTTAAGTTAAATATCTGAAAATTAGGGATAAAAAATAATGGCTCCTAAAAGGCTTTTTATGGTTAAATTTCCGAAAAATCAAGGAGTTGATTTTTTACTTGACAAAAGCTTAAACTCAAGTGTATATGTCCTAAGGACATATACACTTGAGTGAGATATTACCTTATGAAAAATCTCTCCATATCAACAGCCGTCACACACTCTCTTGGTGACCTGAAAACGCCTGTGGCAACCCAGTATCACCTTGCCAGAATCATCTTCCACCTTTATACAAACAGGTCTTATCGGGGGCAGCCCTTAAGTATTCAAAAAGATATTCCGTCACGGAGCGCTTTTGATAGAATCCGCAAAGAACTTATTGATTCGGGTGTACTCTCTCCCCTCTCCGGCTTTCCAGCCCTTTCGGTCTTCAAAATTTTAGGCAGGCACCCTTCTGAAGAAGAAATAGCCTGCTCGGTAGATCCCTTTGCCTATCTTTCACATTTAAGTGCCATGGCTCATCATGGACTGACAGACAGAATTCCCAAAACAATATTCATATCCTCTCCAGCCACCCCAACATGGCGGGAATTTGCAAAAAAACAAATGGAAAAAGATTTTCACGAGCACTTAACAGCCTATTATGAAAGCGGATTTCCAAAATTAACAAGAATATCCATGAATAAAATCGGGCGTAAAACTATCAATCGTTTTGCCAGCCTGCATACAGGGGCTTTTAAGCACATAGAAAATGACGCTTTGAGGGTATCAACAATAGGCAGAACTTTTTTGGATATGATACGAACTCCAGACCTCTGCGGTGGGATATATCATGTGGTTGATATTTTTAAAGAAAATGCAAGCCGCTATTTAGGGCTTATTGTTTCTGAAATTGACAGGCATGGCAGGCCCATTGATAAAATCAGGGCAGGATATGTTTTGGAGGAGCTTTGCAGTTTATCCCATCCAACAATAGATGGCTGGGTGGCCTTTGTTCAGCGAGGCGGCTCACGCAAGTTTGACCCCAATGAAGAATACAGCCCTGTGTACTCTGAAAGATGGTGCCTCTCCATAAATATTGAAATTTAAACCAGCTTGATTGTGCAGGAAGCTTCACCTCTTTAACATATCTGCCACAGCCATTGCGTGGCCATGGGCAGGGCCTGTTTGGGACAGCACGGCCTTGCGGCCTGCGGCCCCCATTTTTTGTGCGTCCTGCGGGTGCTCAAGAAGCCCGATGAGTTTTTGGGCCAGATCCTTGCTGTTTTCCACCCTTATTCCTGCGCCTACACTTTCCAGCAGTTCAACAGCCTGGGCAAAGTCTTGGGTGTGAGGGCCGTAAAGCACGGGTTTTGCCAGGGCTGCTGGTTCAAGCACATTCTGGCCGCCTAAAGGCACAAGGCTTGCTCCGCAAAACACGGCATCCGCGCTGCGGTAAAGGTCAAAGAGCCTGCCCATTGCATCCACAAGAAGCACTGGTGCCAAAAGGGTCTGCCCGCTCTGCTCCAGGCTGGAAAGATTCTGGAAGGAAAGGCCCTTTTCCCTGATCAGCCGGGCAGCCTCCGGGTAGCGGCCAGGATGGCGCGGGGCAAGGACAAGCACTGCCTTGGGCCAGCGGGCCTTTACTGCCACAAAGGCATCCAGCACCTTGCCGTGCTCGCCCCTGCGGGTGCTGCCTGCAACCACTATGGGGCCTGCTTCGCCCAAAATGTTTTCGTGCAAAAACTGGGGCGGGTTGTTAACCCTTGCGGCCAGGGCATCGAACTTGGCGCTGCCCATGATGCGTATTGTTGACTGGCGAGCGCCCATTTTGCTTATGCGAATAGCATCTGCATGGCTTATCATGGCAGCCAGGTCCAGGCAGCTTAAAGCATGGCGGAAAAAGGGCCTGGCCTTGAGATACTTTTTTATTGAGCGCCCTGATATGCGCCCGTTGACAAGGGCAACCTTTATGCCCCGTTTTTTTGCCTCAACAATCCAGTTGGGCCAGAGTTCAGTTTCCACAAAGATAAGGACATCAGGCTTTGCAGCATCCAGGGCACGGCCAACTGCCCTTGGCATATCCAGGGGTGCGCGTACGCAGATTGCCAATTCTTTTGCAAGAATGGAGGCGGAATCCAGCCCTGTTTGGGTGAATGAGCTTAACACCGCGCTGCTTTTGGGGAAGATTTCCTTGAGGCATACAAGAAGGGGGATTGCTGCGGCCACCTCGCCAACAGATGAGGCATGAACCCAGAAGCGGGGCGCGCTGCAAAGGCCTGCAAAGGTTGACGCTGGATAGCGGCCAAGGCGGCTGGAAAGAGCCAGCTCCGGCTTTAGGGCATCTGCAAGGCCCCTGGCAGGAAGGGCTGCGGCAAAAAGGCCGGCGGCCAGCGCCCTGTAAAGAGCATAGGGGGCCTTGCCGGGCCTTTCAGTTTCCAAAACCATGGGCCGATCTCTGAATCTGGACAAAGCGGTTGGAAGCAACCTTCAGAAGGTAAAAGTCTTTTTCCACCTCTCCGGCGTCATTAAAAAAGGTGCGGCCTGTCAGCCCGTCAAAAACCTCCTGGCTGGCCAGGACATCCCGCAGGGCCTTGCCCGAATTTATGCCGGGCCTGCCTGTTGCCTCCACAAGTATGGCAGCCGAATCATAGCCCAAAGCCTCCCAGAGGGTCGGCTCGAAGCCATACTGGGCGCTAAATGTCTCCACAAAGCGCCTCACCTTGGGGTTTGTGCTCTGGACAAAGAAGATGTCCGGAAAGACTGCTCCCAAAGCATAGTTCCTGCCCCATTCCAGCAACTGGGGCGAATGCCACAGGTTTGTGCCCATTGCCAGCACATTGTAAATATCGTTGTACAGAATCTGGGGCAGGATGAGGGCTGCCATGCCGGGCACATCCGGGATGAAGATGACATCAAAATCCACTATTGCGGTTCGCTTTTTTTGTCTGGGTTTTGCCCGCACCTCAAGTTCATCTTCAGGCACCTCGGCAACTCCCAGGGCAAAGGGGTTTTTCTCTTTATTCTGCCTTGGCCGCTCTGGCTGGTCGTAAAAAAGGCCCACCATTTTTTTAAGCGGCTCGGAAAAATCGGTCTGGTCGGACTTGTAGGACTCTATAGCCGTAACCCTCCCGCCGTGGAGAAGAACCTGATCCCAGAAGCGGTTCCCGTAGAGCCTGCCATAGTCGTCATCTGGATACAGTATGGCAAAGCGGGTAAAGCCAAGCTCTTTCACTGCATAGGAAACAAGCGCCTTTGTCTGCTGGGCAGGGGTGAAGTAGTTGCGGAAAAGATAGGAGCCCGGCTGGGACAGGGCTTCGCGCTGGGTGAAAACAATGGCCGGGGTGTTTGCCTCCCTTGCGGCGGTGTGCAGGGACTGCGGGTGGATAACAGGGCCGATGACAGCAGCCACCTTCTGCTGGGTCAGGGAGTAAAAGCCCTGGTCAGTGCCTTGCTGCGTTCCCAGGCTGTCCTCAATGGCAAGGGACATGGGCCTGTCGGGATTTGCCGAATTGTGCTCCAGCAAAAAAAGCTCCACCCCTGCCAAAATGCTTTCCCCAAAGCGGGCGTAAGGGCCTGTGAGAGGCAGCAGGACACCCAGCAAATTCGGCTTAAAGGCCCTTTGTTTTTCAATTTCAAGCCCCAGGGCCTCAAAACGCTCCAAAAGAGGGTGGGCCGGGCAGCGGCCTTTGAACCGCTCAAAAAGCTCTGCGGCCTCATCCAGGTTTCCGGCGCTAATATGCTTTTTTATCAGTGCATAAACAAGGGGGCTTGCAGATGTGCAGTCCGCCGCACGCATGACAGCCTGCTGAATTTGCGTTGCGCTGGCCTCTTGGGCGGCAGAGTCAAGCTTTTGCAGGAGACTCTCCTGTTTCTGCGGCTCTGTCAGGGTCAAAGCTTGGGCATAAAGGGCAAGGGCCTGCTCCGGCTTTTCCAGGGCCAGTTGGGAATCGCCTGCAAGGGCCGCAGCCCTTGCCCTGTAAGAGGCCGGGTTACCCTGGGCCATGAGGCTTGGGGCCGCATCAAGAACCTGGGCATGAAGCCCCTGGGCAAAAAGGGCTTTCAACTGCCCAAGGCGGGCATCTGTTGCAAAGACTGATTTGGAATACTGCCCGATTATCTTTTCAAAGGCCCCTTGGGCTGCGGCAAAATCTTCCTGGGCAAAGGCGATGGAGGCAGCCTGCATCCAGGCTTCAGGCGCATTGGGGGCTTTAGGATACTGTGTGGCGTAAAGCTCGTAGGTCTGCCTTGCCTCACCAGGCCTTTGGGCCTGATAAAGGGATTGCGCCTTTTGAAAGAGCTGTTGCGCAGCCGCCGCATCGTAGGCAGGCGGGGCAGGGGCTTTGGGCGCACAGGAGGCAAGGGCAAACGCCAGAATCAAACACATTGTGCAGAGAAAATTTTTCATGGTTTTGCTTCCCATAATGGCGGCAATTTACAGGCCGCCAGAGGCCCTGTCAACAAAGTGGCAGGCAGGTGGCTTATTTGCGGCACATCGCCTTTTGGCAATGCAGAGTGTGCGGAGTGCCAAGCTATTGGTGCAGAACAAGCTCAAAACTGTTAACCATGCGCACGGGTTGGTAGGATTTTTTTGCTTTGGCAAGGCCTTCCAGGCCCATGTCGCTTTCCTTGTTGATAAAGGGGACTTTTGGGAAAAGCTGCCTTGCGCATTGGCGGTCGAAAAACTGGTACAGCCCCTTTATGGAGGCAAGGGCCTTTTCAAAATTCAAAACCCCCATGTCCGGGGTTAAAAGAGAGGCCATTGCAAAGGCTTTAACCTTGCCGTCAAGGCGCAGCACCAGGCCCTTCCAGCCGATTTTATCCTGCCAATCCAGGGCATTGTGGGCTGCAACCCGCTCGCAGAAAAGCTCCTCGTCATTTTCGTACTGGCATTTGCGCTCCGCGCACCATTCTTCCAGAAAATCCTTGCATGGCGCGGCATCATCCGGGCACAAAAAAGAGATGTTTATGGAGTCTGGCCCATATTGCCTCAAGAACTGGCGGATAAGGTTGCGCTTGGCGGAATACTTGTCTCCGGCAAGCTCTGCAAGGTCAGCGGCAGCATAAATGTAGTCATCCAAAAAGGCCTGGGGCTTTATCTGGAAATACTGCTCCGTTGCCTGCCTGCTGTGGCGCTCAATGTAATCGCCGGGCACAAACCAGTAGGAGTTGTGGCCTGCCGCCTGGGCCAGTTGGGCCAGAGCCTGGGGGTCTGCCTCTTTGCCTGGGCCTACGGGTAAAATGAGATGGCGCTTTTCATGGCTTTTGGCATATTCAACGCCCACAAGAAGGGCATCATCCACAATTGCGGCCTGGGGCTGGTACAGATGGGTTGACCATGCCAGAAGGCTTGGCAGTGAGTAGGCGCAAAGCTCGTAGCGCTGCGCTTTGAAAAAAGGCAGGAGCCTTTTGTAATCACTTGGAATTATCTCTTTAAACTTCATGGGCAAATTTCATTGGCACGCTGTCTGGCATGGTCAAAAAGCCCAATGCCTCGTAAAAAGGATGAGAGCCTTTTTCTGCAATAAGCCCTATCCATAAAATATTATGCTCCAAAAGCTGTTTGACAAGGCTTTTTATTATGATTGAGCCAATTCCTTTTCCCCGGCAGTCCTTTCTTACGGTCACATCCTGTATGTAGGCGTCTGATGCGCCATCGGAAATGGCCCGGCCCATGCCTGTCACAAGGCCGTCTTCAACAGCCAGGGCAAAGAGAAAGCTCCCTTTTACAAGGCGGTTTAAGGCATCCTCGTCATCAGCTCCTGCCCGCCACCAGCCTGCATCCCGGTAAAGGGCAAGGATTGCAGCCGCCTGCTCGCGGGTGGGCTTTTCAATAAAAATTATTTCCATACCTTGTCCGGGTCCAAACGCTCTTTCCTTAAAAAGTGGCCCTTTTTTTCAAAACAGATGACAGTCAAACGGATTTGACATATAGCATAACAAGATAAGCTAAACAAACAAGCAGCCTGTAGCAGGCAGGAAAGGAGCAATAAATGCGCGTTGCAGCAGTTCAGATGACAGCAGACCTTGGAAATGTTGACGCCAATCTCAAATCCGCCCGCAGGCTTGCAGAAAAGGCCTTTGAAGCCGGAGCCCAGCTTGTTGTTCTGCCCGAATTCTTCACAAGCGCAATGGCTTTTTCCCCCTCCCTTGTGCTTGCAGACCGCCCGGCAGACGGAGAGCCTTTTTTGCTCATGAAAGAGCTGGCTGCAAAGCATAAGGGCGCTGTGGGAGGCTCGTTTATCGCAGATGTCAATGGCAGGGTGCTAAACCGCTTTATGCTTGTTTTTGCTGATGGCTCAAGCTTTTTCCATGACAAGGATCAGCCCACCATGTGGGAGAACTGCTATTACGAGGGCGGCCAGGATGACGGGGTTCTGGATACGCCTTTGGGCCGCATGGGAGTTGCCCTTTGCTGGGAATTTGTGCGCTGCCGCACAGCCCGGCGGCTTATGGGCAGGGTGGACCTTGTTGTGGGTGGCTCCTGCTGGTGGACCCTGCCCCAAAAGCGCCTGCCCGGCTTTGGCCCCAATCTTCATGCTGAAATGCTATCGGTTATGAAGCAGACACCTGCCAGAATGGCCCGTATGCTTGGTGTGCCTGTTGTTCATGCAGCCCATGCAGGCAGTTTTGAAGGCAGAATGCCCCTTTTGCCCGGCTTTGCCTACAACAGCCACCTGCTTGGCGAAACAATGATTGTGGATGCAAAAGGACAGATTAAAGCCCGCCTGCCCTTTGAAAGCGGCGAGGGCTTTGTGATTGCAGACCTGGATCTGACCCAAAAAAGCGAACCTGCCGAGCCGATTCCCTCCGGCTTCTGGATTCCCAGGCTGCCCCGGCGCATAAGGGCTGTGTGGGCCTACCAGAACCTGCACGGGGCAATCTACCGGCGGCTTGTCACCAACAGGGCACGCAGGGCCAGGGGATAGAATTTATTTCAATTGCAGAGACTTGATATTTTGCGGGTGCGGGGGCTTTTTTGTAAAAAAGCCCCCGCAACCGCACCCCCAAAAACTTTTAAGTTATGATTGCTATTAGTGGGATAGAA
>JAGVAW010000245.1 GCA_020060085.1 Desulfobacterales bacterium
CCCTTCTTGTTCACAAGGAGGGCGCTGCTGCCCGCGCCAGGCGGATGTGCGAAAAGCTCAAAGACGAGGTTCCCAGGCAGATGTTCAAAATCGCCATCCAGGGGGCCATAGGCGGCCAGGTGATCGCGCGCACAACGGTTTCGGCCTTTCGCAAGGATGTTACCGCCAAATGCTACGGCGGCGACATAAGCCGCAAGAGAAAGCTTCTGGAAAAGCAGAAAAAAGGCAAGAAGCGCATGAAGATGGTCGGAAATGTCATGCTTCCCCAAAGCGCTTTTCTGGCGGTGCTCAAATCCGATTCAGAGTAGGCCTTTTGGCGCCTTTTATGGGCGCGACTGACTTTTAATTTACAGCCTTTTGCAAAGTTCAGGGAGAAAAGCCCCATGCCTGTTCCCATGACCATCACGGAAAAAATCCTGGCAGCCCATGCAGGGGTGAGCAGCGTCCGGCCCGGTGAGCTTATAACCGCCAGGGTGGACATTGCCCTTGGAAACGACATAACCGCGCCCATTGCCATTGCCAAGTTCAAGGAGGCAGGGGCAGGATGCGTGTTTGACCGCGACAAGGTCATTCTTGTGCCGGATCACTTCACCCCCACCAAAGACATAATGAGCGCCATGCAGGTCAAGGCCGTTCGGGATTTTGCCAGGGAGCAGAATCTTACCCACTGGTTTGAGGGCGGAGATTCGGGCGTGGAGCATGCGCTTCTGCCGGAAAAGGGGCTTGTGGTGCCTGGGGATCTTGTCATCGGCGCGGACAGTCACACCTGCACCTACGGCGGCCTGGGGGCCTTTGCAACAGGTTCGGGCAGCACGGACCTGGCTGCTGCCATGATAACCGGCGAGGTGTGGCTCAAGGTTCCCCAAAGCATAAAATTTATTTACAAGGGCGCCCTGCAACCCTGGGTGGAGGCCAAGGATTTGATCCTTTACACCATAGGGGATATTGGGGTGGACGGCGCTCTTTATCAGGCTATGGAGTTCTGCGGCCCGGCCATTGAGGGCCTTTCCCTTGAAGGCCGCCTGACAATGGCCAACATGGCTGTGGAGGCCGGGGCCAAGAGCGGCATTGTTGCTCCCGATGAGATTACCCGCAAGTATATTCAGGATCGCGCCAGAAGGCCCTACACCTTTTATGCAAGCGACCAGGATGCAGAGTATGCCCGCATAATAGAGTACGATGTCTCCGGGCTGGAACCCCAGGTGGCCTTTCCCCATCTGCCGGAGAACACACGGCCCATAAGCCAGGCGGGGACCGTTCCCATCCACCAGGTTGTCATAGGCTCCTGCACAAACGGAAGAATTGAGGATCTGCAAAGTGCGGCAAGGGTTCTTTTGGGCAGAAAGGCGGATAAAAGCGTGCGCCTCATTGTGATTCCGGCAACTCCGGCTGTTTACCGGCAGGCAATGGAGCAGGGCCTTTTTGCCATATTTCTGGATGCCGGGGCTGTGATAAGCCCGCCCACCTGCGGCCCCTGTTTAGGAGGCCACATGGGCATTCTTGCCAAGGGCGAGAGGGCTGCGGCCACCACCAACCGCAACTTTGTGGGCCGCATGGGCCATGTGGAAAGCGAGGTCTATCTCGTAAACCCGGCGGTTGCTGCGGCATCGGCAGTTCTTGGCAGGCTTGCTTCTCCTGATGAGCTTTAGGCCGGGCAGGCAGAATTCATCGCCAAGTCTGTCAACCAGGGCTTTTGACAAACAAACCTTTTTGAGGTGGCATAATGGAAATATTGCAGGGCAGGGTTCACCGCTTTGGAGATGACATTGATACGGATCTCATCATTGCAGCGCGCTATCTTAACACCAGCGAGCCAGCAGAGCTTGCAAAGCACTGCATGGAGGATGCAGACCCGGACTTTGTAAAAAGGGTCAAACCCGGCGATTTCATTGTGGCAGGCAAGAATTTTGGCTGCGGCTCATCGCGGGAGCACGCGCCCATTGCCATAAAGGCGGCAGGGGTAAGTTGCGTCATTGCCAAAAGCTTTGCGCGCATTTTTTACCGCAACGCATTCAACATGGGCCTTTTAATTCTGGAATGCCCGGATGCAGACCAAATAGAAGAAGGTGCCAATCTTATGGTGGATGCAGACATGGGTGTCATAACAGACAAGGCCTCAAGAAAGACTTATCGGGTTACAGCCATTCCGCCCTTCATGCAGGAGCTTTTAAAAAGCGGCGGGCTTATGGCCCACATAGGCAAAAAAATCACCCATGATAATTGTTAGGGGTGCCGCAGGCTTGACAATGCAGGAGGTTGCTTGATGGGATCTGCTGATGAAACCATGTTTGAAAACGGTTATCCGGTTCCCCAGGACCCGGTTCATAACGCTTGGTACACGGCGTTTTTCATAGAAAACCACATTGATCACATTGCATACAAGGATGTGGCTGCGCCGGAGCAAATCCGCTTCATGGTGGTGCTTGCCCCGGAGCAACGCTATTATCCCTGCTCTGATAAAATGTTTTCCGCCATCATGGCCCGCCAGAAGCCTTCCTTTCTTTTGCGGCGCTACGATCAGGCCCTTGAAAAAATCCTTGCCCTTATTGAAGCCAAGATAGAGGACCCCTGGGAGAGGGAGTTTTTAGAGTCGCTCATCCGCACCAAGTTCGAGCATGAAACCCGCGATGGAATGATGATTCCCTCCCGACTGGAAAAACGCCTGCTCAAAATTTTTCTGGATCGCACCCAGATTGTTGACCCCCTGATGGATGAAAAGGCAGTCCGGAATTTAAGGGTGCGCCGGCTTCTGGAGAGCCAAAGCTTTTCAACAGCTTTAAACCGCTTTGAGATGGATTCCTCCTGCCCGGCTCCCCACACCCTGGAAAGCATAAGGGCCTCGGCCAACAACACACAGCTCACCCGGTTGCTGGCCCTTTTGTCTGCGCCCGCCCTCTGGGAGCAGGACAGGGATTTTTCCGTTGAAGAGCTTGAGCAGATAATGGCCCGGCCCCTTGGCGGGGAGGGTCTTGACGAATTTATGCGCCTGCTCACGCCGGAGCGCTGCGATTTTGGCCTTTACACGGTGAACCCCATCAAGGTGCTCTGGCTCATAGATGAATCCGGCGAGGCCTTGATAGACCTTTACATTATCCGGTTTCTTGCAGGCATGGGCCACAAGATGATGGTCTGCTTCAAAAAAGGCCCCCTTTACACCAAGGCAGATTTTGCCGACACAAAGGAGGACCCGTCGCTGGCTGCCATTCTTGCCGGGGCCAGGTTTGTGCAGGATGCTGCAATTGCCAAAAACGATCTGGTGGCGCTGTTAAAAAAGGACATTCACATCCTTGCCTTCACGGACGGCAGCATGGAGGACATAAATCTTTCGGTAGCCACCACAACCTTTTCGCGCTTTTTCAAGGAGGCAGACCTTGTTGTTGCACGCGGCCCGGCCCAGAGGCGGCGCTTTTTTGAAACCAGCTTCAGGTTCACCCGCGACATAATCAGCATAATGCGCGATGAGGACATCAGCGTTTCTGTTGCCTACAAGCCCAAACACCCGGATGCGGTCAAGTTCAGCCACCATGAGCTGGAAAAACGGGCCGCAGCAATAATAGGGCAGATGAACGATGCCAAGAAAAAGGGCATGACAGTGGTGTTCTATTCGGGAATTGTAGGCTCCATTCCCGGCAAGACCCAGGTGGCAAAGCAGATAATGACCACCTTTGTAAATCACCTGCGCCAGCAGAGTGACGACACCTTTATCATAAATCCCTCCGAATATTTTGAGCAGGGCATGGACGCCGATGATCTCATGTATATGTGGGAGATGGTCCAGAGAAGCGGGCTTATCGACATCTGGCGCTTCCAGACCTATGAGGACATTGTTGCCTCCTTTGCCCTGCTCAACAAAAAGGTTCCGCCTGAATGGGTGGGCAAGGACTCCACCTTCTCCACAGGCTGCACCAAGGAAATGCGAATAGCCAGAGAAGTGGCTGCCCAGAACCCGGAAATGCAGATAATAGGCCCGCCCGAAGCCAAGTTCTACCGCAGGGGCGAATACGGCGTGGGCAGCTTTTACGACACCCGCCTGTCCCAGGGGGGATAGGCTGCTCCACTTGCAAATAAATCCTTTTTATCTCAAACCAAAGGCAGGGCTTTTGAATGCAGAAATTCCTACAAAAAGCCGCCCTTCTGCCCGTGCGCCTTTTTTACTTTGTGAAGTCCCTTGTGCTTCGCTTGGCGCTTGTGTCTGTCCAATCCCGCTTTGTGCAGGCCTATGACGAAAAAATCCGGCGATTTATTGTGCCTGTTATCGGCAGGCTTTTCTCCTTTGGCCTCAAAGATAATAATTCCTATGACATCCTTCTTATTCAGCCTCTTTCAGACACGGACAGGATAAACCTCTTTCCCCATTCCCTGCTGGCTCTGGCCGCCTGGCTTGTGGATGCAGGCTACAGGGTCAAGATTCTGGACTGCCGCATTGAGCGCTATTGCGAAAAAAACCTGCTTGACATTGCAGGCAGGGGCCTTGTGCTGGTGGGCATAACCTTTTACACGGGCAGCCAGATCCGCCATGCCCTTAAACTTGCCCGGCTGCTTAAAAGCCGTTATCCGTCCATCCCCATTGTGGCGGGCGGGCCTCATGCCAGCGTTACGCCGGAGCAGACAGCCGCCCACCCGGACATTGATTTTGTGGTGCGCGGCGAGGGCGAAAAAAGCCTTCTGGCCCTGGCAAAGGCGCTTGAAGCAGGCAGGGATGTGAGCCAAATCCCCAGGCTCTGCTACAAAAAGGAGGGCAGGCTTGTAAGCACGCCGGACGATTCCGCCATATCATTAAAAAACCTGCCGGACATCCCTTATGAGCTGATTCGCCCTTACAGGCCTGTGTATGATGCAGCCAGCCTGGACATCAGCCGGGGCTGCACCCACAAGTGCGGCTACTGCGTCATTCCCCTTGTGCATCCAAAACCCAGGTTGATGCCGCCTGCAACCGTGGTTTTGCGGTTAAAGGCCCTGCTGCAATTCAAAAAGGCTGCCGTCTATTTTATGGATGACAATTTTTTCATGTCCAAAGGCCGGGTCTCCCGCATCCTGGACCTTATGGAACAGGAAGGGCTTTCTTTCACCTGGTGGGCAATGGCCAGGATTGACGACATGGGTGCTCTGGATGATGCGTTTATTGCCAGGCTTGTTAAAAACGGCCTTACCCGGCTTTATCTGGGTGCAGAATCAGGCTCGGAGAAGGTGCTTTTATCAACCGGCAAAAACCTAAAGTTAAGTGACATAACAAGCACAAACCGCAAGCTTGGCCGCTTTCCCATTGTCTGCGAATACTCCTTCATGGCAGGGCTGCCCGGCGAAACCCAGGACGATCTGAATATGACAATGGCCCTCATTGATAAGCTTCGCAAAGAAAACCCGCGGGCCGTCATCTGGAAGATAAACGACTATATGCCCTATCCGGGAACCCGCCTGTTTGAGCAGGCTGTCCAGGCAGGCTTCAAACCGCCCCAAAGCCTGGAGCAGTGGGCAGACCTCACCTACTACCGCCGCAAACACAAGGGCCGCTTTTTTCAGGAGCTGGAATAGGCCTGCATAAAGAGGCCGGGTACCGGGCCGGCTTTTGGCCTCAAGAGCATCTTGCAAAGCAGCAGCACTTGGGTTAAGCTTGGTGTCGCCATCTGAAAAGCTTTTTGACCGGGCAAGGCTCCTGGCAGGATGCAATCGCCCGTATCTTTTAACTTCCCCCTATTGTTGCAGAAAAACCCATCAGCTTTAAAAAGGAGGCCCATGGACAGTCAGGATAGGCGTCCCGATTTTGTGGCAGGCCAGACGGATGACAGCCAGGCCCAGGAGGCTTGGGAAAGCGAGCAGGCCTATATGGATGACCCAGGCCAGAAAACCATGATGCTCTGGATTGGCGGCGGGCTTTTGGCGCTGGTTATTGTGGTGGCTTTTTTTGTTTTTGGAAAAAGCGGCAATGATGCTGTTCCGGCAGACCTTTCAGGCCTTACCGCCAGAATTGAAAGCCTGGAAGCCAGAATAGCCCAGATTGAAACCCGCATGAGCGTCCTTGCCCAGATGGATGAAAGGCTTGGCCGCCTTACCCGCCAGGGGGAAACCCTCACGGATCAGGCCCGGATTCTGGCGGCCAATCTGGACAAGACCGCCCAAACCGTGGATGCGCTTGCCAAAAGCGGGGGTATCACTGCGTCCAAGGTGCCTGCGCCTGCGTCGGCTACAAGCGCCCCTGCTCCAACAGCAGCCCCCCCTGCTCCAACAGCAGGCGCCCCTGCCCAGGAAAGGCCCTTCCATGAAGTCAAGGCAGGGGAAACCCTTTACCGCATAAGTGTTCAGCACAAGGTTTCTGTTGATGAGCTGAAGCGCATCAACAAGCTTAAATCCAACAACATTGCCGTTGGCCAGAAGATATATCTCAAATAGGGCGTGCCCTGTGTGTTGAGAGGCGGGTCCAGGAAAACGATAGCTGCGTTGCACTTCGCTCGGAATTTCGGTCACATACAAAAAGTATGCTCCCTCATTCCTCGCTCGCGCGCCTTGCTATCCTTTCCCTGGAACCGCCCTTTTGTGTTAGGGCGCTCCCAGGCGGGCTGCTGCTGCGTTGCACTTCGTTTTGAAGCTAAAGTCATGTACCAACTGTACACTCCCTCGCTTCAAAACTCGTGCGCCTTGCATCCGCACCACCTGGAACCGCCCTGTGTGCTTGTGGTTGGGGGAAAAGCTGAAAAATCGCAGAAAAACCGTGGGTTGGGCTAGCTTGAGCTTTAGCGAAAGCGTAGCCCAACAAAAATCGCTGGGTGGCGCTGGCAACAAGTTGCCAGTGTGCGATAAGCACAAGAGGTAAGATTACCAGGCTGGATGAGGCTTTTGCCTTGCCAGGGCCTATGCGCGTATCCTTTTGCCCTTTAAATTTGTGGTTGAAGGGAAAAGGCGGCAAAATCCGTAGGTTGGGCTATCTTTTGCAACGCAAAAGCGTAGCCCAACAACAGGGCTTTTTTTCGTGGTCAAAAATGCTTGTTTTGCAAATTGCTGCTTCAGCGTTTTTTCCAGCCGATAACAGCAGCGCCCAGCGCGCCCATCATCTGTGGGTCAAAGGAAAGAGGCTCTATTTCCATGCGCAGAACCTTGTTTAGGGCCTTTAGCAGACCTTTGTTCTTGGAGCAGCCCCCTGTTACCACAAGCTTTGGCCTTATGCCCACCCTGCGGGCAAGGGTGAAAACCCTTTTGGCAACCGAAAGCTGAACCCCTGCGGCAATATCGGCAGGCGGATGGCGCTTGTAGAGCAGGCTCACAAGCTCGCTTTCGGCAAAAACCGTGCACTGGCTGGTTACGGGCACAACCTTTTTGGCCTTCAGGGACAGCTCACTAAACTCGTCCAGCGAAAGGTCGAAGGTGCGGACAACTGCCTCGTAAAAGCGGCCCGTTCCGGCGGCGCACTTGTCGTTCATGGCAAATTCCAGCACAGAGCCTTCATCGCTTACCGCAATGGCCTTTATGTCCTGGCCGCCGATATCAACAATGGTGCGCACCGCAGGATCAGTGTGGTGGGCACCAACAGCGTGGCAGGTTATTTCCGAGACATTTTCATTGGCAAAGGGGACTTCGTTTCTGCCGTATCCCGTGCCCACAAGGTAGGCAAGGTCCTTTATTTCTCCAAGGCCGTCCACTTGGCGGCAGGCCAGGCCCAGAACCTCCCGGCCTGTTTCTGTGGGGTCTATCTTGCTGCGGATAAGGGCGCTGGAAACCACCTCGCCCCTTTCATTTACAATAACAGCCTTGCCTGTGGTCGAACCCAGATCGCAACCGCCGAAAAATTTTGGCATTTTTTTATTACCCTTATCTTTAATTCCATCAAAAAGCAGTTTTTAACCTGCGTAAAGTTGATTATCAAGCCTGCTTCAAAGGGGCCTTGCTTTCATCACGGTTTCCATGAAGGCCTCTGCCTGTTTGCGGATTTCAGCAGGCGAAACCACGCGGGTATCGGAAAGGTCGTAGTTTATGATGAGAAGGGGTATGCCCCTTTCCCGGCATTTTTCACGGAACATTCCGTTTAGGGCCATTGTGTTTTTGCAGCCTATGTGCCCGGCCATCCATATCATGTCCATGCTGAACCGCTCGCACAGGGCAAAGAGGTCTGAAAAAAAGTTTTCCGAAGGCCCCCTTGTGTGCCGGGCCATGGGGCCTTCCATTACTACTCGCGCAAGGCCTTGCAGCATGGTGTCCGGGCTTTTGGTGTCTATGTAGGGGTGACGGTTGTAGGAGATCATGTCCATGAGAAGGGCAACGCCGTATTTCTGCTCGGCCCACACAAAAAGCTCCGGGTAGATGAGCGTTGGCGGATTCCAGAGCGCGCAGCGGAACCGCTCGTCAGGAAGCGCGCCGCCTGCGGCTGCGATTTTTTTTGTGCGGACAAGCATTTCCCGCCAGTATTCCACCCCCCGCTCGCGGCCCGGCATGGCCACGCTGTACATCATGTGACCCAGGTACAGGGCTTCTCCGGCCATTGGCGCGGGTTTTTTGGCCACAAGGTCCCACACCTCCATCTGGTATTCCTGGGCCTTGTTGCGTATTTCGCAGACCTGGCGCATTCTGTCCCAGTCCATCCTGCCGGGGGTGTGCTCCTCCAGCCAGGCAATGGCCCTTTTAAGCTCCCCTGCAAAAAAGCGCACTGCCCGCTCACCGTAAAAATTGTATGGAATGTCCAGGCGGAAGGTGGGGACTTTCAGTTCGCGCTCCAGCACCGAGTAGGAGCTCATGCCGCCGTCACATGGCATATTGCTTGTGAGAATGGCCTTTGGCTTTGGCATTTCGCCTTTAAGGGCTATGCCCATGGTGCACTTGGGCAGGCTGCATATGTCCGGGGGCGTGCCTTCGCTTTCTGCAGCATCAATGTAAGGCTCGGCAAATTCCGAGCGGATTAGCGGCGCGATTATGCCCAAAAGCTCTGCCATCCAGGGGTTTAAGCCCATGCCGTAAAGAATTTCCGGGGGTACGAGATCCTCGTGGATGACTGTTGTTTCGGGCTTGGCAAACAGGTTGTCCACAAGTTCGCCTATGCCTGCCGCCACATGGCTGACCCCAAAGCCCGATGCCTCCCGGTAAGCGCCCGTGCGGGTCCGCACACTCATTTCCAGCAGCGTGTTTGCGGCTAACAGGGTGCGCAACCAGGGATAGCGCCTGTATTTATCCAGCATGAAAAGAGGACCGTGGCGAAAGGGAAGCTTTGCCAGGGAGGAAACAAGCCTGCCGTGGGAGGCCAGATCAGACTTTAAATCCGCCACTGTGGGTTTTATGCGCTTTATGTCAAAAATGCTCATTTTTTGTGCTTCCTTATAAAAAAACCGCCCGGCATGGCCTGGGCAGGGTATAAGGCACGAAATGGCGGCAGGGGCCGGAATAGGGCCTGAAAGTTTAGAGTCCTGCCGAAAAAAATCACCTTCCCATGCTTTCCAAAAAGGCCTGCACCCTTGTCTGAAGCTGGCCTTCGGAACTCATGGCATATTCCCTTTCCAGGCGCAGAACAGGGATTCCCTGCTCGCGCAGCACAGAAACAAGGGGGCTTGCCTCCACGCCCCAGGTGTCGCAGAATTTCATGGTTTCCAGGACAACGCCATCAGCCCTTGTGAGCTTGACCGCTTCTAAAATTTCCTGGGCGCGGGCACCAAATTCCTCCATCATGCGGGGGCAGGAGATGTTGTCCAGGCTGTGGCTGGCAAGGACTTCAAGCGGGTCGCCCTCCTCGCTCACGGGCTTTAGGGCCGGAATGGAACCTGTGCAGGTGCGATCCCCCACCACAAGGCCGCCCGTGGATTCAATAACCCTTATGTAGCCCGGATCATCGCAGTTGCTGCCTGCAAGCAGAAGCCGCGCCCGGTAATCGTCAATTCCATCGCTTGAATTTTCAAGCTCCTTGTAAAGGCTTTCCAGCGGCTCGATGACAAGATTCCTTGGCGAGCTTGTGGCTGCCATCATGAGCATCTGATACTGGGTGCCGGAAAGGGGAGGGGCATCCCGTCTGCGCAGTCTGTCCAGCCCCCGCAGTATTGCCAGAAGCCGGTTGTGCTCCTTTATGGATATGGCAAGGGCGCCCCGGCCCGTGTCCACGCCAAAATGCTCTGCAAGTTTTTCTGCGAGCATTTCAAGCTCTTCTTTCATCCAGGCTGTTGCAGCCTCCCCCCTTTTGTGGGGCACATCCAGAATGTGGACAAAATCCAAAGGCTCAAGGTAGTCCAGGTTGTCGTAAAGCCGCCTCATGTGGTCGCAGGAGGAGGCAAAGACCCATCCCCCCAGGTTGGAGTATGCCCCTTCCAGGGCAAGCTCCATTATGCTGCGGGTAAGCGAGCAGATGACATTGCTAAGATATGTGTCTGCCATTGGCGTGCCGGAAACACCGGGCGCGCGCAGGCGCACACCGAAGATTCCCTCCACATCCAAAAGGGGCCTGGGAACATAGGAGCAGGTGTAGCCGATAGCTCTTTGGCCTGAATCCTGGGCCTTTTCCACCATCGCATTAAGCGGCTCTTCAACAAGGTTTTTAAAAAATGTCGGAATACCGGCTGGTTGCTTCATGCCTGCCTCGCAAATAATGGTTGAGTTTCCTGAGCTTCAGTTTACGGGGTTGGCTTCCTCCAACAGTGCTTTGGCTATTTTTGCCGCATTTTTCCTGGCCGGGCTGTCTTTTGGCAGGTCCCACAGGGTGCGGCCCCGGCGGTCAAAGTCCAAAAGGGTTTTGTCTTCCGGCACACAGCCAAGAACCGGCGAGCGGGCAAGCGCCGGGGGCAGCCCATCAACAATGGCGCTGGCCGCCTTTTCATCAAGGCGGTTAAACACAATGGCCATTCTTTCTTCGCCAACCATTTCGCCAATAAGCTTTACAGTATCAAGGCTTCGGGCCGAGCCGTCCGAAACAGCCAGCACTCTTGTAACATTGCGGGTGACCTGGCGGCTTATCTGCTCCAGGCCTGCCTCTGCATCAATTAGCACAAGGGCAAAGGGCCTTGCCAGCAGATCTATGGCCTCCCGCAAAAGGGTGTTGGCAGGGCAGAAGCAGCCCTTTTCCTCCATGCGGCCTATGGCCAGAAAGGCATATCCCTCGCGCTCCTCCAAAGCCTCCAGCACAAGGTAGTCCAGATCCTGGACCAGCCGGGTTTTGGCTTTCGGATCGCCGCTTCTGGCGCTTTCTATCATTCGCTCCCTGGCCAGCGCCAAAGAGCTTTTTGCCTTCTGGCCGATGACTGAGATAAGCCCGCCTGCCGGGTCTGCATCCAGAAGCAGAAGAGGCTTTGCCCCCAAATCCAGAAAACCCCTGGCCAGAAGTGCGGAAAGTGCTGTCTTGCCTACACCTCCCTTGCCGCACACTGCAATTATGGGCTTTTGGTTTTCGGTCCGGCTCATGCTCACCTGGCCTTTCGTGCACTTTTTTTGCGCTCAACAACAACATCCCGCAATGTGTCGCACACGGGCTTTTCATCGCAGGTTTCGCAGTTCAGTTCCGTGCACTCCACAGAGCCGTCAATGCCCAGAACCAGCTTTTTGTGCTGCCCCGAAAAGATGGAGGCCTCCACGGCCACCGGCTCCAGTTCCTTAACAGCTTCCTGGCTGGAAGTTACAAAGACAATTTCTGCGCCCAGCACGCCGGGAAAATCATCCTTGTAGGCGGCAACAAGCGCGCCGCCCAACACGGAAAGGGAAAGACCTTTTGCTTTTCCCTGGCGGCTTATCCTTGCCCACAGGCGGCCCGGCACGGAGCGCACCATGTAGCCGGGAAGCCGATGCATGAGATATTGGGCATTGTCCAGATCAAAGGGGTCTGCAGCCATGTCAGGCTCGGCATAAAGAAGCACAAACTGTGCAAGGGGGTGCTTTTCGCCCTGGGCCATTTGGGGAAGGTCCGGCCCCACAAGGCTTATGCGGCCATCCTGCACCAGGTTTTTCTCATATGTTACAAGAACAGCCGAGCGGGATGCTGTCTGGGGGTGGCCAAGCTCCACAAAAACATCTTCAGACAAAATCACTTCAGGCCGACCTTTTTTGCGGGCCGCAAGGTTGAAGCGGCTCTCAAGCTCTTCTTTGGAAAGGGCCTGGCTGACTTTCACGGCACTTTCCCGTTGGGCCAGAAATCTGCGGACTGCGGCCACAAGGGGTGCCATGTCCGCCACCCTTGGGGGGGCGGTTGCCGCCATTTTTGAAGTATCGGAATTGCTTTTATCTGGCATTTACACCTGTCCTAAACAGGTTAGGCCCCCAAAGGCGCTTTTGTGAGCTGGCGTATAACAGGCCAATATCCCTTTGAATTGCCTTAATTGCCCGGCTACGCGCCAGCAAAAAGATGAGCGAACGCTCGTAACAAAACAAGGCCAAAAAAAATCCCCTGTTCTTTATGGCCAAGGCGTTGGCTTTATGGTGTTATACAATAGAGTAATTTTGTGGGCCTGGTCAACCTAAACCTGACAAGTAAAACGCTAGTCAAACTGGTGTAAGGGGGCAGGGCAGGGGAAAGGGGCTGTGCAAAGAAAAAGACCCGTATAGCAAGGGCCTTTTTCTTTGCATGGCAAACAGCCTGTTTTAGGTAGATATTTTACTTCCTTTTTAAAAGACTTTCCAGGTTGCGGATTCCCAGAAGGGCATCTGCGCCGGACATGAGGCCTAAAGGATCAAACTCGTTTGTGGCGAGATTTTTTGGCGTCATGAGATTGCGCGAGGTGCAGATCATTATGGCGTTGAAATAGGAGACATCGCTTCTCACATCCGGAAAGGGGGAGACGCTTGCCACAAAGCGTGTGGCAAGGGTTTCATCATTGGTGAGCAAAATCAGCAGGTCCTCCATCATGAGCGCATAATCCGCCCGCGTGATGGGCTTGTCCGGCTGGAATGTGCCGTCCGGAAAAGGCTGAAGGCCCCGGATGTTCAGGTTCAGGATTTGGCGTATTTGATCTTCATGCTGATGGCCGGCAATGTCGGAAGCTGTCTGCGTCCGGACCTGGGGCCGGAGCTGCCGGGCGGAATCCGGCTGCCCGTAGCTGGTTTCAGAATGCTGCTCCGCCTGCTTCTCAAGAAGGGCGGGAAGCTTTAACTCCTCAAGAAAAAGGACTGCCACCTGGGCGCGGTTGATTTCCTCAACAAGGGCTATGTCTCTGGCTGCCTCTGTTTCGGGCTTTGTCCGCTCTATTTTCTGTATCTGGCTGTACTGGTGATCCGCCTCTGCCGTGTAGCGGCCTTTTGCGCTCATCACCTGGGCAAAAAACTCCTTGGCCTTGTCAAGCTCGTGTGCGGCCTTGTGGGCCATGCCCATGTAATATAGCAGGGCAGGGTCTGCCGAACCCTTTTGGGAGGCTTTTTCAAACCATGCCTGCGCGCCGGTCAGCCAGTTTTCGGCAAGGGCTTTTTGGCCCATTGTATAAAGGCGGATGTGGGCAACGGCCACTTCAACCTCCTGGCCTAAACCCTGGGCGTAGCGGCCCGCTTTTTCAAGGTTTTCCTTTGCCTCGTCAAAACGGCCTGTTGAACCCGCAGCAAGGGCAAGACCTGCATAGGCAGGCGCGTACCTGCGCTCCAGATCCATTGCCATTTCAAACTCGCGGCGGGCGTCATCCACCCTGCCTTTGGACAAAAGCTTGTGGCCGTTTGCCACATGGTGGTCCGGCGTGTGCAGTTGAGCCCTGGGAATTTTGGGGCCGGAGCAGGCTGCAGAAAAAAGCAGCGCAAGCACGGCAATCATCACAAAAGCAGAGAATTTTCGCCAACCCATGAGCTCTCCTTTGTAAAACGAGCTGTCCGGAAAGTTTTCATGACCAATCCGGGCTAATCCAGAACAATCATAACCCGGCAGTTTTTCAAAAAGGCCAGATTTTCGGAACTGGCCCGCAGCCGGTTGGCAGCAGAGCGGGGAATAACGATATCACAACGGCTGGTCCCCTCGGTGCGAATTCCCTTGACCGTGAGAGGGGATGCTGCAACCCGCGTATTTTCCTGGGCCAGCGCCAAATCCCTGGCATAACCTGCCATGCCGTGCTGCACGGCAAATTCCCGGCTGACAAAGGCGGCTCCGTAAACCTCCCGCCCGTCCTCGTCCAAAACCCGCGGGGCCATGGCCGGATTTGCTGCAAGGCCTCTGGCGTCCACTACAAGCCCTGTATAGACAACAGGGGGCACCACTACTGCTTCCGGTTCCTGCAAAGGCTGGTTCGGCTCTGTCTGAACAAGCGGCTGTCCGGGAGGGGCGCTTGGCCGCTCAATGCGGATCTGGGGTATCTGTCTTACTTCCGTGGGTAGAAAAAGCTGGGTGAACCCACCCTGCAAAGGCATCCGCAGAGTCACTTCCACGCTTCCGTCTGAAAGGTATTCCCGTTTGACGATCTGCGCGGTCTTGACCATTGCCTCCACCTGGGCCTTCAAGGTTTCATTTTCCGCTGCAAAGCCTGACACTGTGGTTTCCGAATCAATGCGCACGGCCTTGACCACTTCCATAAGGCTGCGCAAGGCATCAAGCTGTGCGGCCCGAAGCGCCATGGGCCAAGCCTGGGGCTTTCCGTAGTAGCGGGCCGGCGGGCTGGCGGCTCCCACGGCCTCCATGTATCCGCCTGTCCAGTTGATTGTGCCCTTTTCTCCAATGCGCTCTTTCACCATTGCCCAGTCCTGATCTGCAAGGGCTTGGCCCGGAAAAAGGGCCAGCACAAAAAGCATTGCCAGGAGTGCGCCTGCCAGGTTGAATTTTGCGGTCATGAAAAAAACCTCCCAGATGACAAAAAGTTCAATCGGCTGCCTGCCATCTAAAATGCAAATGGCCTCTCCCCAAAGCCGGGTGGTGGCAACAGGATATTAACAGGCTTATGGATTTGGCTGACAGAGCCTGGCCAGCCTTTAAAATCAAGTTCCCGCAAAAAAAACTTCAACCAACATTGTAATCCAAAACAGATGCCTTGACCATTATTTTATTAGGATTTGGTGTTTGTTTTTCAATAAACTGCCAGTCCTTACTTGCTGGTCATGGTGTATGCGCCGTTCCAGCCCTCCGGCGGGGGATTTTTTCTGTACTCCTGGCAGCGGGCCAGCATCACCCTGCTGGGGCCGTCTTCGGGCAGGGTGGCAAGGGCTGCGCTGAAAAGAGTCATGGCTTCGTCAAAACGCTTCTGGCGATAGGCCTCAAGGCCCTTGGCATAATGGCGGTTCACCTCTGTCTGCTTTGGAGCCACCTTGCCGGGCAGACCCAGGAGTTCGTAAATTTTCACCGGCTCCTTTTTGCCCACAACATTCACCGCATCAAGCTCCCTGGCTGCCACTGCGTGCCGCGCCTGATCATAGGTGGCCTCGCTGACCATTGTGTAGGTGCCATAAACCTTGTTCACGCCCTCAAGCCGGGCTGCGGTGTTCACCGTATCGCCCATCATTGTGTAGTCCATGCGGGTGGCTGATCCCATGTTGCCCACAACGGCAGGGCCCGTGTTCATGCCTATTCTCATGTGCAGAATAGGCCTGTTTTCGGCTGCAAACTTTTCCCGCAGGAGGGCAAGCCTTTCCTGCATCTTCACGCAGGCAACACAGGCCCTGGCTGCATGGTCGGGCATTTCCAAAGGAGCGCCGAAAAAAGCGATTATGGCATCCCCTTCAAACTTGTCCACAGTACCCTGCTCATCAAGGATAATGTCTGTCATCTCCGTTAAAAACTCGTTTAAAAGCTGGACAAGCTCGTTTGGTGTGAGGCTCTCGGAAATGGAGGTGAAGCCTGCCACATCCGAAAAGAATGCTGTTATCTCCCTTTCTTCACCGCCCAGAGCAAGCTTTTCGGGGTTTTTCATTATTTCGGAAACCACGCTTGGGGCCAGATAGGTGGAAAAGGCCCCCTTGAGGAATCGCTTTTCCGCCTCCTCGGTAACATACTTGTAAATGGTAAGGCCCAGATACATGAGAAGTATTGTCACCACAGGATAGACAAGGCTTATGGCCAGACCCAGGCGTGAAAACAGCACCTGGGCCAGGATGATGTGAAAAAGCAGGAGGCCAAGCACCAGCATTCCGCCGGAAAAAACCTTGAAGCGGGGCAGCAGAAAGCCAAGAACAGAGCAGAAAAGCAGAATTGCAGCAAGGTCAAGAAAGGCAACCCAGTTGGGCTTCTGGACAAAGTCCTTGCGAAGTATGTTCTCCAGCACATTGGCGTGTATTTCCAGCCCTGGGAATATTTTGTCAAAGGGTGTTACCCGCAGGTCAAAAATTCCCACGGCAGTTGCGCCCACAAGCACGATTTTGCCTTTCAACCGCTCCTTTTCAATCCGGCCTTCAAGTATGTCGGTAACGGAAATGTGGGGAAAGGTCCGGCCCGGCCCGAAGTAATTTATGAGAAGGTGTCCGGTTTCATTCACCGGCAGATTTGTTCTCCCCAACCGAAGGTTTTTGATCCCGAACTCGTCCACGGAAAGGACTATGTCATCCCCGGAATAGGCCCGAAGGGTGGAAAGAGCCAGTGGTGCAAAGGATTCATCCTGGCATTTTATAACCATAGGCATCCAGCGGACTGTGCCGTCTGAATCCGGAAACATATTGAAATAGCCCGAATAGTCTGTGGATGAGGCTATCATCTCTATATTTGCCTGGGGCATGAAGGCAGTGGGCAGGCCGGTAAAATCCTTGCCCCTTTGGGTTTCGTGGATGACCTGGTAGCGCGCTCCGCCTGCGTTTGCAAGCTGCATGGCAAAGGTTTCTTCATCAACTCCGCCCACGCCCTCGCGGGACATCTGGAAAAAGAATCCCAGAGCAACAGGGGCGGTTGATTTCTCAATGGCCTGGGCAAGAATCCTGTCGTAATCACCTGCTGCCCTTATGTTTTCCAGTTGCGCGAAAAGCTCTTCATCAAGCATTTTGCGCCTTGCCAGCTCTTCCTCCACCTGGCCGATTGCCTGGCTGGTGCTGGCAGGGTCCGGCTCCAGAAAACCGATATCCAGGCCTATTGCAGCAGCCCCGGCATCGGAAAGGGCGTTTATGAGGTCTGCTATCTTGGAGCGGGGCCAGATCCATTTTCCCTGCTCGGCCAGGCTGCGCTCATCAATGACAGCCAGCACCACCTCCGGGCCTGGCTCCTTTGCGCCCCTGAACTCGAAGCGCAGATCCAGGGTCTTTAGTTCCATGACCTCCAGAAAAAAAACCTTGGAAAGATATGAGCCGCAGATAAGCAGCGCAACAAAAACCGTTATGAAAAGGGCATTGACCTTGAATATGCGCCTTAAAAAATCCCGCATGGCTTGAGCCTCTATAAAGATTGGTTTTTTGGTTTATCTGCGAGCCAGTTGCAAAACCTGTTCCCCCCCCCCCCGCAGAAAAACTTTTCTTTGCTTTTTCTCTCAACTGCTTTCCATCACAGCAGCAGCCAGCAGGGGAATGAGAATTTCGTGATGGCCGATGAGATAAATGCCCTGTCCGCCCTCAGAAACAGGCCTGTTGACAACATTGCTGGCCACTCTGTACTGGTGCGCAAAATCCAGGGCAAGAGCAGTGAAGCCCCTGACATCGTTACCCAGGTTGCGGGCAAGGGACACAGCCTTCAGGAACACCTCCGGCAGAAGCACGGCAGACCCCACATTGCAGTAAACCCCCTGGGCAAGGGTGGCCACAACGCCCGTAAACAAAAGAAAGTCCCGGTGGCTTGCCTGGCCTGCGGCCCCAGCATCAAAGCAGGGGTGCATGTGAATAATATCCGTGCCAAGCGCCACATGAACCGTCATGGGCAGGTCAAGACGCTGTCCTGCTGCAAAAAGGCTCAAATGGGCAAAGGGCAGGTTTTCCTCCACAATGGCTCTTCCCACAGCCCGGCCTAAACCGCAGTCCCATTCCTGGGCCTTTGCAATGGCGCAGCATAAAAACTCGCCTGTTTCCCTGGCCATGCCAAAGCTGCCATCCGGCAGGCTTTTGGCCACATCCTCGCTGGTTTTTCCTGCAAGGGCCATCTCCGCATCGTGGATTATGGCAGCCCCGTTGGTGGCAATGGCGCTTAAAAAGCCTTTTTCCATAAGGTCTATTATAATTGGGGCAAGCCCCACCTTGAGCGGGTGCGCGCCCATGCCCCAAAGCACGGTGCGGTTATCCCTGCGGGCCTTGGCAATGGCCGTGGCAGCGGTCACAAGGCCCCTTGCCCCCAAAAGCAAGGGCAGGCTTTCAATAAAATCCTTGAATGTGCCTCCGGTTTTCCAGGGCTTTGCAGAGTCTTTTGCGTGCACAAGGCTTTGGCGCTCTGCCAGAGGATAGGTTTTAAGCTTTGAAAGGTCTGGCAGGGGAAAGGGGCCGGGCATTTTTTGTTCCTCAATTTTAAAGCCTGGGCAAAGGGGCTGCACTTGGCGGAAAAAGAATCTGCTCCACAAGGCCGCACAGAATATGGCCCGCGCAGATATGGGCCTCCTGAATGCGCGGCGTGCTGGCATCATCCGCCACAAGGGACCAGTCTGCAAATTTTATCTGCTGCCCTCCGTCCTTGCCGGAAAGCGCCATCACAAAAAGGCCCATGTCCTTTGCGGTTTTCTGTGCTTCTATGACATTGGCCGACTGGCCTGAAGTGGAAATGCCAAAGGCAATGTCATTTGGTTTTCCCAAAGCTTCAATCTGCCGGGCAAAAACCGTTTCAAAGGAGTAATCGTTTACATGGCTTGTGATGACAGATGTGTCTGTGGTCAGGGCAATGGCCCCAAGGGCTTTTCGCTCCATTGCAAAGCGGTTCACCAGCTCGGCTGCAAGGTGCTGGGCGTCTGCTGCGCTTCCGCCGTTGCCGAAAAAAAGAATTTTGCCGCCCGAAGCAAGGCAGCGGGCCATTATGGTTGCGCCTTCAACAATCCTGTCGGCATTTTGGCAGACAAAGCTTTCCACAAGGCCTGCGCCTGCCTTTGCTGTTTCAAGAACAAGCTCTTTCATTGGGTTGCCTTGGCTTTTGAGCCGGAAATGCGCTCGTTAAGCTCCTTTATGGTGTCGCGGCACTGGTAGCCCAGGGCAAGCGCCCGCTCAAAATGGGCGAGAGCAGCTTCTGGCTCTCCCCAGTGTTCAAGAATCTCGCCCATGCGAAAGGCATACAGCCCGTTGTTCGGGTCCAGCTTGACGCTCTGGCGGGCAAAGGACTTGGCTATCTGGGCGTTTTCTCCCATCTGGGTGTAAACCCAGGCCAGCCGGGAAAGGGAATCCGCATCATTGGGGTTCAGCCGAAGAACCCGCGAATAAGCCTTGGCCGCTTCCTTGTAAATGGAGACATCTGCAAACATATCTGCAAGTATTTTGTGGGCTGCAAGGGCTTTTGGCCTTACTGATGCAGCTTTTTCAAGAAGCTGTCGGGCGTTTTCAAGGCGGTTCAAGCGGCTGTGGGCCTTGCCTGCCTGCACAAGGGCCTCGTAAAGCTCCGGCTCCACGGCAAGGGCCTTTTCAAACCAGGTGAGTGCGCTGTCCATGTCGTTTTGCAGCATTCTCACAAGGCCTATGTTGTAGGCTGGCATCACATTGGCAGGAGCCAGGGCCAGGGCTTTCTGAAAGTGCAGAAGCGCCTGCTCCATTTTGTTTGTGCGGCCAAGGCATACCCCTAAACTGTTGTGGACATTTTCATTGTCCTTGTCCAGTTGCAGGGCCTTCTGGTACTCGGCTATGGCAAGCGCGAGGTCCCCCTCCTGGTAGAAGGAATCGCCTGAAACATTGAGGCTGACCGAATCAAAGGGAACAATGCGGGCAGGCCCCAGCAAAAGAGCGTGCATAAGGGCCTTGCCTGCATTTTCCACCACCTGGGCAGGGGTGTAATCCAGTGTTGGAAAAAGGGCAATGCCCACAGAGACGCTGCAATTCTGGCTGGTTGCGGCCTTTTGCAGCTTGATGGCCAGCTTTTGGGCTTTTTTGGGCGTGAGGCCTGGGAAGGCGGCGGCAAGATGGGTTTCTCCTGCCAGGCCCCAGAAGCCATTGGATTTTTGGATGATGGGGTCAAGGGTTGCGGCTGCATCCACAAGAGCAAGGGCCATTTTTGAGCCTGATACCTGTTCTGTGGCCAGGTCCGGGCGGATTCCCATCACAGCAAAGGCGGGGGCATTTTTGAGACGGATTTTGGCCTGCTCCACAAAGGCTTTGCCGATGGGTGCCTGGGGAAACCGGGCGCTCATGGCATGGGCGGCCTGCTGGGAGTCCTCCGGCCCTGGCTTGGGCTTGGGGCTGCATTCCACCAAAAGGAAATTGCGATCCACCTGGCGCTTTGAAAAAGGGGTTTCCTTTTTTTGGCTCATGAAAGCCTTTCTTTTCTGCCGGCAAGTTCGTTATTGAGCGCCCCGGCTATTGTATCGGCCAGAAGGGTTATCTCGTTTTTGTCTATGGTGCGCACATCCAGAATAAAGGTGTCCTGCTCAATGCGGCCTATGACCGGCGGGCTTGCGGCCCGTAAAACCTTTTCCATGCCGGAGGCGGAAAGGCTCTGGTGGGCCAGGGTCACGCCGAAGCTCTTTAGGCTTTCTAGAGGCAGCGCGCCGCCCCCCACCCTGGAGCCTGTGGAAAGCCTGCCTGTTTTAAGGCCGGGCACTGCTTTTTTGCGTATTTTTGCCTCAAGGCTGCGGGCCTTTGCAGCAAGGGCCTTTTCCGGTGCGCTTATCATGGCAAGTGTGGGGATTTGGCTTGCTGCCTTTTCCGGGTCCCGGTAAAGGCGCAGCGTTGCCTCAAGTGCTGCAAGGGTAAGCTTGTCAATGCGAAGCGCCCTTGCAATGGGGTTTTTCTTTATGGCATCCAGGCAGTCTGCCCTGCCGACAATTATGCCTGCCTGGGGGCCGCCAAGAAGCTTGTCCCCTGAAAAGGTTACAATGTCAGCACCCGCGGCCACGGAATCGCCAACTGTGGGCTCTTTGGCAAGGCCAAAACAGGAGAGATCCATAAGGCTGCCTGAGCCTAAATCCTCCATGACCAATAGGCCCCTGTTTTTGGCCAGATTGCACAACTCTGCAAGGGATACGCTTGCCGTGAAGCCCACCACCGCAAAGTTGGATGTGTGGGCTTTCATGAGCATGGCCGTGTTTTCGTCAATGGCTTTTTCGTAATCAGCAGGATGCGTCCGGTTGGTTGTGCCCACCTCGGTTAAAATTGCGCCGGACCGGGCCATGACATCTGGAATTCTGAAGGAGCCGCCTATTTCCACAAGCTCGCCCCGGCTCACAATAACCTTTCTGCCCTGGGCAAGGGTCATCAGGCTCAAAAAAACAGCCCCTGCATTGTTGTTGACCACCAGGGCCGCCTGCGCGCCTGTAAGCTCCTTTAGCAGGTCCTCCACAAGGCTGTAGCGCGATCCCCTGCGGCCTGTGGCCAGGTCAAACTCCAGGTTGGAATAACCCGATGCTGCCATGTTAACGGCCTCAAGGGCCTGCGGGGCCAGCACGGAGCGGCCCAGGTTTGTGTGAACCACAACGCCGGTGCCGTTTATCACCCGCCTCAAATTGGGCCCCATGGCCTTTTGCATGAGTGATTGGGCTGCTACAAGCACAGCCTCCTTCACATCATCAGGGGCCTGCCCGCCTGCCAGAAGCTCTGCCCTTGTGCTTTCCACGGCCCGGCGCACGCATTGGGTTGCCAGGCTGCGGGGAACGGCCTCTTTGTGGATGAAGTCCTCCAGGGCTGACAAGGCCCAGTCAACACCCGGCAGGAGGCGAAGTTTTTCAGAGGTATCGGCTTTCAAGAAATTCTCCTTAAAATTATAGGCTGTTGGCGCTATTTTGTATGTGCAGCAGGGTCTTGTCAACCGGAAAAGGCTTTATTGAAGGCTGCGGAAACGGCCTTCAGCCCTTGCATTGTCATAAAAGGCGGTTGAGTTTTGCTGCCCGGCGGATTATAAGGAAAGGTCAAATAGTTGCCAAAGGTTTTTTTAAATGCTGATTGCACCCCTTAAAACACCGACAGGGAGGAAAGCCATTGGATTATGACCTGAATCGGGAGCAGGAGATGATTCGGGATGCAGTGCGGAGCTTTGCCGAAAAGCAGATTGCGCCCATTGCGCCGGAACTTGATGAAAACGAGGAATTCTCAGCCGGGCTTACCAGGCAGATGGGCGAGATAGGCCTGTTTGGGATGTTCGTGTCTGAAAAATACGGCGGACAGCAGCTTGATTATGTTTCATATGCCATTGCCGTGGAGGAGGTGGCCAGGATTGACGGCTCCCAGGCAGCCACCGTGGCTGCGGGCAACTCGCTTGGCATAGGCCCCATCTACTATTTTGGCAGCGAGGAGCAGAAGAAAAAATACCTGCCGAAACTCTGCTCCGGCCAATACCTGTGGGGATTCGGCCTCACCGAGCCTGAAGCAGGCTCTGATGCAGGCGGCTCGCAGACAACAGCGGTGCAGGATGGCGATGACTGGATAATCAACGGCTCCAAAATATTCATCACCAATGCTGCCAGCGAAATCTCCCTTGGCGTTACCGTGCAGGCAAAATCCGGCACAAGGCCAAACGGCAAGCCCGAATACACCTGTTTTCTGGTGGAGCATGGCACAAAGGGCTTTACGGCCCGCCCCATGAAAAAGAAGATGATGTGGCGCGCCTCCAACACGGCAGAGCTTTTTTTTGACGATGTGCGTGTTCCCAAAAGCGCAGTTTTAGGCAACCAGGGGGATGGCTTCCGCCAGATGCTCCAGACCCTTGACGGCGGGCGGCTCTCCATTGGCGCAATGGGGCTTGGCGGCGCCCAGGGGGCTTACGAGCTTGCCTTAAAGTATGCCCGCAGCAGAAAGCAGTTCGGCCAGCCCATAAGCAAGTTCCAGGCTGTGGCCTTCAAGCTTGCAGACTGCGCCATGGAAATTGAGTGCGCCAGAAACCTTCTTTACAAGGCCTGCTGGCTGCGGGACAAAAAGCGCGCCTTTGAAAAGGAGGCCAGCATGGCCAAGCTCTACTGCTCCGAGGTTATGGGCAGGGTGGCCAACCATGCGGTGCAGATTCACGGCGGCTACGGGCTGATGAAGGAATACTCCGTGGAACGCTTTTACCGGGACCAGAAGCTTTTGGACATAGGCGAAGGCACAAGTGAAATCCAGCGCATTGTAATAAGCCGCCACATAGGTTGTTAATTTCAAGGAGCATCCTTTATGGGTCTTGATACCCTGACCATAGCCCGCGCCGCAGAAATGCTTAAAAGCGGGCAGATAACAAGCGTTGAACTTACAAAGGCCGTGCTTGAGCGCATTGAGGCCGTGGAGGGCAGGGTGAAGGCATTTGTCACCCTTTGCCCTGACCTGGCTCTGAAAATGGCCCATGAGGCGGACAAAAAAATCGCCAAGGGAGAGGCCGGGCCTCTTACCGGCATTCCCATTGCTGTAAAAGACCTTTTCTGCACACGGGGTCTGCCCACAACCTGCAGCTCGAAAATACTGGAAGGTTTTGTGCCTCCTTATGATGCCCATGTGATTGAGAAAATTGTGGAAGCAGGGGCGGTTATTGTTGGCAAGACCAACATGGACGAGTTTGCAATGGGTTCCACCACAGAGCATTCCGCATTTTTCCCCACGAAAAACCCCTGGGATCTCTCTCGGATTCCAGGCGGCTCGTCCGGCGGCTCGGCTGCTGCCGTGGCTGCGGATATGTGTCTTGCAGCTTTGGGCACGGACACGGGCGGCTCCATCCGTCAGCCTGCCTCCCATTGCTCTGTTGTGGGGTTAAAGCCCACTTACGGGCGGGTTTCGCGCTACGGCATGGTTGCCTTTGCCTCCTCGCTGGATCAGGCCGGCCCTTTAACCAAAACCGTTGAGGATGCTGCAATTCTGCTCCAGGTTATTGCAGGGCACGACAAAAGGGATTCCACCTGCATAAACGAGCCTGTACCCGATTACTCCGCGGCGCTTGCCGGGGACATAAAGGGCCTTACAATAGGCCTGCCCAAAGAGTTTTTTGCTGTTGATGGCGTTGACCCGGAAGTGGCCCTTGCTGTGGAGAATGCCATCGAAACCTTAAGGTCAATGGGTGCAAAAACCGTGGAGGTGGAGCTTCCCCGGCTTCGTCACGCCATTGCGGCATACTACATAATAGCCCCGGCAGAGGCCAGCAGCAACCTTGCCAGATATGACGGCGTTCGCTACGGGTTGAGCGTCAGGGATGGCTCATCGCTTCTGGAAATGTTCTGCAACAGCCGGTCTGCTGGTTTTGGCCCGGAGGTCCAGCGCAGAATACTCATCGGCACATACGCCCTTTCTGCGGGCTACTACGATGCCTATTTCGGCAAGGCCGGTCAGGTGAGAACCCTGCTGGTGCAAGACTTTGCCCGCGCCTTTTCAAAGTGCGATGTTTTGGCCTCCCCTGTTGCGCCCACGCCTGCCTTTGCCCTTAACGAAAAGGTGGACAACCCCCTTACCATGTATCTGGCCGACATTTTCACCATTGCCGCCAATCTTGCGGGAATATGCGGCATCTCCGTGCCATGCGGCTTTGGCAAAGGCGGCCTGCCCATAGGCCTCCAGATAATGGGCAGCCATTTTGGGGAGCCGTCAATTTTAAAGGTGGCCCATGCCTTTGAGCGGAATACCGATTTTGCTGCCAAACGGCCGGATTTGTGATATGGTCGTC
>JAGVAW010000323.1 GCA_020060085.1 Desulfobacterales bacterium
CGAGCATGGGCTTGACCCCATTTTGTTTGCAAGGCCCTGGAACAGAAAGCCGCACCCTTTTTTGGAGATAAACAACTGGGAGGAGCTCAAGGCGTGCATAGCGGGCCTATAGAAAACAGCAGCAAAAGCAAGGCCCAAAAGCTTGTGGATGCCTTTTTGGCCCAGCAGGCCCAGAACGGCTATTCACCTGCCACAATCCGCGCCTACAAAGCAGACCTGGAGGAATTTATAGCCATTGCCCGCCAGCATTTGGGGGGGGATGATGACCCTGATCCTGCCCAAATGGATGTGCTTATGGTAAGGGCCTGGCTTTCGAGGCTTTACAAAAAAAACAAAAAATCCACCATGGGCCGCAAGCTATCGGCCCTGCGCAGTTTTTTCAGATTTCTGGAAAAAGCCCAGGTTGCAGATGCAAACCCGGCAAGGGCTGTGCATACGCCAAAAAAGCCCAGGTATACGGCAAGGCACCTTTCGGTGGACGAAGCCTTTGGGCTGTTGGACTCCATAGAAACAGACTCTGTGCTTTCTTCCCGCAACCGGGCCATGTTTGAAACCCTTTATTCAACAGGTATCCGCGTGGCGGAAATGGTGGACCTTAACTTGGAAGATATTGATGCTGCCAAGGGCCTTGTGAGGGTTATCGGCAAAAGGGACAAGGAGCGCATTGTGCCCATAGGGGCCAAGGCGCTTGCGGCAATACAGCAATACAGGCAGAAGATGGAGCCTCACAAGGGGCCTGACAGCGACCCTGAAGCAGTTTTCCTCAACAAAAACGGCGGGCGCATAACCACCCGCTCGGTGAGGAGAGTTTTGGAGCAGGCAGTCCTCAAGGCAGGCCTGCAAAAACCTGTCTCCCCCCACGGCCTGCGCCATTCCTTTGCCACGCACCTGCTTGACAACGGGGCGGATTTAAGAGCCGTGCAGGAGCTTTTGGGCCATGCAAGCCTTTCAACCACCGGGGTTTACACCCATGTGTCCATAAACCGGCTCATGGAGGCGTACGACAAGGCCCATCCCCGGAGCAAATCAGCAAAAAAGGAGCACAAAGCCCATGAATGAAAAGCTCCACGGAACCACAATTTTGGCTGTGCGCCACAAGGGTGCAACCGTGCTGGCAGGAGACGGCCAGGTCACCCTGGGCAACAATGTGGTCAAGCACGGGGCAAAAAAAGTCCGCCGCCTTTACAAGGATAAAGTTCTGGTGGGCTTTGCCGGGGCAACGGCAGATGCCATGACCCTGTGCGACCGATTTGAGGCAAAGCTTGAGCAGTACAACGGCAATTTGCAGAGAAGCGCTGTTGAGCTTGCCAAGGAATGGCGCACAGACAGGATGCTGCGCCGCCTGGAAGCCATAATGCTGGCTGCTGACAGCGAGATCACGCTTCTTATAAGCGGCAACGGCGATGTGATAGAGCCTGATGAAGGCGTATGCGGCATAGGCTCCGGCGGGGCAATCGCCCACGGGGCAGCTTTAGCCCTGTTGCGCCACAGCGACCTGGATGCAAAAGGCATTGCTCTGGCTGCCATGCATATTGCTTCGTGCCTTTGCATATACACAAACGAGAAAATCGCAGTCGAGCAGATATAGCTTTTTACTGCGCTTTAAGGGAGATTTTAATAATGGAGATTTTGCCCGACTCTTTGCCACAGGATGCCGGATTGCAGGACATAAAGCCCCGGCGCATTGTCGAGGAGCTTGACAAGTACATCATCGGCCAGGATAAGGCCAAGCGCTCGGTGGCAATCGCCCTGCGCAACCGCTGGCGCCGCCGCCGTGTGCGCGAGGACCTGCGCGATGAAATAGCTCCCAAGAACATAATACTCATCGGCCCAACCGGAGTGGGCAAAACGGAAATCGCCCGACGGCTGGCCCGCATCGCAGATGTGCCCTTTCTCAAGGTGGAGGCCACAAAGTTCACGGAAGTGGGCTATGTGGGCCGGGATGTGGAATCCATGATTCGCGATCTGGTGGAAATTACCGTGAACATGGTGCGCAGCAGGGAGGAAGTGCGGGTCATGGAAAAAGCCCGGTTTATAGCCCTGGAGCGGATGCTCGACATCCTGCTGCCCCCGGCTGCCCCGCGCTCTGTGCCGGAACCAGGAACCCCGGAAAAGCCCCTGGAGGTGGTTCCCCGCCAGGATCCTGCAAGCTCCTCCACGCGGGACAAGCTGCGAAAGATGCTGCTGGATGGCAAGTTTGACGAGCGGTTCGTGGATCTGGAAGTTACCGAAAGCTCCATGCCCATAATGGAGATTTTTTCCAATACCGGCATGGAGGAGGTGGGCATAAATTTAAAGGATATGTTCTCCGGCCTGCTGCCCAAGCAGACCAAAAAGCGCAAGGTCAAGGTTCCCCAGGCCATGGAAATTATGGCCCAGGAGGAGGCAAAACAGCTTGTGGAGATGGAGAGGGTGATAAAAACCGCCCTGGAAACCGTGGAGCAGTCGGGCATCATCTTTCTTGACGAGATAGACAAAATTGCAAGCGGAGCAGGTTCGGGCCACGGCCCGGATGTCTCACGCGAGGGGGTGCAGCGCGACCTTCTGCCCATTGTGGAAGGAAGCACGGTGAGCACCAAGCACGGCATGGTCAAGACAGATCACATCCTTTTCATTGCTTCGGGCGCTTTTCACAAAAGCAAGCCAAGCGATCTGGTGCCGGAACTCCAGGGACGCTTTCCCATACGCGTTGAGCTGGATGCGCTTACGGAAAATGATTTCTACCGCATACTCACAGAGCCGGAAAATGCGCTCATCACCCAGTATGTGGAGCTTCTGGCAACTGAAGGTGTGAACCTCTCCTTTGACGATTCGGCAATTAAAGAAATCGCCAGCATTGCCAGACAGGTCAATGACCGCACGGAAAACATAGGCGCAAGAAGGCTCCACACAATTCTGGAATGCCTGCTGGAGGACATCCTCTTTGCCGCGCCGGATCTGGAAGAAAAGACCGTGAGCATAAGCGCGGATATTGTGCGCAAAAAGCTCGACCAGATAAAGGAAGACGAGAATTTGAGCCGTTACATCCTTTAGCAGCAAAGGATTTGGAATATGGAGCCAAATGTTGCTGATGTGCTCATAGAGGCCCTGCCCTATATGCGCCGTTTCTACAAGAACACGGTGGTCATAAAGTACGGCGGCCACGCCATGAAGGACGAGCAGTTGAAGGATGCCTTTGCCCAGGACATTTCCCTGCTCCAGGTAGTGGGCGTCAACCCTGTTGTGGTTCACGGCGGCGGCCCCCAGATAAACCAGGTGCTTGAGCAGATGGGCATTGTTTCGCGATTTGTGCGGGGAATGCGCGTGACCGATGCTCCCACAATGGATGTTGTGGAAATGGTGCTCGGCGGCAAGGTGAACAAGTCCATAGTGAGCCTCATCAGCCGTGCAGGTGGCAGGGCCGTTGGGCTTTCCGGCAAGGACGGCGGGCTTCTCACCGCCCGCAAGATGACCTTGAGCGTTCAGGAGGACGCCCTTGCCCCGCCGGAAATCATTGATCCTGGCCAGGTGGGCACAGTCACAAAGGTGGACCCGGCAATCATCCACACCCTGGGCAGTCAGGGCTTTGTGCCTGTCATCGCGCCAGTGGGCGTTGGTGAGGACGGCCAGACCTTCAACATCAACGCAGACCTTGTGGCAGGCAAGGTGGCCTCATCACTTAAAGCTGCAAGGCTGATACTCATAACCGATGTGGACGGCGTGCTGGATAATGACAGCAAACTCATTTCATCGCTCAATGCTGCTTCGGCCCGGCGGATGATAAAAAGCGGCATCATTGCAGGCGGCATGATTCCCAAGGTGGAATGCGCCCTGGATGCCCTTTCCCACGGTGTTGAAAAGGTGCATATCATAAACGGCAAAAAGCGCCACGCCATTTTGCTGGAGCTTTTCACAGACAAAGGAATCGGCACGGAGGTCACTTTAAACTGACGCCCTGCCCTTTTGCAGAGTAACAATTTGCCGCTTTAACCAGCGGATGAAAAATATGGTGCTACAATGAAAAAAACCCGGACAATGGAAATTTCCGACACGGTGTTTGCCAACACCTACGCGCGGCAGCCCCTATGTCTTGTAAAGGGCAAGGGCGCCACCGTTTGGGACGACAAGGGCAATGCCTACACGGACTTTCTTGCAGGCATTGCAGTTGTAAGCCTGGGCCATAGCCATGAGGGGGTTGCCAAGGCCATTTGCGAGCAGGCCCGGACCCTTGTTCATGTATCCAACCTTTACTACACGGAGCCCCAGACTCTTCTTGCCCGCTGGCTTGTGGAAAAAAGCTTTGCAGAGCAGGTTTTTTTGTGCAACTCCGGGGCCGAGGCCAACGAGGCCGCCATAAAGCTTGCCCGCATATACGCCAAAAAGCAGGGCCACCCGGAGCGCTTTCGGGTAATCTGCGCCACAGGCTCCTTTCATGGCCGCACGCTTGCCACCCTTTCGGCCACAGGCCAGGAAAAAGTGCAAAAGGGCTTTGAACCTTTGGTGGATGGCTTTGACTTTGTGCCATACAACAATGCAAAGGCTGCGGCTGACACAATTTCGCCCCACACAGCAGCCATTCTTGTGGAGCCTTTGCAGGGCGAGGGCGGCATTGTTGTGCCAGATGCCGATTACCTTAAAAAGCTGCGCGCACTTTGTGATGAAGCAGGCATTCTTCTCATGTTAGATGAGGTGCAGACAGGCATGGGACGCACGGGCAAATTGTTTTGCCACGAGCATTTTGGCATAACCCCGGATGTGATGACCCTTGCAAAGGCTTTAGGCAACGGCCTGCCCATTGGCGCCATGCTAACAACCCAAAAAGCCGGGGATGCCCTTGCCCCGGGCACCCACGCCACCACATTCGGCGGCACACCCCTTATCTGCGCCGGTGCGCTGGCAGTTGCAAAAGCCTTTGATGAGGAAGGTGTGCTGGAAAACTGCGTTTCTGTGGGCAGCCACTTCAAAAAGCAGTTGGCGGGCCTTGCCAGCCGCCACGCCTGCGTTGAAGAAGTTAAGGGGCTAGGCCTTCTGCTTGGCCTTAAAATGAAAAAGGATGCTTCATCCCTTGTGGATGCCTGCCGCGAAAAGGGCTTTCTCATAAACTGCGTGCAGGGCCACACCCTGCGCTTTGCCCCGCCTCTTAACATAGGCATCGGGCAGGTGGATGAGCTTATCAAGGTTCTTGATGAAGTGCTGAAAGAATTTTAATAAAAACCAGGCAAGGGGCCGTGTTTTTTATCGGCCCCTTTTTTCAATAACGATTTTCTTTGGGCTTAATTTCTGCAAAAGCCGGATGTCATTGTAAGGAAAGCATCGTGAAAAAAGACATAACCACCCTGTGGGATTTGAACAAGCAGGAGATCGACCACCTGCTAAATTCATCAATTTCCCTTAAAAACGACCATAAACAGGGGGCAGACAAGCATCCCCTTGTAGGAAAATCCGTGGGCCTTGTTTTTGACAAGCCCTCCACCCGTACAAGGGTTTCCTTTGAGGCAGCTATGATTCAGCTTGGCGGCGTGCCCATGTACATAAATGTGGGCGACACCCAGCTCATCCGTAACGAGCCGGTTTCGGACACGGCAAGGGTTCTCTCCCGCTACCTGGACGGCCTTGTGGTGCGCACCTACTCCCAGCAGCTTCTTGAAGACATGGCACAATGGGCGGACATACCTGTCATAAATGCGTTGACAGACCTCTACCACCCCTGCCAGATTTTAAGCGACATAATGACCGTGGTTGAGCAAAAAGGCGGATACAAGGGCGTGCGCATAGCCTGGATAGGGGACGGCAACAATGTGGCCCATTCCTGGATAAATGCGGCGGCCATTCTGGGGCTGGATCTGGTCCTGGCCTGCCCGTCCGGGCATCAGCCCAACCGGCAGATAATGCAAAAGGCCCTTGATAAGGGCATTGGCAAAATACAACTGGCCAAAACCCCCCAGGAGGCGGCAAAAGGCGCGGATGTGCTGTACACGGATGTATGGGCCAGCATGGGCCAGGAAACGGAATCCGCACTTCGCAAAACCGCCTTTGAAGGATTTGCCGTGGATGAAAAGCTTGTGGCTCTGGCCGCGCCCAAAGCCATTGTAATGCACTGCCTGCCTGCCCACAGAGGCGAGGAAATATCCCACGAAGTAATGGAAGGCCCTCAGTCCGTTGTGTGGGATCAGGCGGAAAACAAGCTGCACATGCACAAGGCCGTTCTTGAGGCCCTTTTGAAAACCTGGAGATGACCCGGCAATAATCGGGTTGGGACAAACAAGGCGTAAACAACAATTTCAGGAGAAAAAACCGTGGCCAAAGAAGTGAAAAAGGTTGTTCTGGCATATTCCGGCGGACTGGATACCTCTGTTATCCTCAAATGGCTCATTGAAACCTTTGACTGCGAGGTGGTGGCCTTCTGTGCCGACATCGGCCAGGGCGAAGAGCTTGACCCTGTTGAAGCCAAGGCCCTTAAAACAGGAGCCAGCCAGGTTTTTATTGAGGATCTCAAAGAGGAATTTGTGCGCGATTTTGTTTTCCCTGCCTTCCGCGCAAATGCCATCTACGAGGGCCAGTACCTTTTGGGAACCTCCCTTGCCCGGCCCCTTATCGCCAAAAACCAGATAGAGATAGCCCAAAAAACCGGCGCAGATGCGGTGAGCCACGGAGCCACCGGCAAAGGCAACGACCAGGTGCGCTTTGAGCTGACCTATCAGGCCCTTATGCCGGGCATAAAAATCATCGCCCCCTGGCGGGAATGGAACCTCAACTCCCGCACGCTTCTTATTGAATACGCCAAAAAGAACGGCATACCCGTTACCGCCACAAAGGAAAAACCCTACAGCACAGACCGCAACCTTCTTCACATAAGCTTTGAAGGCGGCGTGCTGGAAGACCCCTGGAATGCGCCCGATGACTCCATGTTCGTGCTATCGGTTTCTCCCAAGGACGCGCCGGATATACCCGAAGAAATAATCGTCTCCTTTGAAAAGGGAGACCCGGTCGCGGTGAACAACAAAAAGCTCTCCCCTGCAAATCTGCTTGCAGAACTCAACCGTTTGGGCGGCAAGCACGGCATAGGCCGGGTGGATATTGTGGAAAACCGCTTTGTGGGCATGAAATCTCGCGGGGTGTACGAAACCCCCGGCGGAACCATCCTGCGCGCTGCTCACATGGCCGTGGAATCCCTCACTTTGGACAGGGAGGTCGCCCACCTGCGCGACAGCCTCATCCCCCGCTACGCGGAACTTGCCTACAACGGCTTCTGGTACGCTCCGGAGCGCGAAGTCCTGCAAACACTCATGGACACCGCCCAGCAGACCGTAACCGGAGATGCCCGCCTTGTGCTCTACAAGGGTAATGCAACAGTCACAGGCCGCAAAGCACCCAAAAGCCTGTACCGGGACGACTTTGCCACCTTTGAAGAAGATGCGGTCTATCGCCAGAAAGATGCGGAAGGCTTTATCCGCTTAAATGCCCTGCGCCTTCGCATACAGAAAATGGTAAGGGAAAGTTAAGGA
>JAGVAW010000205.1 GCA_020060085.1 Desulfobacterales bacterium
CAAGCAGGGCCTCGCTCACCGGAACCTGGGGATAGGTCCCCCGGAAAAGAAACTTGTCTGCCAAAGCATGGTGCGCAGCACAAAGGCTCATGGAACTCTCCTTTTTTTTGTCGTAACAGGCGGCTGGGATTTTTTTGTTTTTTGCCGGGCAGGCCTTTGTTTCCAACCCCGGCAGGCCTGCTGCAAACAGGCCCTGCCCAAGGGATTTTGCAAAACCTTGCCGGTTTCCAATCTTTCTGACATCATACATTCCATTGATAGCCGGATGCAATCCCGTAAAATTCATGAAAAATTTCGCCTATCAGAATATATAAATCAATTTCAGATAGATAAATTTATTTTTGGGGCTTGGCAGAAAACACGGTCTGCTTTGCTGCAAAAATTGTTCAAACAACGATATTTTTCACCCTGCGGGCGGAAAAAGATTTGCACGATATTTGTGTCAGAAAGAAGTATCAGTACAGGAGTGCAGCTTCCTTCTTTCTTTTTTGCTCCCGCACAAATCTTGGCTTGTGAATTATGCGGACAAGGCGGGCTTTTGCCAAAAAGGCGTTGACAGGCAGGGCAGATGACTTTATTGTGCCAATCTTGTTTGCTGCGCTTTTTGCTGTACGCGCGCGGGATTGCATTGTGTCGGGATGTGGCTCAGCCTGGTAGAGCGCACGGTTCGGGACCGTGAGGTCGCTGGTTCAAATCCAGTCATCCCGACCACAATTGCCCCTTTGCTTCCGGCAAATCCCCTGCATTATAAAAGGAAGCTTATCATGCGGATACTTGTCACCGGCGGCGCAGGCTTCATCGGCTCTCATCTGTCCGAAGCCTGCCTTGCAGCAGGCCACGAAGTCTATGTCATAGACGACCTTTCCACCGGGTCCACAAAAAACATTCTCCACTTGCAGGATGACCCCGCCCTGTCGCAGCGCTTCTTTTTCCACCGGGACACAATTTTGAACCGGGAAATGATGATGGAGCTTGTGGGCACCTGCGATGCGGTCTATCACCTGGCCGCAGCAGTGGGCGTGCAGTATATTCTGGACAACCCCCTGCACAGCATCCGCATAAACATCCAGGGCACGGAAATGGTTCTGGAGCTTTGCGCCAAGTTCAAAAAAAGGGTGCTCATCGCCTCCTCATCCGAAGTTTACGGCAAGCACCTCCACGCGCCCCTCACCGAGACCGACAACATCATCTACGGCCCATCCTCAAAGTTTCGCTGGAGCTATGCAGCCAGCAAGCTCATGGATGAATTCACGGCCCTTGCCTATCACCGCGTTTCCGGCCTTGAGGTTGTCATCGCCCGCCTTTTCAACACAGTAGGCCCTCGCCAGACAGGTGCCTACGGCATGGTAATCCCCCGCCTCACGGCCCAGGCCCTTTCCGGCCAGCCCCTTACCGTTTACGGAGACGGCGCCCAAACCCGCACATTCACCCATGTTGCTGATGTTGTGGAAGCGCTCATGGGCCTCATGGCAAGCCCCAACACAAACGGCGAGCTTTACAATGTGGGCGGCATTGAGGAAATAAGCATGGCGGATCTGGCCAAAAGAATCATCCGCATAACAGACTCAAAATCCAAAATTCAGTACATAAGCTACGAAGATGCCTTTCCCCAGGGCTTTGAGGATATGCAGCGCCGCGTGCCCGATATATCCAAAATAAATGCAGCAATAGGGTTTGAACCCAAAAACGACCTGGATACCATCCTGCGTCAAGTGGCGTGGTATATGAGGACCCACCACTCTAGCTAATATAGGGCGGGCCCAGGCGGACGGCTGCGGCGTTGCACTTCGTTTTGAAGCTCGGTCATGTACCATTTGTACACTCCCTCGCTTCAAAACTCGTGCGCCTTGCATCCGCCTCGCCTGGACCCGCCCTGTATGCTTGTGGTTGGGGGAAAGGGCTGCGTTTCACTACGCTCGCAATTTTAAGTCACATACAAAAAGTATGCTCCCTCATTCCTCGCTCGTGCGCCTTGCCCAAGGCTCCCTGGACCCGCCCTGTATGCTTGTGGTTGAAAAGAAAAAACCAACGGCAAAGCGTTGGGTGGCACTGGCAACTCGTTGCCAGTGTGCGATAGCACAAGAGGCAGGATTACCAGGCTGGGAGAGGCTTTTGCCTTGCCCACAACTTTCTGGAACCGCCCCGTATGCCTGTGGTGGAAAAGAAAAAGCCTTTCTCTGGAACCGCCCCGTATGTGGGGGGTTGAAAAGAAAAATAGGCCCGGCTCCCCGGGGCGTTGGGTGGCACTGGCAACTCGTTGCCAGTGTGCGATAGCACAAGAGGTAAGATTACCAGGCTGGGAGAGGCTTTTGCCTTGCCCACAACTTTCTGAAACCGCCCCCCAGGCCGTCATTCCCGCGAAGGCTGGAATCCAGAATAGAATAGGGCTGTTATCCTTATTGAAATGGGGGCCAAAGCCTTCGAGAACGCCCTACATGGATTCCGACAGAACAGCGGCATAACCTTCGACAACTTCAATAGGCCGGAATGACGGGTTCTGGTTGTTTTTTGCTGTCTTGGTTTTTTTTCGTGTGGTTCGTGTTTTTCGTGGTTCAAGTTTCTGTTTTTTCCTTCATGCCTTTGCTGCCAGGCATCTGGTTTTGTTGGGATAGGGATGTCAGGAAAATTTTTTGTGCCAAAAAAAACAACCATCCGGGCCTGGCATCCTGGCCCAACCTACGCGCCTGTGTATGTTGTGGTTGGAGAAAATAGCTGCAAAAACAAATGATTGGGTGATTCTTGTGCAAAGCGCAAGGTTCACCCAACATTTTTGATATGAGTATGCCCAAAAGCCCCTCTATCCTTGCCGGTGTGCAAATCAAACTCATGAATTATCCGGGCAAGGTTTTTGCCATGGCAATGGCGTTATATGATTCCCATTTTGCGGCCAAGGGCAAAGCCTGCTTTTTCCAGGGGGCCTATTTGCCAGAATGAGCCTGCATTTTTGAGCTGATCCAGCGCGGCAAGCATCTGCTCCATGTAGTCGCCGTAGTGGCTCATGTAGTCCGGGTCCGGCCTTTTGGTGAAGTAAGGGCCGGAAAAAAGCTCCATCAGCGAATCTGTGGCTATTATGCCGCCCTGCTTGCTTTTTGAAAAGCCGTGCCAGTTGGCAAGGTGTTCTTCCGACCGGAAGAAGTTCATGGTGCTTCAGGCGTATGGCACATTGAACATCCATTTGCCTATGGGTACGCTCACATGGCCGATGGTTGTCTCCGGATCTTGAGAGAGGATTTTGCCGTCCTTTACCCTAACCTGTATGGGTTGGCCGCAGTCCAGGCATATAGAGTCTATCTGAACGGTTTTTCCGGGAAAAAGCCAGCAGACCGCCAGCGATTCAAATGCTCACTGGCCGAACCATTTTTGCTGGCCGTCAATGGTGAGCCGGTAGTGGGTGGGCAGGTTGTTGAAGGGCGCAAAGGAAACAATGCTGTCTGTTTTGGGGAAAAGCCAGCCGGCAAAGCCGGTGGTTGAAAAAAGGTCGTGGAGGGCTTTTTGGCCCTCCTCCGGGCTTATGCCAAGCTCTTTGGCTATCTGCGTGTAATGGGGAGCCTGGCCGGTTGCCACAAAGTGCTTCATTATGGTGGCATAGGTTTTGTCTTTGAGTGTGGGCTGGGTCATTTTGTCGCCTCCCGCAAGCTATTTTTCCGGGCTTTGCAGCCACCGCTTAACAAAAAATCATGTTATCGGGCTGCCTGCAGGATTATCAGATCGCCTTGTATGCGCCCCTTGCAACCCTTGTAAGCTGGCCTTTTTTAAGGGCAATGGAAACAATGTTGCGGACTTTTGTGGTGTTGAAGCCGGTTCTGTCAACAAGACGGCTTATGGATACGCCATCCTTGTATTCCCTGATGATGTTGATAACCCTTGCCGCATCTGTTTCCCTTAATGGCTCGGCTGCGTTTTTTGGCCCGCTGCCTTTTTGTTTGGCTGCCCGGGTTTTTCTGGATGCAGCAAGTTTATCGCCCAGGCCAAGCTGATGAGCGGTATCGCGCCTTTTTTGGGAAAATGCCTTGGAAGCAAGGCCCTGCTTTGCACCAAGCTGCCACTTCTTGCGGTATTCCTTGGCAGTAAGGCCATGAGATTCCAGATGCTTTCCGCTCAATACGGTGAAAGAGGCCCCGCATTCCAGGCAAAAAACCTTGTTCTGCTGTATGGAGCGCTTCGGGTTTGCCTGCAAGGCCGCAAGCTTTTCATCTGCCTGGGTTAAGCCTACTTCTGCAAGGGGCTGGTTTGCATCCTCGGCAGCTTTCAACTGCACCAAGGTATCATACGCAGACTGGATTGCCTGGCTGATTTCCTGGGCGCTCATGCGGGTTTTGGATGCCTGCGCAGCGGCTATGTTTGCAGCAAGTTCTGTCAGGGATGTGGCCATGAGCCTTTGCCTTTCAAATTGAAGTTAGTATTTTTCGACCAATGC
>JAGVAW010000291.1 GCA_020060085.1 Desulfobacterales bacterium
ATTGCTTGCAGGCGTGGCGATACTTTTTTCCTGGGGAGCCTTTTCCCACAACAGGGTTTGGGGCGATGCAGAAGCTTTTTTTGGCGATGCAGTAAGAAAGTCGCCAACCTCATCCCGCGCCCTGGTATCCCTGGCCAATCAACTGCACAAAAACGGCAAGCTTGAGGAGGCTCTTGTGGCTGCCAGGCAGGCAACAGAACTGGACAAAGGTAATTTCTGGGCCTGGCGCATCCTGGGGGGTATCCTGGCTCAATCCGAGATAAACCGTCTTGACGAGGCCATAGAGGCCTATAAAAACTCCCTGCAACACGAGAGCATGGGACACGATTTCAGGGCCTTGAGCGATCTCCAGCTTGTCCTTGCCATGGCCGGAAGGTTTGAGGAGGCCCGTCAGGTGCTTCAAAAAGCCCTGGCGGAAAAACCAGATGATCCGGGCGTGCTCTCCAATGCAGGCCGCCACATGATTTATGCAGGCCAGCCGGACAAGGCACTTGTTTTTTTGCAAAAAGCCATAGACCTTGCTCCGGGCTATGCCCCGGCCCACGACAGCATGGGCGAGGCCTATGCGCATCTGGGGCAATGGGAAAAGGCCCTGGCAGGTTTTAAACAGGCCATTTTACTGGAGGAGGAAAGCCCCCGGCTGCTGGTCAACCTGGGTACGGTTTACCTTTATCTTGATCGGGTTGAAGAAGCCAAAAAGAGCTACCAAAAGGCCCTTTCCATAAACCCGGCCTTTACCGGCGCACTTGAGGGTCTTGGCCTGGTGGAATTGAGGCTTGGCAATATAAAAAAGGCCCGCGCCCTGTATGACAGGGGGCTTGAACTTGCTCCTGGCTCAACGGCGCTTCTCCAGCGGGCGGCAGAGGCGGCGTATTTTGCAAGAGACTTTGCAGCAGCAGGGGATTTGTTTGAAAGGGTTGCAGGCCATGACCCGGATGGCGAAACAGGCCGCATGGCCCTTGGCCAAGCCCGGCAGATGAGGCATCTGATTACAACCCTGGAAAGCAAGATCGCAAACCTGGAGGCCCGGATTGCCGGAAACCCGGAAAACCCCTCCCTCTGGATGAGTTCAGGCAACCTTTACAAGGAAGCCGGAAAATGGGACAAGGCCCGGAAAGCCTATCAGAAAGTGCTTGCCATAGATCCGAATTCAACTGATGCAACCATCAACCTGGGGCTTGTTGAAATGGGCCTGGAGAATTATCAGCAAGCCCAGGCGTTTTATGAATCCGTGCTTGAGCGCGACCCGGAAAACATTTTTGCCATCTACAACATGGCCTGCCTTTTTTCCCGCACCAACAATACGGCAGATGCGGCCAGATGGCTGGAAAGGCTTTTTGCCACGGGCTTTGACGCCTGCGCCACCATTCTGGATGACAATGATCTTGTAAACCTGCGCCAGAGCGAGCAGTGGGAGGGGCTTATACAAAACCACTGCCCTTTGTATTAGGGCGGCCCCAGGCGGGCGTGGGCTGCGTTGCACTTCGCCGGACAAGGAGCTCGATGTACTATCAGTACACCTTCGTCCTTGTCCGGCTTGTGCGCCTTGCATCCGCACCACCTGGAACCGCCCTTTCCTCTGGTTGAGCCGTAGGTTGGGCTAGCAAAATCCGGCCCGTGACATTTCCGCAGGGTTGTGGCCTTTTTTCCGGATTTGCGTAGCCCAACAACAATCCGTTTTCCATTTTTTCGTTATCGCCCTTGCCGCCCGGCTCGCCCCGCAAGCCAAAGGCCACGGCTCCCTGGAACCGCCCCCCAACCCGTCATTCCCGCGAAAGCGGGAATCCAGAATAAGAAAGAGCTGTTATCCTTTTTGAAACAAGCCCTTGCCTTCGACAAGGCCCTACATGGATTCCGGCAGAACAGCGGCATGGGCTTCGAGAGCGCCAAGAGGCCGGAATGACGAATCTGGAACCGCCCCCCAACCCGTCATCCCCGCGAAAGCGGGGAACCAGAATAAAACTGGCTGTTTTCCTTGTTGCAAAACTTTTAATCCGCTCCCTCGACTTTCGCTCGCAAGCCCTGGCCTTTGAGGCTGCTTTTTTGGTCAGGAGATTTTCCGGCCATTTGTGGCCCGGCAAAGCAATTGCCGAAATTAACTGCCTTTTGTTCCCAGTGTGATTGGCCTCACACTTCAAAGCGTTCAATAAAGCCTTTTTTGGTTGTACACAGGCAAAATTTTTGCTATTTGAAGGCAGTTTCTTAACAGAAAAATATCCGGCGCACAGGGTGGTTGCCTTGGCTTTGCGGCTGCGGATTGTGCTTTTTTGTGGAAAGGCTGTTTTGGGTTTTAAGGGCTTTTATTGCCCGCACAGGGGTTCTTTTTCGCTATGGGCGCAAAAGAGCATCCTGTATTTACGGGTACGGGTCGGCATCCTTATTTTGAAGGAGGGTTTTTATGGGAGCAAAGAGGTTGAAGGTTTTCACAATGGCGTTTCTGGCAATTGCTGTTGCAGGGCTGGCGTTTTCCGGTCCTGCCCTGGCCCAGTGGTCAACGGACATCAGCCAGAACATGGCGGTGGTAAAGGAAATCGAAACACAATCTTTCCCGTCCATCATTCATGACGGCAAGGGCGGCTACTTTGTGGTGTGGCACGACAAGCGCAACTGCGATACCACAGGCAGGGCTATTTACGCCCAGTATTACAACAGCAATGGCGTTGCCCAGTGGACGGCCAACGGCCTTCAGGTGGTGGACAACCCCGGCGGCCAGAAGAAGCCTGATGTGGTTCTGGACGGCGCAGGCGGCATTGTGGTCATGTGGACGGATTCCAACCAGAATCAGATAGCAGCCCAGCGCATAAATGCCCAGGGCCAGAAGCTGTGGGCACCCGAAGGCGTTGTGGCCATTGATGATGGCCGTGACTGCGTTGCCCGCGGGGCAGCAGATGGCTCCGGCGGCATAATTGTTGTCAACAACAACGGACATATCAACCGCATTGCCGGAGACGGCACGCTTCCCTGGACCCCTGCTGACGAGCCCATTGAGATTGCAAACGGCAACAACACCAATGGCCGTCAGATAATTTCGGACGGCGCGGGCGGAGCCATTGTTGTGTGGCAGGACGGCGACATCGCCATCCAGCGCATCAATGCTGCTGGCCAGCTTCTGTGGGGCGAGGAGAACGAGATTCCTACCTTGGTGATGGGTGGCCGCTCACCTTTCTACCTCACGGATACGGGATGCAAGACAGCCTCCTGCCCCCGCCTTATACCAGACGGCGCAGGCGGAGCAATCGTAATATGGCTGGATGACTATTATGGTGGTGATGACCTTTACGCACAGCGGGTCAACGCTGCAGGCGAGGCCCTGTGGTTTGCGCCGGACAACGGCGGCGGGGTTGCCCAGATGAACGGCGCACCCGGCGGAATACTGGTTCATGACGGTGATGTTGACAGCGATTCCCACGATCTGGCGAGCGATGGCCAGGGTGGAGCCTTCATCCGTTTTGGAGACTGGTATAGCGGCGGCAAGAGGGGCTACTATGAGTCCAGCGAAGGAGAAGGTGATTTTCCCGCCCTTATGCAGCCCATGAGCAGCCTTTTTATCCACCGCATCCTGGCAAACGGCACCCTTGCATGGGAAGGCCCCACAGGCGTGGATGATGACGACTTTGACTTTTATGACAACCCAATGCCCGGCAAGATAACCTCTGACGGTCAGGGCGGCGCAGTAACTGTATGGTCAACGGATAATGATGAAATCCGTGTGCAGCGGGTCAATGCCCAGGGTGAAATCCGCTGGGATGAGGGCGGAGTGGTGCTTCGCGACAATTCCTCTGGAGAGTATGCCCATTGCCCCAAAATCACCTCCAACGGCCTGGGCGGTGCGGTGGCCGTGTGGGTGGACGAGCGGGATTATTACAATACCCCGCCCACAAACGGCAATGATTTTATTCAAAACGGCGCCACCTATCAGGAAGACATCTACATGATGGCCATAAACGCCCTTGGACAGGTGGGCAACCCCGGATGGGTGCCGCCCCATGTTCAGGAGGCTCTTGCCACATACTTCAAGGATAACATGATCAACTGCTTTGTAAACTCGCTCAAGTAGTTTTGGGCAAGCAGGCATTTTGCAGCATCAAAAAGCAGCGGGGAGGGTGTTAAAAAGACCTTCTCCGCTGCTTTTTTTTTCGGCACTTACGCGTCAGTCATCCGGGTCCGTGTCGTCATCCGGGCCGTTGTCAACCCTGCATTCCTCCACTGCCTCAACCAGGGTTCGGTAAATGCCCTTGAAGCTCTCCTCAAAATTGGTGGGGCTTACCCTGCCCACCTCAATGAACTTGACCACGATTTCCTTGGCGGTTTTTAGTATCTTGTCATCCATTCCCATTTTTCTTCTCCATAAATTTTTAGCACCTTATTTATTAAGGACGCCAGGTCTTCTGAAAAAAAACTTGCAGGAAAAGGGGATTTTTGAACCTGCTTTGCCTCACAGGGTCAGTTCCCAACCCTCTTTGGCCAGAGAAATGGCCGGAAAATGCTCCCTGGCGCTTTCCAGAATATTCTCCAGGTCGTCATCGCTGTGGCCGGGCTGGTGGTGGAACATATGCAAAGCCTTGACATTGGCCTGCTTTGCCAGGGTTATGCCCTCCTGCCATGTGCTATGGCCCCATCCGCGGTGCTTTTCGTACTCTGCCGGAGTGAACATGGTGTCATAGATGAGCAGATCCGCATCCCGGCAAAGGGTTAAAAGCCTCAAATCAATGTTCTCGAAATGCTCTGTGTCCGAGGCATAGACAACCGACCTGCCATTGAAATCCACCCTGTAGGCGCATGAGCCGCCGGGATGATTAAGGGGCGCTGTGGATATTCTTATTCCGTCTATATTCACCTGCCCGCCCTCCTCCAAAGCCGTGAACACGATTCGGGAAGGCATCTGGCCTAAAAGCACGGGAAAGTTGCGGTACTCTTGCTGATGGTGCATGGCTGTTTCCAGGCCTTTGTTTGTTTTGGCAACACCGCAAAGCCCAAAGGAATTGCCCTTTATGTATGCAGGCCGGAAAAATGGAAAGCCCTGAATGTGATCCCAGTGGGTGTGGCTTATAAGGATGGTGGCCTTGCCCTGACCCTTGCCAAAGGAATTGGCCATCAGCTCTTCGCCAAGCACCCGCAGGCCTGTGCCTGCATCCAAAATGAGCAGGTTGTCATCGCACCAAAGAGCAACGCAGGGGGTGTTGCCGCCATAGCGGATGGTTTGCGGGCCGGGTGTGGGAATGGAGCCACGGACGCCGTAATATTTGAGCCTCATAGAAAAATCTCCGCAAAAACAACCCCTGCCTCCCAAGGGTTCCTTGGGGCTGTCGGCCCTTTGCCGGTAAAACCGTTTGACCCAAAAGCACGCTACCTGTTATACACCAGCACAACAATTCAAAGCCAACGCTTTTTTAGGTAAAAGGCTTTATGCACAGAAACTTTGGTCAGGGCAGGGGGCCAGGCACAGAAAATGGCAAAAGCCGGACAAAAAAAGGATGTAAAGGGGCCAAAAGCTTCATTGGAGAGCGTTGATTCGTCTCTGCTTGAGGCCATTGATTACAGTTGGGCGCAGATCCGCTCCCTTGAGATTGTGATCGAGCAGCCGGAGTTCACATCCCTTTGCCCCATGACAGGCCTGCCTGACTTTGGAACTCTTACGGTGCGCTATTGCCCGGACAAGCTCATTGTCGAACTCAAGTCCCTCAAGTATTATCTGTTGCAGTACCGCAGCGTGGGCGTATTTTACGAGCACGCAGTCAACCGCATTCTGGATGATCTGCTGGCAGTGCTCTCCCCTTGCTGGATGGAGGTGACAGGCGCTTTTACGGCCAGGGGCGGCATCCGCACCACTGCAACGGCCCGTTTCGGGCTTTGACAAAAAAATTCCATCACATGAGGCCCCATGCAACGCTCTTTTTCGCGAATCCTATTGCTTACCCTTTTTCTTTTCCTTTTTGCCGCCTGCGCCGGCAAAGGCCCCGCAACACAGACAGGCCAGCAACAGCCCCTTAAACAAAAGGTTTTGTTTGCGCCTTTTCACAACCCCTGGCAGGAGCACGGCGTGGTGCTTGATGAGCGGTTTGATGCAACCATGCGCGACTGGCTTGCCCAGAACCTTGGCAGCCTTTTTTTTGTGGATTCTTTTGCCCTGCAAGAGGCTGTGGCATCCAGCCACGGTGCGCTGGCCGGCCTTGGCGGGCTTGACGCGCTTATGGAAAAGGCACGCAATGAAGGGGTAAACGCCATTGTCACGGGCAGGCTTGCCCATATTGGCGTGCAAAGAGAAAAAAGAGGCGTTTACGGCCTTCGCCAGACAGTACCCGTTATGCGTGTTGCCATGAACATCTGGGTTTATGACGCCCTGACCGGGTCCAAGATTTTGGATGAGAATCTGGAAAGCCGCATTATTTTGAGCCATGAGCCTGCGCTTGGAACCCTGCCGCCTGTGGCCTGGACCCAGGAGTGGGAGCAAATGGCCCTTACAGCCGGGCGCATGGCCTGCAATGCCCTGCGCCGCCTGGAATGGCGCAGCTTTGTGACGGATGCTGACAAAGATATGATCACCCTTGCCGCAGGGGCAGATGCAGGCCTTGTTTCAGGGACTGTTCTTTCCGTTTACCGGCCTGTTGTGCGCTCAAAGGGGCCGCTGGGGCAGAGGTTCATTTTTTCCGGGGACAAAATCGGCACAGTGCGCGTTGTTGAGGTTGGGCCGGACAGGAGCAAGGCGGCACGACTTAATGGAGAGCCTTTTCAGCCGGGGGATTGGGTAAGACCCTAGGTTGGGCTATCTTTAGCCGCAGGCAAGCGTAGCCCAACAATGGGCTGTCAATCCAATGTTGGCCGCCGCCGCCCCCGGCTTGTGCGCCTTGCCCACGGCTCCCTGGACCCGCCCTTTACGAAAGGTGGTTGAAAAGAAAAAACTACAGCGCCCTGGGCCTGCCGCGTTTGTGGAATAAGGATAAAAGCCGGGCAAAATCCAGTTGGGTGGTTATTGCTTTAACGCGCAAGGCTCTTTAAAACGATTTGCTTCTTTTTCGTGGGTTTCGTGTTTTTCGTGGCCGGATTGGCTGTTTCATGCCTAAAAAACCTTGCTTTGGCTGGTTTTAAGCAAGACAGTCAAAATATTCATCCACCAGCCCCATGACCTGGTCCAGGGATTCAATCCGGGTAATGCTGTCCCTAAAGCGCCGGGCTTCGGGCAGACCTTTGACAAACCAGGTTAGGCGGCTTCGCAGTATGCGGCAGGCGTGGGCAGCGCCGTAATGCGTTGCGCAGGCGGATGCAAAATCCTTCATGAGCTTTTGGCGCATGGCCAACTCCGGCTCTTTTGGAGCAATTCCGGCAAGATAATCCAGGCTCTGACAGAAAATCCAGGGATTGCCCCAGGCTGCCCGGCCTATCATTGCGCCATCGCAGCCCGTGCTCTCCATCATGCGGGCAGCATCAGCCGGGGTCACAATGTCCCCATTGCCTATAACCGGAATTGAAAGGGCGCTTGCCACCCTTGCAATTACAGACCAGTCCGCCCTGCCCGAAAAACCCTGGCCCGCAGTGCGGGGGTGCACGGTTACGGCATTTAGGCCAATGTCCTGGGCCATGCGGGCAATAAGAAGGGCGCGCTGCCCGTCCGGCGTAAAACCGCTTCTAATTTTCACGGTCACGGGCCTGTCTGTGGCCCCGCGCACAGCAGCCATCACCCTTTTTGCCTGCTCCGGTTGTTCCATAAGGGCCACGCCCGCCCCATTTTTGACGATTTTTCTTACAGCGCAGCCCATGTTTATATCAATTATGTCTGCACCATTTTTTGCCACAAGGGCTGCTGCATGGGCCATTGCTGTCGGCTCGCTGCCAAAAATCTGAAAACTCACCGGCTTTTCATCCGGGTGGCTGCAAAGCATTTCAAGAGATCTTCTGTTGTTGCGGAAAATGCCGTTGGCGCTTACCATTTCCGAGCATACAAGGCCCGCGCCCATGCTCTTTATCATGAGGCGGAAGGGCAGATCACCAACCCCTGCCATGGGGGCCAGAACAAGAGGGTTTTCCAGAATTTGGTTTCCTATTTTCATGGCAGGCAATCTAATGACAGCGCAGGCTCTTTGCAAGCTTTCCAGCCCGATTTTTTGTTCCTGAAGCTGGTTTTGTGTTGACAAAAGGCTTAAGGGTCTTAATTTTTCAACGATTGAAAAAATCGCAACAGGACAGGACTATCCTAAACTTTCCGGTTTGAGGGATCAGGGCTTTTCCTGTATTTAGAAAAGAACTCCAACCTTTTTGCGAAATACTTTTTGTTATGGCCGAAAAACGCTGTTATTACGAGATATTGGGTGTAAGCAGGGATGCTGACGACAATCAGATAAAGGCAGCCTACCGCAAGATGGCCTTAAAATATCACCCTGACCGCAATCCGGGTGACCAGAACGCGGAGGAAAGCTTCAAGGAAGCAGCCGAGGCTTACGAGGTGCTGCGGGACAGGCAGAAACGCAGCATCTACGACCAGTATGGCCACAACGGGCTTTCCGGCAGCGGCTTTACGGGCTTTTCCGGTTTTGAGGACATATTCTCCAGCTTTGGGGATATTTTTGAGGAGTTTTTCGGAATCCGTGGCCGCAGAAGCAGGGGCGCGCGCGGGGCGGATTTGCGTTATGATCTGACCCTGGAGTTCATGGAGGCTGCCTTTGGCGTGGAAAAGGAAATCCGCGTGCGCAAAAGGGATGTGTGCCAGCAGTGCAGCGGATCGGGCTGCGCGCCGGACACGACCCCGGAAACCTGCCGCTACTGCGGCGGCGCAGGCCAGGTGGCCCGGAACCAGGGGTTCTTCACCGTTCGCACCACCTGCCCCTACTGCCGGGGCGAGGGCCGCACAATTCCCCACCCCTGCCCGGAATGCAAGGGCCTTGGCCTTTGCGAAAAGGAAAAAAAGGTCTTTGTGCGCGTGCCAGCAGGTGTTGACAACGGCTCGCGCCTGCGCCTTACGGGCGAGGGCGAGGCAGCGCCCCAGGGCGGTTTGCCCGGCGACCTCTATGTTTTTCTGCGGGTCAAGGACCACGACTTTTTTCAGCGGGACGGCACAAATGTCCTGTGCCAGATTCCGGTTTCCTTTGTCCAGGCAGCTTTGGGCGATGACATAACAGTGCCCACCTTAAGCGGAGAGCGCACCTTAAAGCTCCGCAAGGGCACCCAGCCCAACGACATCTACACCTTCCCGCGGGAGGGAATACCATCGCTCAAGGGAAACGGCAGGGGGGATCAGATAATGCAGATTCAGGTGAAAATCCCCACCAACATCAACAAAAAGCAGGAGGATCTGCTACAAGAGTTTGCGCGGCTTGAGGACAAGAAAATCTCCACCCGCTTAAAAAAAATTCTGGGAAAGGACGCATAAAAACCCATGTACGAGCTGCGCGTTAAAACCCGGTTTGCGGCTGCCCACAGGCTTACCCTTGTGGGCCACAAATGCGAAAACCTGCATGGCCACAACTGGAATGTGGAGGTCTGCCTGCGGGGGGAAAACCTTGATGAAGGCGGTGTGATGCTGGATTTTGGCATAATCAAAAAAGAGCTTGCAGCCGTAATTGACAAGCTGGATCACACCTTTTTGAATGAAAACCCGATTTTTGAAGGCCGTGCACCCTCATCGGAAAACATTGCAAGACACATTGCCCTTGCTTTGGGCAAGGCAGTGGACACAGAGCTTGTGAGGGTTCACAGCGTCAGGGCCTGGGAATCGGAGGATTCTTCCGCCACTTTTTTTGCGTAAACAAAAAGGGCCGGTTTCCCGCAGCCGCCAACCGCAGGCTGGTATAGAAAACCCGGCCAGCAAGGTTTTTTGTAAGGAGTGAGTGATTTCCTGGTTTTAAACCGGCAATTCAATGCTGTATGCGGTTCCACTTCTCCAGAAGGTCATCCCTTGTCACAATGGCCGATACGCTTTCCACATGGTTGCTAACGGCCTCCATGCCGCCTTCCTGCCTATCCACAAGAATGACTGCCCTCACCACCTCAAGGCCCTCGGAGCGCGCTCTTTCAATGGCCTTTATTGTGGAGCCTCCGGTTGTTACAACATCATCCACAACAACAACCTTGTCGCCCTTGTGAAGGTCGCCCTCCACCCAGCGGCTTATGCCGTGATCCTTTTTTTCCTTGCGAATGGAAAAGGCCTTGGCCGGGCGGCCTATGAGTTGAGAGGCAAAAGCCGAAGCCATTGCAATGGGGTCTGCCCCGAAGGTCAGCCCGCCTATGCCGTCCACCGTGATGTCGTGAACAGCGGCCATTACAAGATGCCCCACAAGGAACATTCCCCTTGGGTGCATGGTGGTGGGCTTGCAGTTCACATAAAAGTTGCTGGTTCGGCCTGAAACCAGCTTGTAAATCGGCTCATCTGCAAAGTTCACGGATTTTGTGCACAAAATGTTGATAAGCTCGCTCTTCATGGGGCAAAATCCCTTTCCGGGAAAAGGCGGCTTGCATAAAAGCGCCGGATTATCTATAAAAAAACCCCCACCTAACTGGAAGAAGCCCTTTAAAAACGGGGTTGGGTGGGGGTTTTCCCCAAGGAGAACCCGTCAAGGCACCCCCTGGATTTCTTCCATATAGCAGACCGGGCCTTGACGGTCAAACCCAAAGCAGGCCTTATAAAGATATGAGCGAAAACTCAAAGGATGCCATAAGGCTTTTTGGCGTAACCAAAACCTACGGCGGGCAAAAGGCCCTAAACAATGTGGATATTGCCTTTTACCGCGGCGAGTTTGCCTTTGTGACCGGGCCTTCTGGCGCAGGCAAGAGCACCCTTTTGCGCCTTTTGTATCTGGCTGCGGATTTTACCCAGGGTGAAATTCTGGTTTTGAACCGCAATGTCAAGCGCATGGGGCGCAGCGGCCTGCCCATGCTCCGCCGTAAAATCGGCGTGGTGTTTCAGGATTTCAAGCTCATCAGCTCAATGAGCGTTTTTGACAATGTGGCCCTTGTGCTTGAGGTGGCAGGCAAAGACCGCAAATTCATTGCCAAAAAGGTCGGTCATCTTTTGCGCAGCATGGGCATTGAGGGAAAGGCAAATGCCCTTCCCCAAAGCCTTTCCGGCGGCGAGCAGCAAAAGGTTGCCCTAGCAAGGGCGCTTTGCGGCGACCCGGAGATAATTCTGGCGGATGAACCCACCGGCAGCCTGGATGAGGATGCTGCCTCGGTGGTCATGAACATTCTTTTGGACTATCATGCCCGCGGGGCCACCGTGCTGGTGGCGACCCACGACAAAAATCTCATCGCCAGCGCCCAAAAAAGGGTTGTAACCCTTGTCAACGGTGCGGTGGCAAGTGATACGGGCGGGCCATGATGAAAATGGGCGCACAAACAGCAAGGGCATTAAAGGGCGTGCGCCACAACAAGCTGCCCCATGCCCTGGCTCTGGTCACCATCGGGCTTGTCTTTCTTCTGGCAGGGGCTTTTCTGCTTCTTTTTGTCAATGTTCAAAGCCTGCTCACTGCGTGGAAGGACAATGTCCGGGCAATAGCCTACCTTGAAAAGGCAGATTGGGATGAGGCTGCCATTGCTGACATTCTGAACGCGGCAAGGCAGATTGAGGGAGTGGCGGATGTAAAATTCATCCCCCGCGAGCAGGCCATAAAGGATTTGGGGGAAAGCCTCGGCGCCCAGGCAGGCCTGTTGAAGGATCTGGAGGAAAACCCCCTGCCCGATGCCATTGTGGTGAGGGTTGTTGCAGGCCCAGGCACCTGGGAGCGGGTGGAGCAGGTGGCAAAAAACCTGTCCGGGCTTGATTCTGTTGAGGATGTTGAATACGGAAGGGCCTGGGTGGAGCGGTTTGCCGGCTTTCTTGACATAATGACCTTCATTGCGGTGGTTTTCGGGGCGCTAATGGCTGCTGCGGCCCTTTCCATAACCGCCGGGACCGTGCGCCTGACCCTTTACAGCCACAAGGATCAGATTGAGATAATGCGCCTTGTGGGGGCCACGGAGCGCTTCATCTGGACGCCCCTTTTCATCACAACCTGCCTTCTTGGTCTTTTTGCCGGAATCTTTGCCTTGACAGCTCTTTTTGGAGTATATTGGTTTGTGGGAGCGCGCGTGGAGTCCGGCCCCTGGGTGGGCGACTTTGCCCTGCGTTTTTTTTCCTGGCCCGCCTGTGCAGCAGGTCTTGTTGCAGCGGGCCTTGTAGGGGGTCTTGGATGTTTGCTGACCTATGTGCAGCAGGCTGCCGGGCGCGAAGAATAGATTTTGCGCTTTTGGTGCTTATATTGTTTTTGGCATGGCTTTCTTTTGCTGGCAATGCTTTTTGTTCAGACAGCAAAAAGGCCCTGGAGCAAAAGATTTCCGGCGAAAGGGAAAGGCTCCAGAAGCTTGATGCCAAAGGCGAGCAGGTGGTGGCAGAGCTTGAAAAGGCCGACCGGGCGCTCTCCGAAGCCCTTGTTCAGGCAGGAAAGCTTGGCCGCCAGCGTGCAGAGCTGGAAAGCAGGATAGTTAGCATCCAAAAGGAGGTTGCAGAAACCCAAGCCCGCATGGAAGGCACGAAAAAGCAGGCCCAAAAGCGCCTTGCCGCCTATTATCGGCTCACCCTTTCCGGTGCGGCCCCTGTGATTGCTTCGGCGGATTCCTTTTTTGATGTGCTTGTTATTGGCAAAGCCCTGCGCCGCATTCTGGATGCAGACAAAAAACTTTTTGACTTGCTGGCCGTTGAGCTAGATAACATGGCCAGGTTGCTGGCCCAATTGCAGAAGCAACAGCAGTCGGTAAAGGAGCTGGAGAGCCGCCATCTGGCCCAGAGCGAGGCAATCCGCGGGCAGCGTGCTGAAAAGCAGCGGCTTTTGGAGCAGGTTCGCCAGGAGGAGCAGGCTGCCAAGGCAGCCCTCAAAAGTCTGCAACAGGCCCTGGAAGAGCTTACGGCCACCATGAGCCGGGTTCAGGACAGCACATTAAAAGGGCCGGGATTCATGCAGAACAAGGGCCGTCTGCCCCTGCCTGTGCCGGCAAGCCCAAAAAAGGGCGATGAAAAAAGGGCGATTTTTAGAAACGGCGTGCTTTTTCCGGTAGCCCCCGGAACCCCGGTCAGGGCTGTGGAAACCGGCAGCGTGGTTTTTTCCGGCTGGTTTCGCGGTTATGGCAACATGATCATAATTGCCCACGGGGATAATTATTATTCCATCTGCGCTCAGATGGAGGACCTTTTCAAACAGAAAGGCGATCCGGTGGAGAAGGGCGAGGTCATTGCCACAGTGGGCGATACCGGAACCCTGCCCGAACCGGGCCTGTATTTTGAATTGAGGTATCACAAGGAGCCGCTGGACCCTCTCCAATGGCTCGGAAAGGAAAGTCCATAGGATGAAACCCAAGATTCTGCGGGTGATGGCGGTTTTGGCCTGTTTGGCGGTTTTGCTCATTCTTCCCGGCCAGGCCAGGGAGCAGAATGCGCCTTATCCCAACGAGGCTGTTTATGAAGGTCTCAAGCTTCTTACCGAAGTCATAGAGCTTGTTGAAAGAAACTATGTTGACGAGGTGGACGGCAAGAAGCTTCTTGAAGGTGCGCTAAAAGGCATGATCGAGTCCTTGGACGAGCACAGCGCATTCATGCCGCCGGAGGCCTTTGACGAAATCCAGATAGACACCCACGGCGAGTTCGGCGGCCTTGGCATTGTCATTGCCATGCAGGATGGCCTTGTGACCGTGGTTGCGCCCATTGAGGGAACCCCTGCGGATAAGGCCGGGGTCCGTGCCGGAGACCGCATTCTGGAAGTGGAGGGCAAGCCCACCAAGAACATGGAACTCTGGGAGGTGGTCAAGCTCATCCGCGGCCCCAAGGGTACAGATGTGGTTCTCACCATGTGGCGCCAGGGTTTTGATCTGCCCAAAAAGGTGCGCTTTGCCCGCGACATCATCCCCATAGAATCCGTGTATTCCATAGCCCTTGAGTCGGGAATCGGCTATATCCGCGTCACCAACTTTAGGGATAACACCACCGATGACTTCAAAAACGCCATAAGAGAGTTTGAAAAGGCCAATCCCTCCCTTGCCGGGCTTATCATCGACTTTCGTAACAACCCTGGCGGGCTTCTCACCCAGGCCATATCCATGTCGGATCTTTTTCTGGATGAGGGGCTTGTTGTTTCCATAAAGGGCAGGCGGGCCAACCACACCCGCACCTACACGGCAAGCAAAAGGGGCACATTGAACAAGAAATACCCTGTTGTGATTCTTGTGAACAAGGGCACGGCCAGCGCATCGGAAATTGTTGCAGGCGCGCTTCAGGATCACAATCGGGCCACCATCATAGGCGCAACCACCTTTGGCAAAGGCTCGGTTCAGAGTCTTGAGGCCCTTCGGGACGGTTACGGCATAAAGCTCACCATTGCCCGCTATTACACTCCAAGCGGCCGCTCCATTCAGGATGAGGGCATTGTGCCCGATATTGTTGTGGAGCCTGAAAAAGTTGCCCGCAAAAGGCCGGAACCTGTTGAGGCTGACACGGAAATGGAAGTGCCTGAAGACAACGGGGACGAGGACGAAAAAATCTACGACCGCATGGATGCGGCGGATCCGGGCATTAAGCTTGGGGCGACAGAGGACAGAGATGTTTATGGGCGGCCCACAACCAAAAGGCTTCTGGAAGACAAGGTGATTGTAAAGGCTTTGGAGGTGATGGGGGAAAAACTTTTGCAGGCAGGGGCTGGAAAATAAATGGCTTCTTCCAAAAAACGCTCAACCCAGGCCAAAAAAGGCCCTGCCAAAAAAGCTGCTAAAAAGACAAAGACCAAAAAAAAGACCCCTGCCAAAAAGGCAGGGGCAAAGGGGCCTAAAGGCCTACTTGTGCGCGCGCTTGTAAGCCTTGTTCTCTTGGGGCTTGTGGTGGCAGGGGGTATGTACCTTGCAGACCGCTACCTTTCCCCTGAAAAAAGGCAGCCGGAACAGGCTCTTTCTCCAGCACAGGTGCCAGTAAAGCAGCCCCAGGCTGTCAAGACAAAGCCCCAACAGGAGCCGGATTCCGGCCAGGAGAAGCCCCCCCTTGTGGCTGCCCTGCCGCCGCCCAAGCCTGCCCCGGTTTACGAGGTCTTTCCTCCGGCCCACCCGGACCCGCCCGGCCTGCCTGTGGCCCGCCCGCCTTCCGGAGATCGGCCCCGCATTGCCATCATAATTGATGACATGGGCTATGACATGGCTCTGGCAGAGGCTTTCATGAGCCTTTCTGCGGACATCACCATTTCCATTCTTCCCTTCAGCCCCTTTGCAGGCCAGGTAGGGGAAATGGCCAAAAGCTCCGGCACGCAGGTGCTTTTGCACCTGCCCCTTGAGCCAAAGGAATACCCCAAGGTGAACCCCGGCCCTGGCGCGCTTTTGCTTTCAATGGATACGGACACCATGCTTGGCATCCTTGAGCAGAATCTTGCCCAGGTACCATATGCCCAGGGCGTGAACAACCACATGGGCAGCGCCTTTACAGCAGATGCCGAAAAACTTTACCCTCTTTTCACGGTGTTAAAAAAAAGGGGGCTTTTCTTTGTGGATTCAGTTACTTCAGCACAATCACAGGCCTTTTCCGCAGCCCGGCTTCTTCAGGTTCCATTTGGCCGCAGGGATATTTTCATTGATCACGAGCAGACCCCGGAATTCATTGAATCCCAGCTTAAAAAGCTTGTGGGCCTTGCCAAAAAGAACGGTTTTTCCGTGGGCATAGCCCACCCCCATCGCCTCACCTTCGAGATTCTCAAAAAAAACCTGGAATTAATGAAAAAAGAGGTTGATCTTGTGCCTGTTTCCGAGCTTGTGACCATTGCCGGGTGAGCACAACCCGTACCCATCACCACCACCTTTCTTGCAAAGTGCAGCGTCCAGGCCGAGGTGCCAATGATGGCCCTGGCGCAGCAGATTGGATTCTTCCCCCCCCAGGCCGTCATCCCCGCGAAAGCAGGGACCCAAAATAAGAACTGGCTCCATCCTTATTGAAAATGCCAAAGCCTTCGAGAGCGCCCTGCATGGATTCAAGATCCAGCAGCATGGCCTTCAACAAAGCCCTTTGAGCGGAATGACGGCTTCGTGCCTTCCTGCCCCCCTTTCCGCCCATGACTGCCCTGGGTACCCTACCAAAAATGTGGGGGGTCTTTGATCTTTCCGGGTCTGCAAATGCAGTTTTTCTTTGACTTTGTATGGCAATGCGGTTAGAGAATCGGGTTGGTGTAAACTTGAAACCGTTTTATAAGGGACAGGCCCATGAATTTCTGGAGGGTTCCTCTTGATGCCCAGGAAGTAAGCGTTGCCAGGGGCATTGTTCACATTATCGAGGACAGATGCAAGGGCTGCGGCTACTGCATAGCCTACTGCCCCAAAGAAGTCCTGGCATTTTCCGACAGGTTCAACAAAAAAGGCTATCATCCGCCCTATGCAAAAAAGCCCGAAGAATGTGTCAACTGTCATTACTGCGAAATACTTTGCCCGGAGTTTGCCATTTTCACGGAGCTTGATCCATCCTGCCCCCAGGCAAAGGCCCTGGAAAGTGACAAGCAGCCCGGCCAGAGCAATTAAATAAGGTGTAAAGGCATGAAACCTGCCGTTCTCACAGGCGAGCATTACATGACAGGCGATGAGGCCATTGCAGAAGGCGCTTTGGCAGCAGGCTGCCTCTTTTTTGGGGGATACCCCATAACCCCGGCCACAGAAATTGCCGAGCGGATATCTGAAAGAATTTTTGAGGTTGGGGGTACCTTCATCCAGATGGAGGACGAAATCGCTGCAATGGCCGCAGTGGTGGGCGCTTCCTGCGCAGGCGTGAAAAGCATGACAGCCACAAGCGGCCCGGGCTTTTCCCTTATGATGGAAAATTTGGGCCTGGCCATTGTCATGGAAACCCCCTGCGTCATTGCCAATGTCCAGCGGGCAGGCCCCTCCACAGGGCTGCCCACCCAGGGCGCACAGGCAGATATGATGCAGGCCCGCTGGGGCTCCCACGGCCATTACGAGATAATCGCCCTTGCCCCGGAATCTGCCCAGGAGGCCTTTTACGAAACCATAAGGGCCTTCAACCTGGCCGAAAAATACCGCACCCCGGTTCTGATAATGACTGACGAGCTTGTGGGCCATATGTCCGAAAGGGTGGTTATCCCCAAAAAAAGCGCCATCACCCTGGAAGACAGGCCCCGGCCCAAAGGCCGCAAAGGCCGCTACCTGCCCTTTGAACCAGGGCCAAACGGCGTGCCGTCAATGGCTGCCGCAGGGGATGGCCATGCTGTCCACATGACAGGGCTTACCCACGATGCAAAGGGCTACCCTGTGATGACTGTTGAATGCCAGGAGCAGATGGTCACCCGTCTGGTGAACAAGATAATCAACAACCGCCACGACATATTTTCCTTTAAGGAATACAGGCTTGATGATGCGGAGATTGCTGTTGTTTCCTACGGCATCTCGGCCCGCACGGCCCGCGCTGCTGTGGACGAGGCCCGTCAGGAGGGCATAAAGGCCGGAATGCTCAAGCTCAATACTGTATGGCCCTTTTGCGAGGAAAAGATTTTTGAGCTGGCCCAGAGGGTCAAAGCCTTTGTGACAGTTGAAATAAACCTGGGCCAGATTCACCTGGAAGTGATGAGGGCGGCAAAGGGAAAGGCCCCCTGTG
>JAGVAW010000074.1 GCA_020060085.1 Desulfobacterales bacterium
CTCCTGACGCAATGCGTCCCTAAATATGTTACGGTTGTAAAAAATTCGGGCAAAAATAAATGCTATTTAACTTCCCATCCAGGCAGAGTTGTAAGGATTCCGATTTTGGACAGCACTCCTTTAAATAATTGCGGACAGATAAACGGCTTTTTGTCCATAACAGTTTTTCAGCCCGACCTTAAAAAGGCTGTGCCCTGCTTTATGGTCGGGCTTAACTATTTTTAGCTTGGCAATTTAACCAGATTTGACTTTTCAGACAGGTGGCAGCGAACCTAAAAGAGGCCGGGACTGGCAGACCGGCCCTTGTGGATAAACAGCATTTTGGATCAGGGAGGGAAACGGCAGCGTATTTTTTTCAAAGGGGGAAAAAATGAAAGATTTTTTGTTACGAACAACCGCAATTGTTCTGGCAGCGGTTTTTGCGGGCACCTTTTTTTGCGCGGGAACTGCCCATGCACGAAAGGCCAAAGTTGAGCTTAAGGTGGGCACCCTTGCGCCAAGCGGAGTCGGATGGGCAACCCTTGTGCGCCAGATACTTTTCCCCCTGGTGGAGCAGGCAACCAACGGTCAGATATCGCTCAAGGTTTACTGGGGCGGCGTTATGGGCGATGACGATGATGTGCTGCGCAAAATGCTCATAGGCCAGCTCCAGGGGGCTGGAATGTCTGCCCAGGGGACCCTCATGGCCTGCCCGGAGTTCAATGCGGTTGTCCTGCCCTTCCTTTTCAACAACTGGGACGAGGTTGATTACATAAGGGCCAACACAAGAAAGCATTTTGAAACCTACATGGAAAGAAACGGCTTTATCCTGCTTTTCTGGATCGACCAGGATTTTGACCAGATATATTCCACAGCATGGCCCTTTTCCGAACCGGAACATTTTCGCAGGGCGCGCTTTGTCACCTGGTACGGCGAGGTGGAAAGGATGATGCTAACAGCCCTGGGAAGCCGTCCTGTGCCCATAAATGTCCCCGAAATCCCTTCATCCGTGAGGGCTGGTGTTGTGGATTCCTTTATAAGCCCCGCCATCTGGGCGGTTGGCAGCCAGCTTTACAATACGGTCAAATTCGTAAACCCGGTCAAAATCCGCTATTCGCCTGCAACCATATTCTTCACAAAACAGGTCTGGGAGGGCCTTGACCAGACTCTTGGCCCTGCAAAGGCCCAGCAATACAGAGACAACATCTGGAATGCCCGCATAGAATCAGAGCATCGCTTTGTTTTGGGCACAAGGGATGAAAACCGCCGCTGCCTGGAGGCCATGATAAAGTACGGCCTTACAAAGGTGGAGATGACAAAGGAGCAGGATGACAGGCTTCGCAGCAGCGCAATGGAAGTCTGGGAGCGAGGGGCCAACAGGCTTTACCCCAGGGAGCTTCTTGATGAAATTGTTCTTCATCTGGAAGATTTCCGGGCATTAAAAGACCACGAAGAGATAGTTAACAGCACTGCACAGAACCTTAATTAGACAGAGTTTTTTTGCCGGGAGGCGGCCATGCCCATTGACGAATTCAAATGCACGCAATGCAGGGGCGTGTTTGTGCGCATGGACCCGCCAGGCGCACCCACTCAAGGCGTGTGCCCGGCCTGCCAGGGCCTTGCCTGGAGGCGGCTGCGAATCCATTGCAGGGCTGGCAAGGCTCGGAACCTGGCTTGGCCCCGCAAAACAGCAGGCACGCAAAAAAACCGGGGGCAGGGCAAAGAGGCGGGAAATGATTTTTAGCGCATTGAAAAACAGGCGCACAACAAAAAAGCTTTAAGCTTTTTTAATTGCAGCTCGGCCCCTGGGCGGTTTGCCTCAAACGCTATTCGAAGGCAAAAATCCCATACCTCCAACCGCCTGGGGGCTAAACCAAAGATAGGCAAACTCACTTTCGCGGGCTGCCGATAACCTTTCTGGCTTCTGCCACGGCCTCTTCCAGGGCGCGGCGCACATCAGGTTTTATGTCAAAGGCATATCCCTGCCGCCTGCAAAGCCTTTTGACCTCCCTCACCTCGTCAAAAAGCCATTTGGGAATTGTCACCCGCAAAAGGGCCGTGTCGTCGTCAGCCCTGTCATCCACTCTTTTTATGGCCATAATAGGTCCTCCTTAATATGTTTAATAACCCTGCGGAACATAATTGTCAACCTGAAAGCATTTTATTTTGCCTTTTTATTAGCAATTATTTTTGTCACTTTTTTTGAACATTTTAGTTGACAAAAGTTTTTGCCGTAAATATTATTCCCCAACAGGCAAAAGGCTATTAATTTTAATACACAAGGGTCAGGATTAAGGCATGGAAAGCCACAAGGACTTATTTGAAGAGATTGAGGCAGATGAGCAGCGCTCTGGCGCAGCGGCGCGGGCAGTCAGGTTCATAAGCGACTGTGCAGAAGGGCTTACCGCCTTTTTAAACGGCATAGCCGGAGACTACATTGCAGACCGGAAAAGCCACCTTGCTACGCCAATGGCCTTCTACAAGGACGGCGAGCCGCTTGCCCTTGCGCCCGATGAACTGCAAAACCGTTTGGAGAGGGTAAGCCCTGTGGTATGCGTTTTTCTTCACGGCCTTTGTGGCACGGAAAGGGTTTTTTCCTTTAACAGCAACCCCAACAACAATTACGGGGAAATGCTTCAAAGGGAGTTAGGCATAACGCCCCTTTTTGTGCGCTACAATTCAGGGCTGCATATCTCCCAAAACGGTAAAATGCTCTCCGGGCTTTTGGAAAAGCTTGTGGCAGCTTATCCAATTCCCATAAAGGAGTTTGTGCTTGTGGGCCACAGCCAGGGAGGGCTTATCATCCGCAGCGCCTGCCATCAGGCTTTAGAGCAAAAAGACTTATGGGTAAAAATGGTTTCACGCACATTTCTTTTAGCCCCGCCCCAGGAAGGCTCGTGGCTGGAAAAGAATGTCAATGCCCTTTCCGCAATTCTAAAAGCCTCAAAGTTCGCGCCCTTAAGCTTCATTGCCGGGGTTCTGGATCATCGAAGCGCAGCCATCAAAGATTTGCGGCACGGCTACCTACTGGCTGAGCAATGGCAAAGCCTTGCACCCGGCGCGGTTTTTGCCAGGTCGCAAAGGCCGGTTCCCTGGCTTGCCGGGGCTGCCCACCATGTAATTGCCGGAACCCTTACCAAAGACCCCGGCCATGTGTTAAGCTTGCTTTTGGGAGACAGCCTTGTACGCATACATAGTGCAAGGGGCAAAAAAATCTGCGGCATCTCCGCCGACCCGGTTCGCTGGCACCTTGTTGCGGGAACTGGCCACTTGGCCCTTGCCCGCAGTTTGGATGTTTATCAAATACTTTTTAAAAGCCTTGGGCCTTTTAACGCCTGTCCCTCTCCGTTATAAATCAAAGGTCGCCATCATTTTGAAGGCCATGCCAGCAAGCACCAGACCCTTGTGTCAGATAAGGCACAGGGGCAAAATAACTCCGCCTTTGCTCCCAAAAAAAACTCCGCCCAAATTGCATACCCGCATAAAACCTGCTTATATTTATTGATAAAACAATCGCTATCCGCTTATTCCCGCCTAAAAATTGGTGCTTTGCACAAGCCGGGATGCAGGCAAATGTTTGCGGTCAGCCGGTTTCTTCCACAAAATCCACAGGGGATGACCTGATGCTTGAGCCCAGGCGGGTTGTGACCTTCAAGTGTTCTGCCCGTCTGCGTAAAAAAATTCAGGATGGAAAGGCGATTGAGTCTTGATAGCAGGTTGAGGTTTTCCTGTCTCTTAATCCTGCTTGAAAAGCCTTTCCAGGTTTTGATAAGCCTCTTTGCGGTCAGCTATGCGAACCACAAGAACCATAAGGATTGCATCCCTAATCTGGTAAATCACCCTGAAACTTGCTTTTCGGACGCGGTAAAGGTCAATGCCTGCATGGAATTTTTTTACCCCTGAAGGCCGTGGGTTATCTGCCAGGGAATCAATCAGCGCGGCAACCTGAAGCTGGTTTTTCTTGGGCAGCTTCAGAAACTGTTTTTCCGCGTTGGCGGTAAGTTCTATTATATAAGACCGGCTTTTTGCTTGACCTTTTCCCATGGCTCGGACTTGGCCCCTTCCTGTTGGTAAGCTTCCAGTTCTTTCATGGCCACAAGAAGGTCCAGATTGTCTTCGATCTTCTCCAAAAGCTCCAGGTCTTCAATGGGAACAATGGCTACAAGGGGCTTTTTGCGCCGGGTGAGGGTAAGGCGATGCTTTCCGAAGGCCACCTGGTTGATCAGCTCGGAAAGGCGCTCCCGGATTTCCACAGTGCTAACTTCATTTTCTTGGGGCATGGTATGGCCTTTCTCTTGGGTTAAGTGTCTTAAATGTACATTTTAACCTTAATGTTGTCAATGTAAGTTTAAGCCGGAATGGCAGGTACAGGCGGAGCCTTTTTGCAGCCCTCTGCGTTGGAAACTGTGTGAGAAAAACTTTCCAAAATCTGCTAAAATGAGAAAGAATCGCAAAAAGCCTGGAAAACTATTTTCAATCAAATCAGCCCCATACAGCAATATCAAGGAGATCAGGAATCCCAGTGGCTATTCTTATAATCCGTAGGTCGCACGTTCGAGTCGTGCCGGGCGCGCTAAAGCAATTGCCCTGATAACAAGCCAGGCTTTATGACAGGATTTTACTGCCCAAAGGCCCGGTTTTTTTTTATCCCGGATTTTTAATGAATTATTCAGGTCGGAAAAACGGTACAATAGTGGGGCCTTTCCCCACATTCCCTGCTCTCGCACAGATTAAATTCTATAATCATACAGGCTACCCTGGCAATGCAGAGGGCTTTTCCTTTGGAGGAAATTTTTTGTGGTGCATAAGGGTCATAAGTGCAGGGGCAAGCAAAAAATCTGCTGCAAGGGCAATAAGTATCACAATGCCCGTAAACAGTCCGAACACATTGAAGTTTTTGAGCGAGGCCACAATCAGTATGAAAAAGCCCGAACTTAAAACCATGCTTGTAATGAGAATAGCCCTGCCGGTGCCAAGCATTGTTTCGCGGATGGACCTGTCGCTTTCTCCCGTGTGATCCAGATATTTGCAGTAGTTGTACATGAAATGCATGGTGTCATCCACCACAAGGCCAATGGCTATGGAGCCTATCATGATTGTGTTCAGGTTAAGGGGAATGTCCAGCATTCCGATGATTCCCATTACAATGGCTATGGGCAGAAGATTGGGGACCATGGCCACAAGGCCTATTCTTATATTCCACAAAAGAAAAAGCATCATGGCGGTTATGGTAGCAAAGGCTATGACATAGCTTTCTGTCATGGATGTCAGAGTGGCCGGAATGGTGCGGGCCATTATTGCGGCGATTCCCGTGAGGGTTACAGATGCCTTGTCTGCAAAAATGCCGTCAAGCAGAGGGTTTGCCCAGTCCACAAAATTTTCCAGAATAACAGAATCTACCCAGGGGATTTTGACTATCATCCTTGCCTTGGAAAAGTCGCTGTCAACAAACTGCTCCAGATCTGTTGATCCGCTGCTTTCAAAAAGCAGAAATTCCTGGGCTATTGCCTGCCGGTCAGAGGGAATCTTGTAATA
>JAGVAW010000066.1 GCA_020060085.1 Desulfobacterales bacterium
CCGGGCCTTTTCATTTACGGGCACGCCCTTTTCCCGCGCAAAGGCGATAAGTTTTTCCCTGTTGCCAAGCCATTCCGGATCAAGGCCGCCGATTTGCTCCAGGGCTTTTGCCAGGCTCATGCTCTTCCAGGGAGGGGCAAAATCTATTTCGCTGCCTTGATAGACTATTTTTGTCTGCCCAACAACCTGCTGGGCAACAAAGGCGAACATTTCCTGGCTAAGCTCCATCAGGTCCTTATAGGTGGCATAGGCCTGATAGAACTCCAGCATGGTGAATTCCGGGTTATGCCGGGTGCTTATGCCCTCGTTACGAAAATTGCGGTTGATTTCAAATACCCGCTCAAGGCCCCCAACCACAAGGCGCTTGAGATAAAGCTCCGGCGCAATGCGCAGATAAAGGTCCATGTCCAGGGCATTGTGATGGGTCTTGAAGGGAGCTGCCTCGGCCCCGCCTGCAATGGGCTGCATCATTGGGGTTTCCACTTCCAGAAATCCCCGCTCCTCCAAAAAGGCGCGCAATGCGGAAATGGTTTTTGCCCTGCGGACAAAGATCTCCTTCACGCCGGGGTTGGCAATGAGATCAAGATAACGGCGGCGATAGCGCTTTTCAGGGTCCTTTAAGCCGTGGAACTTTTCGGGCAGGGGCCGCAAAGCCTTGGACAAAAGGCGCAGCTTTTTCACGGCAAGGGTCAGCTCGCCTGTCCTGGTGAAAAAAAGCGTGCCGGAAAAGCCTGCAAAGTCGCCCATGTCCATCTGCTTGTAAACAGCAAAATCCTCGGCGCTTATGTCATCCTTTTTTATATAGGCCTGAAGCTGGCCTGTGGCGTCTTTGAAGCGCAGAAAGGCGCTTTTGCCAAAGCTGTTTATGGCCATTATCCGGCCTGAAAGCACAAACTGCTCATCTTGCAGGGGCGCATTGTGGGGGGTCTGGCCCAAACTCTGGTCAGCCGGGTCATTGCCGGCGCTGCCCTGGGCCTTTTCCACGGCCAGCCTGACCGCCTCCACTGTGTGGACAGGAACAAAGTTGTTGGGAAATGGGTCCACGCCGGCTTGGCGCAGAGCCAGTAGTTTTTCCTTGCGGATATCTGTTTCGGATTTCACTTTTTTGTCCCGGACCGCTGGCGCTGCGGCCCTCCATCTTTGTGTCTGTCGTAAAAAAAAACGGTAAGCCTTTTGCACCTGCCTAAAAGTGCGCCCTTAATCTTTCCGGCAGGGGGGCTTTTGCCATGAGTGCTAAACCACTTTGCCCCTTAAAGGTCAAGCCCCTTGCTGTTTTGGAAAAAGCAGCGGGCCTATGCCTGCCTGCGCAAATCAAGGGACACAAGGCCGGACTTGGGGGCCACAAGAGAAAAGGTTGTGCCCCGGCCTGGGGCGCTCTCCACATCCAGGCGGAAGCCATAGGCCTCGATAATGCGGTGTACAATGGAAAGACCCAGGCCGCTGCCGCCGGGCCGGGTTGAGAAAAAAGGCTCGAACATGCACTGCAAGGTATCCTGATCCATGCCCGCGCCGGAATCCTTTACAAGGATGACTGCCGCGTTGTCATGGCCCTGGCGGGTTTCAACGCGTATCTTCCCTTCGCCCTTTATGGCCTCTGCGCTGTTTAGCAGAAGATTCCAAAGCACCTGCCGGAAGTGGTGGGGGTCCATCTGTATCACCAGATCCGGCTTGAATTTTGTGATGACGCTTATGCGCGAGGCAATGGCCTTGTCCTGCAAAAAAAGCTCAAGGGTTTCGGAAATGGCGGGCGCAAGCACAAGGGGCTGGGGAACTCCGGAAACGGGCCGGGCAAAGGTGAGGAATTCCGATACAAGGTTGTTTAACCTGTCGGCCTCCCGGCAGATTATGCCCATGAGCTTCTGGTGGGATTCGTCCAGCACAAGTTCGTCATCCAGAAGATGAACCGAGCCCACAAGGGCTGCCAGGGGGTTTTTTATCTCATGGGCAAGGCGGGAGGCCATTTCTCCTATGGCCGCCATTTTCTCCACCCTGCGCATGTGCTCGTGCACAGCCTTGAGCTCCCGCCGGGTTCTGCGCTCCTGCTCGGAAAGCACCGCAGAGAGCAGGCCCACCAGAAAACAGGCAAGCGCAGTGACCGATGCCTTGAAAACAACATTGGCCCAGTTGAGCTTCCAGGCGGGCAAAGCCTGCTCCACATCAAAGGGAAGCAGAATCTGGTAAAACTCCAGGGTGAGAAGGGCCGCATAAAGGGCCGAGCAGAAGGCTGCCACGGCAAGTATGCCCCGGCGGCCCAGAAAAATGCTCGAATAGATTATGACCACAAGGTACAAAAAGGAGAAAACGCTTCCGTATCCGCCTGTAACATAAACCACTGCCGTGACCAGCATGGCGTCTATGGAAAGCTGCACCTGCACCTGGCTGGACAGGCCAAGGCTGGAAAACAGCCTGGCGTAAATTACCGTGAGGACATAGGTGGCCCCTATGATGCCGTAAATTATCAGCATCGGCGGGTCCAGCAGCACCATGGAATGGCGCTGCCAATGCAGGAGGACCGTGGCCCCCAGCAGCAGGGTGGTAAAAAGCACCCGGAAAAACATGAGCAATTGCAGACGGTTCCGCAAAAGGCTTTCCGGGGCTTCAATAAGCTCGCTTCCCGGTTGCCACGGCTCAAGGGGCAGGCCCTTTTTCATGCCTGCAAGCACGCTTTTAAAACGGCTTTCCATCACCGGCGCTCTTTTGCCTAGCCTATTGCTGCGGCCATCTGGAAGATGGGCAGGTACATGGCCACAACCAGGCCGCCGATGGTTCCACCCAGAAAGACCATCATAAGAGGCTCAATCATTGCGGTCAGGTTGTCAACCGCCTGGTCCACCTCTTTGTCGTAGAAGTCTGCAATCTTTTCCAGCATGGCGTCCAAAGCGCCTGTCTGCTCGCCCACGGAAATCATCTGCACCACCATTGAGGGGAAAACGCCCGATTCCCCAAGCGGATCAGCCATTGTGCGGCCTTCGGTGATGCCTGAACGGACATCGTAAAGGGCTGACTCCACGACCTTGTTGCCTGCTGTCTTGGCGACAATATCAAGAGAGTCCAGAATGGAAACGCCAGATGAGAGCATTGTGCCCATTGTGCGGGTGAACTTGGCCACTGCCACTTTGCGTAGAAGCGGGCCGAAAACCGGGGCCTTGAGCAGAATCTCGTCCATGATTCGCCGCCCTTTTGCCGTGGCCACAAATCTTTTGTAGGCATAACTCAGAACCACCACCCCGATTATGATGAACAGGATATTGCTTTGCACAAACTCGCTTAAGTTGACCACAATCTGGGTCGGGGTAGGAAGCGCGCCTCCGAAGTCGGCGAACATTTTTTCAAAAACCGGAATGACGAAAACAAGGATGATGCCCACCACCAGCACAGCCACGATGACAACTATGATGGGGTAGGTCATGGCGCCCTTGACCCTGGCTTTGAGTTCCGCAGCTTTTTCCATGTAGGCTGCAAGGCGACCCAAAATGGTGTCCAGAATACCGCCTATTTCACCTGCTGCCACCATGTTCACAAAAAGTTCGTCAAAATACTTGGGGTATTTTCGCAGGCTGTCCGCCAGGGTGGAGCCGCTCTCAACACCTTCCTTTATATCCCTTATTACAGACTTGAAGGTCTTGTTCTCCTGCTGGCCGTGAAGGATTTCCAGGGCCTGGATAAGGGGCAGGCCCGCATCAATCATTGTGGAGAACTGGCGGGCAAAGACAATGATGTCCTTTTCCGTGACCTTGGGCTGCATGAAGGCCACATTTTCAAAAATATCCTTGGGCTTTTTCTTGATTTTTGTGGGCACAACCTGCACACGCCGCAGGTGTACGCGGACAGCCGCCTCATCGGGCGCGTCAACTTCGCCTTTCTGCTTGTCGCCCTTCCGGTTTTTCCCTTCCCAGATGTAGATTGGCATTGCGCTCCTCCATCATGTCGGCGATTTGGGGCCAGGGTCTTGCTGCGCCAGAAAAAAAACGCCTCTAGGCAGAGTTTTTTTTGTGGCAAGGCCGCTGGCTGCAAGCTCTGCGGCCAGTATTTCAATTTCCTGCGGGCTTGCGCCCGATATTTGCGCCAGATCATCAACCGTGCAGGGGCGGCGGCTTATGATTTCCAGAATCCGCTCCTTTAGGTCAGCCGGGGCCATGTTTCCCTGCCCCTGGCAAAATCTGCCTATGGGCACGGCCCCCAAAATTTTGGCAGCCTCTGCAAGGGCCTGACTGGAAGCAGGCACAACCCAGCTCTGGGTTCCGGGCCTGTCCAGGGTGTTTATCTCCACGGTGCAGGGGCCAAGCCCGTCAAAAAATTTCTTCATGCAGGCCAGGTGCTCCGGCTGGTCATTCAGGCCCGGCACCAGAAAGACCTCCACAAGCAGCCTGCCGGAATAATCCTTTGAAAAAGCCCTTATGCCTTCAAGCATTGTTTCCAGGCAGATATCCGGATGCGGTCTGTTGACAGCCTTAAAAATCTTTTCGTCAACGCTGTCCACCGAAACGGCCACCACATCAATGCCCGCACATTCTTTGCGCAGAGCCGGATTTCCGAAAAGCGTGCCGTTGGTAAGAAGTGCCCTGCGGTACTGGGGGTGCTTTTTTGCAATATGGGCGGCCACCTCCCCCAGGGCGGAATTAAGCGTTGGCTCGCCAAAGCCTGAAAAGGTTACAAAGTCCAGTTTTGGAGAACCGGCAAGCCTTGCGTCAATCTCCTTAATCACCTTTGCCGGGTCTGCATAAAGGCCCCGCTGGGCAGTTTTTTGGGTTGTGGGGCCGCATTCACAATAAACGCAGTCGCAGGAGCAGATCTTGGGAGCAACAAGATCCACCCCCAATGAAAGGCCCAGCCTGCGGGAGGGCACAGGTCCGAAAACATGGCTAAAGCCCACAAAAAAGCTCCTGTGCAGCCTGGTTTATCTTCCTTGTTCCTGCGGAAGGGTTTGAACCCTTTGCCTGACAACCTGTTGCAAAAAGGCTGCCTTTTGCCGCTTAACAGGCCCCCGGTAAAAAAGCCTGGAGCCTGAATGCCGCCTGAAAAATGAAAATTTCTAGGGTGCCACTGCAAAAAGGAAAAGCCGTTTTTTAAAATACCACCAACCTTTACCACAAATGGAGTCTGTGAACAATCCTTTGTGCAATTTATGCTTTTTATCTCCAAAACAAAACCAGGGAGGAAAAAAAGAGCCTTGAAAAGCTTTCCAAAGTCTGGCAAAGGCCTTTTAATTTTTTAGTTCCGGTGCCTGGCGCATTTGTCAGCAAAGAGCTTATATGGCTGATTTTGCAACAAAAAAAACTAAAAAATCCAAAGAGCCACAACAGGCTTGAAAAGGCCTTGCGGTTGTGGCATATCGCTCTGCATAAAGGATGCAACAGATTTAAAACCGTTATCTGATGATTCTCTAATATGGCCTGTGACAAACCACCTGGCGCATTTTTTTGCTGGTGCTGCACAAAAAAACTCCGACAATCGCAGCAGTTGCAGGCCTGCCCCTTTATAAAACAATGCTGAAAGGAGCCAAGCGGTCATGACTTCCAAGTTTATTTATTTTTTCGGCCAGGGAAAATCTGAAGGCAATGCCGAAATGAAGGACCTTTTGGGCGGCAAGGGCGCCAATGTCGCTGAAATGGTCAATCTTGGCCTTCCGGTTCCCCCCGGTTTCACCATCACCACCCAGGTCTGCACAGCCTACAACAACAACAGGGGCAACTACCCCAAAGGCCTGGAAAAAGAAGTGAGCGAGGCCATGACCCGCCTTGAAAAGGTAACGGGCAAAAAATTCGGCGGCAGCAAAAACCCCCTGCTTGTGAGCGTGCGCTCCGGCGCGCGGGTTAGCATGCCCGGCATGATGGAAACCGTGCTGAATGTGGGTCTTACCACAAAAACCATACCCGGCATGATAGAAAAAACGGGCAACCCCCGCTTTGTTTATGACGCCTACCGAAGGCTCATTGCCATGTATGCGGATGTTGTGATGGAAAAGGCCGCGGGCATCGAACCCGAAGAGGGAAAGGCCATCCGCAGCCAGTTGGAGCACCTGCTTGAAAAAGCCAAAAGGAAAAGGGGCGTAAAAAACGATACGGATCTGCCGGTGGAGGATTTGAAAAAGCTCTGCGAGGCATACAAGGACAGGGTGCAGAAGGTTCTTGGCAAGCCCTTCCCGGATACGGAAAAGGAGCAGTTGTGGGGAGGCATAGGCGCTGTTTTCGCCTCGTGGAACGGCAAGCGCGCCCTTTCTTACCGCCGCATCGAAAACCTTCCCGATGACTGGGGCACGGCTGTCAATGTGCAGTCAATGGTTTTCGGCAACACGGGCGACAACTCCGCCACAGGCGTGGCCTTCACCCGCAACCCTGCCACGGGCGACATCAACCTCTACGGCGAATGGCTCATCAATGCCCAGGGCGAGGATGTGGTGGCCGGCATCCGCACCCCTTACGCCATAAACGAGAACTCCAAAAATGACGCAAACAGGGAGCTTCCCACCCTGGAAAAGCTCATGCCAAAGCTCTACAAGGAGCTTATAGCCATCCGCAACAAGCTGGAAAAGCATTACAAGGACATGCAGGACATAGAGTTCACCATTGAAGACGGCGTCCTTTACATGCTCCAGACCCGCTCCGGCAAGCGTAACGGCCCGGCAGCCATTAAAATTGCTGTGGACATGGTTGCCCAGCGCCTCATTGACAAAAAAACAGCCCTCAAAAGGGTAAGGCCCGATCAGGTGGAGGAGCTTCTCCACCCAATGGTGGACCCTGTCAAGGAAAAGACGGCTGTCATGCTGTGCAAGGGCCTTCCTGCCGGGCCGGGCGGGGCCAAGGGCAAGATAGTGCTCACAGCAGACAAGGCAATGGAGCTTGGAGAAGCCGGGGAAATGGTGATCCTGGTTCGGGATGAAACCTCTCCTGAAGATGTCCACGGCATGAAGCCAGCCCAGGCCATCCTCACAAGCAAGGGCGGCATGACAAGCCACGCTGCCCTGGTGGCCCGCGGATGGGGAAAATGCTGCATAGTGGGCTGCCAGGACATTTCCATTGACATGAAAACCAAGATAGTCAACTTCGGTGAAAGAAAGCTCAAAGAGGGCGACTGGATAACCATGAACGGCACAAAGGGCGTGGTCTATGGAGGCCAGCTCCCTCTTGTGGAGGAGGACCCCCTTGCCCATCCGGAATACCGCACCCTCATGGAATGGGCCGACCAGTTCCGCAAGCTCAAAATCCGCACAAATGCCGACACGCCGGATGACGCTGCCGCTGCCGTGAAGTTCGGCGCCCAGGGCATAGGCCTGTGCCGCACGGAGCACATGTTCTTTGGCGAGCGCCTGTGGGCTGTTCGCGAAATGATAATGGCTTCCGATGCAAAGGGCCGCAAGGATGCCTTGAGAAGGATTCTGCCCATGCAAAGGGAGGACTTCACCGGCATCTTCAAGGCAATGGGAAGCCGCCCGGTGACAATCCGTCTGCTGGACCCGCCTTTGCACGAGTTTCTGCCCAACAACAACATCATAATAAAGGAAATGGCCCGGCTCTTGAACATCAGCCAGAAAAAGGTGAAGACCAAGACCGAGGCCCTTTCGGAATTCAACCCCATGCTGGGCCACCGGGGTTGCCGCCTGGGCATAAGCTTTCCTGAAATAACCCGTATGCAGGCGCGGGCCATATTCGAGGCTGCTGCTACCTGCTGGAAAGAGAATATAAAGGTATGCCCGGAAGTTATGGTGCCCCTTGTGGGAACCATCGGCGAGTTCAAGCACCAGAAGGCCCACATTGAGGATGTGGCCCGCCTTGTCATGGATGAGCAGAAGGTCAAGTTCGATTACCTTGTGGGCACCATGATAGAAATCCCCAGGGCAACCCTCATTGCAGACCAGATTGCAAAGGAAGCCCAGTTCTTCTCCTTTGGCACAAACGACCTCACCCAGATGACCTTTGGCTACTCCCGCGATGATGCAGGCTCCTTTCTGCCCGAATACCTGGGCCAGAAGATTCTGCCCTTTGACCCCTTCAGCTCCATTGACGAAGAAGGCGTTGGCCAGCTCATGCAAATTGGCGTTGAAAGGGGCAGAGCAGGCAGAAAAGACCTTAAAATCGGCATCTGCGGCGAGCACGGTGGAGACCCCCAGTCCATTGCCTTCTGCCACAAGCTTGGCCTGGACTATGTTTCCTGCTCGCCGTTCAGGGTACCGATAGCAAGGCTGTCAGCAGCCCAAGCCGCACTGGCGGAGTAGGGCGGCCCCAGGAAGCCGTGGGCTGTGTTGCACTGCGCATCGGAATTTTAAGTCACATACTATGAGTATGCTCCCTCATTCCTCGCTTGTGCGCCTTGCCTACGGCTCCCTGGACCCGCCCTGTACGCTGGTGGAGAAAAAAACAAAACCTCCGGAACCGCCCTCCAGACCCGTCATTCCCGCGAAAGCGGGAATCCAGGGCGTAGCCCAACAACCAAGCCCTTTTCCTTTAATGCCCTTGCCATCCGGCACCTGTTTTTGTTGGGCTTTTGCTAAAGCTTTCGCTGCGCTAGTCGCTACGCCTGCCTGTTGGCCTTGCCTCTTGTGCTTATCGCACACTGGCAACAAGTTGCCAGTGCCACCCAGCGGTTCCAGAGAGCCGGGTGTTTTTCTCCTTAACCACAAGCGTACAGGGCGGTTCCAGGGAAAGGATAGCAAGGCGCGCTTTGCCGGGCAGGGACGCGGCTTTTCTTTTCAACCACAGGTGTACAGGGCGGTTCCAGGGAGCTGTGGGCAAGGCGCGCAAGCGAGCAATGAGGGAGCATACTCATAGTATGTGACCGAATTGCGATGCGCCGCGCAACACAGCCCAAGGCTTCCTGGGGCCGCCTCCATACGAATAGGGCGGTTCCAGGGAAAGAATGGCAAGGCGCACAAGCGAGAAGTGAGGGAGTGTACTCATAGTACATGACCGAACTTCGAGGCGATGTGCAACACAGCCATCCTTTTCCTGGGGCCGCCAGGGTTGACTTTTGGTGCGCTCATGCAATACTCATTAGTTTAAACAGGCAGCGCACAAAGGCTGGCAAAGCATGAAAACGACAAAATCCAAAACTTTTTGGGCAGTCGTCTTGGTCTTGATCAGCGCAGGCCTTATAGCCGGGGCTGTTTACTTTTTTGCCTTCATGCCCAAGCGCCCGGCACCGGAAGCTGTTGACCCAAAAGCCCCGGCAATGACCCTGGTGCATCTGTATTTCGGCCATTCTGGTGAGCCAATGCTTGTGGCCGAACCCCGCTATCTGCTGCTGCCTGCCGACCTCTCGGCAAGGGCGGGGAAAATAATGGAGGCCCTGCTTGAAGGCCCCAGGCAGGAGGCGATTTCCGTTATTCCGGAGGCAAGCCGGGTAAACAGCGTTTTTGTGGATGAAAATGGCGTCTGCTTTGTGGATTTTTCCCGCGAGATAATAACAAACCATCCGGGCGGATCAGCCGGGGAGGCCATGACCATCTGGTCTGTTGTGAATACCCTTGTTTTGAATGTGGACGGGATTTATTTTGTCAAATTGCTAATTGATGGCCAGCAGGAAGAAACCCTGGCAGGACATCTGGATATCCGGTGGCCTTTAGGCCCGGATTTGCGGCTCATACAATGAAAAAAGACGCTTTCATACAGAAGATGCGCAACATCGGCATCATTGCTCACATTGATGCGGGCAAGACAACCGTTTCCGAGCGCATCCTTTATTATACGGGCCGCTCCCACAAAATGGGCGAGGTTCATGACGGCGAGGCTGTCATGGACTGGATGGCAGACGAGCAGGAGCGCGGCATAACAATCACCTCTGCTGTTACCACCTGCAACTGGGAAGGCTTTGAGATTCATCTCATAGACACGCCGGGCCATGTGGATTTCACCATTGAGGTGGAGCGCTCGCTAAGGGTGCTGGACGGCGCGGTGGGCGTATTCTGTGCGGTGGGCGGGGTTCAGCCCCAGTCCGAAACCGTGTGGCGGCAGGCTGATAAATACAAGGTCCCCAAAATCGCCTTTGTGAACAAGCTTGATCGCATCGGCGCAGACTTTTTTGGCTGCGTGGAGCAGATCAAGACCCGGCTGGGCGCAAAACCCCTTGTTCTTCAGATTCCCATAGGGGTTGAGGACAGCTTTTCAGGCGTTGTGGACCTTGTGAGCATGGAAAAAATCGTCTGGGATGATGACAGCCTGGGCGCAAGTTTTTCGCGCCTGCCTGTTGAAGGCGAGCTTGCCCGCGAGGCCGAGCTTTACCGGGAAAAGCTCATTGAGGATGCAGCAGACTGCGATGATGCGCTCATGGAAAAATACCTTGCCGAGGAGGAGATATCCCAGGATGAGCTTGTGGCTGCCATAAGAAAGGCTACGCTTGACCGCAGGGGAGTGCCGGTTCTCTGCGGCTCGGCCCTTAAAAACAAGGGTGTGCAGCCGCTGCTGGATGCCATTGTCCGCTATCTGCCAAGCCCCACCGAAGTTCCGCCCGTAATGGGGGTTGATCCGGCCACCCACGAGCCTGTTTTGTGTGCGGCAACGGAAAAGGAGCCTCTGGCAGCCCTCATCTTCAAGGTAAGCATGTTCGATGGCCGCAAGATGTGCTTTGTTCGCATCTATTCCGGCGTGCTCACCGCAGGCGAGGAGGTGTATAGCCCCATTTTGAATGTAAGGGAGCGCTGCGCCAGAATAATGGCAGTCCACGCCAACAAGCGCGAGCGCATTGATTCGGTTGGCCCCGGCAACATTGTGGGCGTTACAGGCCTTAAACTGCCTGCCACGGGCGATACCCTTTGCAGCAGCAAGCGGCCTGTCATCCTTGAGCGGATTGACACCTACGAGCCGGTGATGAGCATTGCCGTGGAGCCAAAAACCGCTGGCGACCGGGACAAGCTTCTTCTTGTGCTGGAAAAGCTTGCAGCAGAAGACCCCACCTTCCGTTTCAAGGAGGATGAGGAAACCGGCCAGATGATAATTTCGGGCATGGGCGAGCTTCATCTTGATGTGCTGGTAAAAAGGATGCAGCGGGATTTCAATGTTGAAGTCAATGTGGGCAAGCCTCAAGTCATGCACAGGGAAGGCATTGGCAAGGCTGCATCCGCTGCCGCGGTGTTTGACCAGGAGGTGGCGGGCCAAAGCCTGTGGGCGCAGGCAACAGTGGAGATAAGCCCCCTGCAAAGGGGCCGGGGCAACAGCGTGCAGATTGCCCTGCCGGATGACAGGCTGGCCCAAAACCTTGTTCTTGCAGCCAAAAAGGGTATGGAGGAAGGCCTGCAAAGCGGCATCTGCATGGGCTATCCGGTAACGGATGTTCAGGCAACCCTTGTGGATGCGGTAATGAAGGAGAGTGGCGGCACGGAGCTTGCCTTCCGCGTGGCCGCAACCCTGGCCGTGAAGCAGGCCCTTGCCGGGGCGGAGAGCTTTCTCATGGATCCGGTCATGGAGGTGGAGGTTGTCATGCCCGATGACTTCATGGGCGATGTGATTGGCGATCTCAACAGCCGGGGCGGCAAGGTGGAATCCATAGAGGCCCGGCGGGGTGCCCAGTCTGTGCGTGCAATGGTTCCCCTGTCAAAGATGTTCGGCTACTCCACAGCCCTGCGCAGCGCCACCCAGGGCCGGGGCATCTTCACCATGCGCTTTGCCTATTTTGACAGGGCGTGATTTTTAAGGGCTGTCAGCCAATTGATCATGAATCTTTTTTTGGATGAGCAAAAAGCCCTTGGCTACAAAAGCCCTGCCCAAAAGGCGCGGGTTCTCACCGAAGACTGGGTTGACCGCCATGTTTTCTGCCCTTCCTGCGGTCACCAAAGCATTGACCAGCACCCCAACAACGAGCCTGTTGCAGATTTTTTCTGCCCCAACTGCCTTGAGGATTACGAGCTTAAAAGCACAAAGGGGGCCATAGGCGCAAAAATTGTGGACGGGGCCTATTCCACAATGCTCCAGCGGCTTTTAAGCAGCACCAGTCCGCATCTTTTCCTTTTGAGCTACAATTTGGAACATCTGAAAGTTTCAGATTTTTTGATCATACCCAAGCATTTTTTTGTGCCTGGCATAATTGAGCAAAGAAAGCCCCTTGCACCAAGCGCCCGGCGCGCTGGCTGGGTGGGCTGCAACATACTTTTGAACAGCATACCCAAAACCGGCAGAATTTTTTTTGTAAAAAACGGGGTGGCTGCTTCAAGGCAAAGGGTGCTTGACGACTGGCAGAAAACCCTGTTCCTAAAGGATGCAAAATCAATTTCCCAAAAGGGCTGGCTGCTTGATGTGATGCTGTGTGTTGAGGCCCTTGAAAAAGAGCAGTTTTCCCTTGATGAAATATATGCCTTTGAGGGTCATCTGGCTGGCCTTCACCGGCAAAACCGGCACATAAAAGACAAAATCCGCCAGCAGTTGCAGGTGTTGCGGGACAGGGGCTACCTGGAATTTGTCTCCCGCGGCAGGTACAGGGTTGTGTAGGGGGCGACCGGAAAGCTTAAAAAATTTAGTTGCGGGGGAGGTGTTTGAAAAAAATCCCATCCCCAAAAACTTTTATATTATTATAATGGGCAGCTAAACGGTACAATAACTTTTACAGCTCTGATAAAAACTTTGTCTCAATTCTGGATTGAGCTTTTGGACTTTTAGCAAGCCTCCTTTGGTTTTGGGGTGGATGCTTACCCTATTTTGCCATATAATAGTTTGAAAATATTTAAAGTTTTTTGAAGAGGGGTGCGGGGGGAAACTTTTTTCCAAAAAAGTTTCCCCCCGCAAAAAGCTTTAGTTTTGCAATTGGATCAAATGAAAATCCTTTTCACAACGCCATTCCGCGATTCTGCAAATCATTACGACTGGTTTGCAGACCACAGCCCGGAGCCTTTCCGGCTGCTGGGGTTCATGCCTTATTCCCTGGGGCTGCGGGCAATAAAGGCCAATATTCCCCAGATCGAGATAATGGAGTTCCCCCTTCTTGAGGAATATCGGCAAAAGCTGGCCCAGGGCTGGGATGTGGTGGGCTTTTCCTTTTACACCTACCAGACAGATAAAATCGCGCTCATGGCAGACATGGCCCGCAAAGCCGGGGCAGGGGCGCTTTGGGGCGGCAATTACGGCGCGCTTCACCCGGCGGCTGCCGGTCTTTTTGACCGGGTTTTTGAAGGCTATTCCGAAGAGGCTATTGCCAGCGAACTGGGTCTCAAACTGCCGCGCATTGTGCATCCTGTTCTTTATTACCGGCTTGGCATAAAGCCCCTGCCTTTTCAGGTTCAGCTTCTTGGGGTCATTCAGACCTCGCGGGGCTGCCTGCGCCACTGCTCATTCTGCCAGACCCCGGCATTTGCCCCACAGCAGACAGTCATACCCATAGAATCGCTGGATGAAATCCTGGCCTGGCACAGGGCACACGGGGTGAACTGGATAATGGTCATGGACGAGAACTTCGGGGTGATAAAAAGCCACTCCGAAGCCTTTTTGGAGCTTGTGGAAAAGCACGGCCTTTACTGGTCTGTGATGACCCGCGCAGACATTGCCTTAAAAAATCTGGACACCTGGCTGCAAACAAGGCTAATGGGCATAGGCGTGGGCATTGAAAGCCTTGACCAGCGCGCCCTGGACGCCTGGGACAAGCAGCAGAGCACGGAGACAATAAGGCAGCTCATAAGCCGCCTCTCCCACGCAAAACGCTATCTGTGGGGTTACTATGTTTTTGGCCACGAATGGGCCACATACGAAAGCACCCTGGCGGAAATTGAGGACCTCTACAAACTTGGCGTGGGTATAGTCCAGTTTGGAATAATAACCCCATTTGTGCGAACCCCACTTTATGCTGACCTTAAAAACCGCTTTGGCATTGACGAGAGCGACTGGTCCAGGTTCGACCTCAAGCACCTTGTGTGGAAACACCCCAACATAAGCCCGGACCAGATGCAGAAGCTGCGCCGCTACGCCTGCGAGCGCCACAACAACCCCCTGCGTTTTTCCTCCTTTCTGTGGCAGATATTTAACACCTACACCCACATAAACCGCTCAAGAATAAAGGCCGCCACATTGAGCGCAAGCTTTCCGGTAAAAGCTTTCATCCACCGCAAAACCGCAAAAAAACCCCCCTTTGCGCCATAAGGCCGCAAAAAAGGGCAACTGAAAAAGCCAAAAGTTATTTGCGGGGGGAAACTTTTTTGAAAAAACGATTCCCCCCGCACCCTCTTCAAAAAACTTTTATATAATTATAATAAGTTTTTAAGCAAAAAAACAGCTTTTATGGCTCTGATAAAAACATTGTTTCAATTCAGAAGTCAGTATCTGGAGGTTAAAATAGCGCAGCCCAGGGCAAGCCTATCCCAACAAAACCAGGTGCATGACGGCAAGGGCATTGAAGGAACAAAAGAATAAAACAGAAGAACCACGAAAAACACGAACCACACGAAAAAAATAACCTGAAGCAGCCATTAAACCGATGGGGTTTCTCTTCACCCAACAGCGCCAGGGCCGGGCCTTTTTCAATAGGGGCAAGGGACCTTTTCAATAAGGAAATGCCACAGGCCGGATTTTCTATCCTGATCTGCTGCCCTGCCTATTCCTGGGCAAACTGAAGGCTGCGGGCGAAATTTGCGACAAGGAAGGGGTCGAACTGCCTGGCGCAGCGTTTTTCGATTATCTCCAGCGCCCTGTCCATGGGAAAGGCCGGGCGGTAGGGCTTGGTTGTGCGCAGGGAGTCGTAAACATCGGCAAGGGCAACCATCTGGCTCACAGCATGGGGCTTGCCTATGCGGTGGCGGCGGGGATAGCCGCGCTTGCCGCCAAAGTGGATGTGGTGCTCAAGGGCTGCCACCACTGCTGCGGCTGGAATTTGGGGGTACTGGGCAAGGATGCGCGCGCCCTCCTCACAGTGGATGGCAATTTTGAGCTTTTCGCCGTCTGAAAGGGGAAGGGGCTTGTTCAACAGGGCATAATCCACCGCAACCTTGCCTATGTCGTGAAAAAGCCCGGACAGAACAATGTCTCTTGCCGCATCCACAGGAAGGTTTAGGGATCGGGCCTGGCCCGCACACAGAAGCGCCACATTTACGGAATGCTTGAAGCTCAATTCATCGTGGTTTTTAAGGTGATGCAGAATGGAAAAAAGGTCTGAATACCTTACAAAGTAATAGACAAAGTTCATAAGGGTTTCGCGGGTGGAAACCCTGTCATCGGTCTTGACCCCGGAGGCAGCCTTGACCGCCTGCCTTGCCCGGTTCAACAGGCCTGCATCAAGCTCAAGAAGCCTTTCTCCGCGCACCTGCCCGCCGGAAGCCTTGAGTGAGGAAAGGTCATCCTGGTTCACTGCTCCCTGGGCAAGCAGGCCCACAATGGCCTGATGGCTAAGGCGCAGCTTTTTTGATGTCTGCCCGCCCTTGACCCGGCCCAGGGCAATGTGGGGCGTGGCCCGGACAATCCTTTTTCCTGTGGGAAGGCCCTCTTTGTCCTTGCCCACCATGTGGAGAATGAAACTTTTAAGCTCCTCTGCTCCAAGCCCCTTTTTTATGGTTAGGATTCCAACGCCGATTGAATCCAAAAAGCTGCCAAGCTTTACAAACTGCAAACCAAGGCTGTTTAGGGGCCTGCCGTTATGCAGAATCTCCCTTTCCATGCACACAAAGGCTATTTCCGGCAAAAACCTGCAAACCTGCTGCACAGCCTTTTCTGCAAGGTCAAGGGCGTGCTGGAACTGGGAATGGTTGGGCGCATAGATAAGGGCATTGCGCAGGGATGCCATGAGCAGGCTTGTAAAGCGCGTCAATGCCTCGTCCAGGGTTTGGGGCGGCTCCTGCCCGATCTGGCCGTCCTCAAAATCCGCATCAGGAGTGAGAATGTCTTCCAGCTTGCTCATGGCTTAACCTTTTGGGCCAATGCCTTTTGCTCAAGCCCTGTGCATATATTGACTATGGTGATGTCATCGCTTTTTTTGCCCAGCTCGATGAACCCGCCTATGTCTGCAATGTTATAGCCTTCCAGCGACTTGTATATGTCAACCTTCAACTGGGCAAAGTCTTTGGCAGAAAAAAACTTTCTGGATTTCACAAGCGCCAAAAGCTCCGGCAGAACCTCCTTTGCCCCTATCCATGAGAGGGATTTTAGCGCCTCCTGCTTGCGCTTCAAATCAAAGTCTCTGTTTAGATGCCGGCTGTCTTTGACAATTTCCACCAGCCTGCCTGTGACCTGCCTGTCGTTTATGTAGCGGGCAATGGCAATGGCGGAAAAGGAGAGCTTGTGATCATCCGAGTCTATAAAATCGGTTATGATTTTGCCTGAATCCTTGTGGCCCAGGGTCATAAGGGTATGCACAGCGGCAAGTTTAACCCCCTGATGCTTTGATTCTGCAAGGGCCTTAACCTCCTCTGAAAGCGAGCGATCCCTGGCCCAGCGAACCACCTTCAGCATACGGATTGCTGCCTCCGGGTTTTGGCCTGCAAGATGCGCCATCACGCTTGCACGGGCATTGGCATACATCTGCACAACAATATCGGTGAGTATCTTTGCAGGGGCAGGGTCCTCCTGCAAGGCAAGGGCATCCACAACCTTGTAGGCCCTATCCAGGCAGATTTCCCTTAAGATTGCTGCAAGGTTTTCGCTCTTTTTGAGGCCCTGATCAAGAATGGCCCCGGCAATGCGCTCGATGTTGTCCGGGTTCCAGAACTGCATTCTTGCCTTGCTGCAGAAGCCCGCAAGGGGAGGCCGTTTTTCAACAGCCGCCTTTTCCAGAAGCCCAAGCTGCTCCCACAAGTAGGAGAGAATGTTCCAGAACCCATTTTTGGCGGCGTTTGTGGAGCAGTCTGCAAGGGTTCTGGCAAGAAGCTCCATTTCAGCTTCGTCTTTTGTGCGCTCCAATAGATCAAGAAGGGTTGTGCTGTAATGCCAGGCAATGGCGGACTGGTCCATTTCCACGGCCACGCTATCTGCCGTGCGCGCGCCCTCAAGGCAGTCAGCCTCGGCATTGGCAAGGGCCTCCAGGCGCCCGGCAAGCCTTTTCCTTTCCGGACGCAAGCCGGGTTTGCGAAAACCCGCTGTGGCAAGAAAGCTTGTTGCCATTTGCGAAAACTCAAGGGCCTTTTCCTCATCCCAGTTGTTTTCGTCAAAATCCGGCATGGCGCGCTCAGAATCAAGAAAGGCCAGGGTGTCTATAATTTTAAGGATTTTCGGCTCGACTTTTATCTTCCACTTGTTTATGTCCTCAAGCACATCAACAAGGATTTTTGCCGGTGCTGTTTGCAAAACCGCAGGGCCAATGCCCTTTGCCCGGCTGGAAAACAGAAAATCGCCCGAAAGAAGCTGGGAGCGGAAATCCGCATCCAGGCTCTCAACAAGCTCAACAAAATCCGCCCGGACCTGGTTGTCGCCCAATGCAGCCAGATTGCCGTTATCCTGGCTCGATGCCTTAAAGTGCGCTGCCACGGCCTTGTCATAGGAAAGGTCGTGGCCGGAGCCTTTTTCCAGCTTGTTCAAAAAGTCGGCAAGCAGTTGGGGGTCAACATTTGTAAGCTCTATGCCATCCTCATCCTCGGTAAGGGCCTCACCTGCGCCTTTTTCAAGCAGCTTTTTGATGTGGCTCTGCCACGAAGCCCCGCTGCTTCCCTGCTCCTCAAGCTGCTTGTCAAGGTCTATTTCATCAATGGGTTCAAAGGCAAACTTGCGCTCGTCAAGAAGCTCGATTTTTATGAAGCGAGCGCTGTTTTTGGCAAGGGCCGCGTCAAGGGCCTCTCCCTTTTGTGTGCAGGAGGGATCCCCCGAAAGTATGCGGTTGAAAAGGTAAAGATTGTCTAAATCAAGGCCCTTTTCCAGAATCAGGGAGTAAACCGAGCGGTCGTGCAGCACGCTTGCGTATTCCCGGAAGATGGGATTCCTGGCGGAAAGCTCCACATCGCCAACCATAACGCTGTCGCGGGTAAGGGCAAGGGAAAGCTCTTTGGAATAGGCAAAGTGCTTTTCAAGAAAGCCCAAGGCCCTGGCAAGGGAGGCTTCCATCTGGGGATGCCCCCTTGGATAAAGGGCCGTGTTCTTGCGGATAATGTTAAGCTGGGTGATTATCTCGCCCACAAGCCGGATGTCCAGCCCCTGTTCGGCAGAAGCTTTTTCCGGCGCTTTGTCGGAATTTTCGGGCATTTTTTCGGTCTGCTGAATAAGTTTTAAAACCCTGAGGTTTTAAGACTGATAAATGGCACATCCCCATCCCATACCAAGAAAAATCATAACATTAACAGGGAAGAACCGCCACATTTTTTTGCAACAGGCTCCTAAAAACTTCCTGTGTGCCAGCGGTTGGGGTAAAAGCAGAGGAAAAAAAATCTGCATCATTGGTGTCCCAAAGCTTCAATGACTACATGAGGCAGACGGCTCTTTGGGCAGGCATCAGAGCATTGAGCTTTCTTTATTTCCCATTGCCATGATCAAAGGCTGGCTTGAAGAAAATGGCGCCAATCCCACCAAAGCCGATTAAGGCTCCGGCTGTTGCCATTCCGGCCCTGAAGCAGTCCATTTCCGCCAATGCGCCTATGAGCGCCGGGATCGCCCCGGCCCCCATCACAAAGCCAAAGGGTATGACCAGGGAAATGGCAACATTTCTCATGTGCGGGCTTACCATGCCCGAAAGGGTGGCAAAGGCAGCCGGAAAAAAGCAGACCGCCAGAATTGGCTGCAAAAAAACGGCTGCCACAAGCCAGGGGCCTGTTGCAAGGGCCATGCAAAGGGTGAAGATGCAGGAAGACAAAAGCGCGGCTGACATGGTTTTGCGGGGGCCGAAGCGATCTGTTGCCCAGCCTGCCACAAAGGCCATGACAAGGGTGGATGCCCGCGATGCGGAAAGAACAAGCCCGGCTCTGGCTGTATCCATGCCCCCTGTTTCCACAAGAAAAAGCACCATCATGCTGTAAAGCCCGGCAGTTGAGGCCACGCCGCAGGAAAAAAGAGCGGCCATGCGCCACAGGTCGCGGTTTTTTATTGCCAGGGCCAGGGATGCCCTGCTGGGAGGGGTTCCTGAAAAATGCCCTCCCCTGCCAAAAAAGTAAAAGGCAAGGCAAAGGGCAAGAGAGGCCGCGCCCCAGGCAAAAAAGGTCTCGCGCCAGGAGAGAAAATTTGCCACAAGGCCAAAAAACAGGGGCACGGTTATAAAGGCCAGATTTGGGGCAACTTCATGAATCCCCAAAGCCTTGCCCCAGCTTTCCTTTTTGACCATGCTCGTTATTGATGCAATGCCCGAAGGCAGGTACAGGCCGCTGGCAAGGCCTATTATAAGCGATGCGGCCCTTATGGCAAACAGGCTTTGGGCTACTGCAAGGCCCCAAAGGGCCAGGCCCACCAGAAATGCGGAAAGGGTTATGGTGCGCCTATGGGTCAGCGCGCCCGAAACCCAGCCGGAGCTAAAAATCGAGACAAGGTAGCCAAGGCTGATGAAAAGAAAAAGGCTTCCCGACTGGCTGTGGGAAATGCCCATATCCTGCTCCAACTGGGGCAGAACAGGGGCCAGCACAATGCGCGAAACAAAGTTTATGTAAAATATGCCGGTGACAAGGGCCACTGCTCCTGCCGCCTTTTTTAAGGGCAGGTCCCTTTCCTTTTCCGGCGCATCCTGGGTAAAAAGCATATAAAGCCTTTTTAGCTTGTGAGGCTTCTGTAAATTCCGGCCAGCCTTAAAGGAAGCTCAATTATATCGGAAATAAGCGTGTGGCGCACCTCGCCGAACACCCGGTCAAGCCGGGCTGCTGCGGGCAGATTGACCGTGATTGCGTGAACGAAAATCTTTTTTGACTTTGCCTCCCTTATGGCCATGCGGGTATCTTCAATGGCAAAGGAGCCTTTGTAATCCGTGTCGTTTGGAAAACCGTCCCCAAGCAGAATAAGAAGCCGCACCCTGCTTTCCCTTTGGGCCAGAATGCCTGCTGCATGGCGGATGGCAGCCCCCATGCGGGTATTGCGGGCAGGGGCCAGGCCGCTTATCCGCTCTTTGACATTCTGGCTTATGTCCTCGTCAAAATCTTTGACCTTGAGATAGTCCACCCTTAAAGCCCCGGCCCCGGAGTAAGCGGCAACAGCAAAGGGATCACCCACAGCTTCAAGCGCCCGGCAAAAAAGCACAATGGCATCCTTTTCCACTTCCAGCACCGTGCGGGCCGAGCCGTTTACCGCGTTGGCCGTGGAGCGCGATATGTCCACCAGAAGCAGGGTGGAAATATCCCGCACCTTTTTTATGCGCTTTATGTACAATCGCTCGCTTGGCGTTCTGCCTGCCTGTCTATCCACCGCATAATCCAAAAGCGCCCGGTAATCAAAGGCATCCCCCTCCACCCAGCGCCGAAGCAGCTTAAGGCCCTGGGGCTTTTGCATCTCAAAAATCCTTTTAAGCCTGCTTGCAAGCCCCCTGTGGCGGACAAGGGTCTGCTCGTAGTATTCCGGGTCTGCCTTTGGGGCATGGCGCTCAACCACCCGGCAGGCATCAGGCAGGTAATCGGCCAGGGGCGCGCTCCACTCCGGGTAGCGAAAAACCTTTCCATCAGCAGGTTCAGGCTCCTGGCCAGCCTTGGGGGGCAAATCCGGTTTCAGGGCATTTTGCACTTCGCTCCAAAAATCTGCCTGCGGCCCGGCTGTGGCAGGCCCTTTTTCTGCTGGCAGGCTTATGGCTATTTTTTTTATGTCCCTTGCAGAAATTTCTCCCTGGCCCCTTTCCATTGCCTGCCTCATGTCTGCGGCATAGACCTTTACGCCCAAAGCTGCAAGCCTTGCCTGCAAAAGCCTGGCCCTTTCAATGGAAGGCTTGAGTCTGCGGAAAAAAAGCTGCGGAAAAATGCCCCGGCCAAAGGGCAGGGCAAGGGGGCTGTATTCGGTCAAATCCGGCAGCAACCGCCCTTCCCATGCCTTGTAAACCCTTGTTGTTAACAGGGCACAAAGCTCCGGGCCTTGCTCCTTTTCATTCATGGCGCTGTTGAACAGGGCAAGGGCCTGGCCGGAAAGCCCGTCCAAACCCCTTGGCGCATGGCCTGCGGCAATGGCAAGATAAAGCTGGGCCAGGGGGTGATTTTTTGAAAAAAAGCCCGGCAAAAGGCAAAGCTCGTAAAAGGGGGCAACCTGTTTTTCAAGATTGGGATAGAGCTTTTGGCCCAGAACCCTTGTGCGGCCATGCTCGAAAAGGGTGAAAAGGTCTTTTGCCAGATTCCGGCAGGCAAAGCAGTCAAAAAAAGCATCCAGGTCATGGCTGGTAAACGGGGCAGGGGGCTTGGCAAGGTCAAGGCCCTGTTGGCTTGCCGTATCCCAAGCCTTTTGCAGGTCAAAATCCGGGGTGGAGAACTCTGCAAGGCCTGCCTCAAGCCGGGCAAGCGCCCTGTAAAGGGCCTCGTTTTTTGCCCTTGAGCTGTATATGCCTATTTTTTCCGGCAGAAAAAGGCTTGCTCCGTCAAAGGCGCACAAAACATCTCCCTGGCCTTCAATGCTTTTTATGGAAAGGGCGGCTGACGGGCGCACAAAGATGGCAGACCCGGTTCTGGCGCAAAGGTAGCGGGCCAGGTTGTTGGAAACGGCTGTCAGAGGCACGGCCTTTTGCAGGGAGCGAAAATCCTTTTGGGCTGTTGCAGATTCCAGGGCAAGGTGGCGTCTTGCAGCATCCTGGCTCCTGGCAAAAAGCTTCATGGCATCAGCCACAAAATCGGCAAGGCCCTGCTCGTCCAAAGCACCCAGGCCCTTTTCCAGGCCGTCTGCAAAACCGCTCACCAGTTGAGGCCCGGCCAGCGCCACCTCTGCCATTCTTTGCAGAATATGGCCTCTGCTCTGCTTTTCAAGACGCCGGATAACAGCAGGCAGAACCTGGGTGAAGGAAAGAGCCTGCACATAGGTAAGGGGTTTTGAGTAAAGGGAGTAAAGAATGCGGCACAAGGCAAGGCTGCTTGTAAAATCCTTTTCCGCAAGAAGGCTGCAAAGGGCCTCCATTGGCAGCGTAAGGGTGTGCGCTCCGTGCCTGCTCATGGCCATTGCAGCGCCAAGCAGCGCGCCGCGCAACTGCGGGGGGCCTTCTTCAAGCACAAGGCCAAGGGGCTTTGCAAGGGCCTTGCCCAGGCTTGATCCCTGCCTTGCAGCCCAGGCCATGAGCCGGGCATAAAGCTTAACGTGCGGATACGGCGCATTTGCCGCCAGGCGGGCCATTGCCAAAAGTTGCGCCCTGCCGAAATTTATTTCCTGGCAAAGGGCAATAGCGGCCTGTTCGGCCACAAGAATAACAGCATCCTGGCCTGCATTGCTTTTGGCAAGTATGTTGACCGCCTCCTGCGCGCACTGGGGGTCCAGCTCAAACAGGGGGGCCAGCAGAGTGGAGGCATTGTTGGAAGAAGGCATCAGAAAAGGTCGCAGAGAATTTCATCCATTGTTTCCAGAAGCCCGGCATCGTCTGTGAGCGGCTCGCAAACAGCAGCCCTGCAAGCAGCCCTGGGCGGCACATTTCGCGCAATCAGCGCCCCTGCATATATCAAAAGCCTTGTGCTTGCGCCTTCGGCAAGGCCCTGCTCGCGCAGATTCCTTATCTTTGTCCCAAGCATTACAAGCAGGCCCGCGGTTTTTTCGTCCACGCCCGATTCCTTTACAACAATGGCTATCTCCTTTTCCGGGGCAGGGTAGTCAAAGCACAGGCTGACAAATCTCTGGCGGGTGCTCTGCTTTAAGTCCTTCATTACGGACTGGTAGCCGGGGTTGTAGGAAAGAACCAGCAGAAAATCCGGGTGCGCGGCAATAACCTCTCCGGTTTTCTCAATGTTAAGGGTGCGCCGCTCGTCAGCAAGGGGGTGTATGACAACGGTTGTGTCCTTTCTTGCTTCCACCACCTCGTCAAGGTAGCAGAGTGCGCCCATTCTCACAGCCTTGGTGAGGGGGCCGTCCGCCCAAATGGTCTGGCCTCCTGCAATGAGGTAGCGGCCCGTGAGATCCGAGGCAAAAAGATCCTCGTGGCAGGAAACCGTGATGAGCGGCCTGCCCAAAGCAAAGGCCATTGCCTCCACAAAGCGCGTCTTGCCGCATCCTGTGGGGCCTTTTAACACCACAGGCAGCCGGGCATCTGCTGCTGCAAGAAAAAGGGCCTTTTCATCTGCTATGGAAAGATAGAAAGGCTCGTTTTTTATGAGATAATGCTCTGCGCCGCCCTGCTTCAAATCGTGACCGCCCATAAAATCCCTCTTTTTGAGAAAGCGCACTTCTTTTGCTTCAAGTCTGACTAGACAAAAAACCTATAAACCTGTGTGCAGAAAGCGTCAAGAAAAGTAAGTACAGGGCGCTCCCAGGAAAACGATAGCTGCGTTGCGCTTCGCCGTGCAGGAACTCGATGTACAACAAGTACACAAAAGTTCCTGCCCGCCTCGCGCGCCTTGCTCTCCTTTCCCTGGCGCCGCCCTGTACGCCTGGCGGCCCCAGGCGGACGCCTGCTGCGTTGCGCAAGGCGGGCAGGAACGAGGTGTTTTTTTCTTTTCAACCACAAGCGCACAGGGCGGGTTCAGGGAGTCGTGGGCAAGGCTTGCGGGAGTGCGCCGGGACGAGGTGTACTTGTTGTACATTGAGCTCCCGGCGCGCTCCCGCGTAACGCAGCCCACGGCTTTCTGAACCCGCCCCAGACAGGTCAGTCGACTATCTGGGCGATTAGCTCACTTCGGCTTTTGATGAGGGCTATCTGGCGGTCGTAATGGTGGATGCGGAAAAATGCGCGGATCATAAGATAGGCCCCAAGGCCCAAAAGCCCGGCGCACAGGAGGAAAACCACAACAAGCATGGTTGCCACATCAGCAGCATTGTAAAAGGCTGAAGTTGCAATAAGAAAGCTCAAAACCGTGAGCGGCAGGGCGAAAACCGCAATGCCCGTGCGCATGGCTGCAAGGGATGTGCGCTTTTCGGCCAGCAGAAGCTGAACTTCGTTTATGAGCATACCCTCGTTTATGAGCTGATTTTCCGGCATTTCTTGTCCCTTGTTCAGATTAAAATGGAAAAAGCAGCCTGGCCTTGGGTTTGAGATGGGCTATTGACGAGCAGAGGGTGAATGCCAGGCGCTGGTTGTTTGCAGCCCGGCCTATCATCCAGTTTATCACCGGCCTTTTGCTCCAAAGCCCTTGCAGGAGATAGGCCGGAATAAAATCTTTCCACAAAAAGCGCCGTCTCCAGAGCCATTCGTAGTTTGCGCCCGCCTTTACCGGGTTTATGCCCCTTTTTATCACGAATGCCGCAGCCCTTGCTGCAAGCTCGCCTGTGCCCAGGGCATAATATATGCCCTCACCTGTAAGGTTGTCCACAAAGCTGCCTGCATCGCCTGTTAAAAGCACATTGCCCGCGCTCCGTTTTGAGCGAAAAGAACCGCAAGGTATGGGCCAGCCTGCAAAGGAGCCTTTAACCATTTTTGCATTGGCAAGTTTTTTTATGGCAAAGGGGTTGTTTTTCAAAAATGCGTTGAAAATCCTGGGCAGGTCCTTTGCTGGCGTGTAGCGCAGAATAACCCCTGCCCCCACATTGGCGCTTTGGGGGCCTGTGTGGAAAATCCAGCCGTAGCCGGGGATTATGCTGTTATC
>JAGVAW010000041.1 GCA_020060085.1 Desulfobacterales bacterium
AGGATGTGGGCTGCAACTTTGCAACAGAAGCCTTGAAAATGCACTACGGCGCAACAGAGCAAAGAAACATAAGGGGAACAAGCACTGATACCGAGGAAAAAATGCTAAAGGAGGAAGGCATCGGTTTTCTCAAGGTGCCGGTTCCAGCAACGCCGGACACGGATTCTTAAAAAACTCAACCCTGCCGGGCATTTTTGCCAAGCCGTTAAAAATCCGCAAATGCATATCAGTTTTCAGCCGGATGGCCCAAAAGGCAGTACTCCCTGCCGCCGGATCTGTCCGTCTTTTTTCCAAGCACAACAAGGCCGCAACGCTCTGCAAGGCCGCAGGTGCCTCCGCGCTTTAAAAAATCCCTGTAAAAGGGGAAATTGCCCGGCCCGCCGATAACATATTCCACAGCCGTGTTGAAAAGGCCGGGCAAAAAGGGCTGTGGCGCGGCATAGTCGCAGATGACGACCTTTTTGCAAAGCGAGGCGACCCCTGTGAGAGCAGCCACCCGCGAAGGCTCGTCAACCTCGTGCAGAAAAAGGGAGATGACGCCAAAATCAAAGGGGCCTTTCAGGGATTTGGGCAGGGCCGTGATGTCGCCTTCAACAAAGCTTACATTGCCAGCAGCCCGCACAGCCTTTCGCTTTCGGGCAAAGGCAAGCATACGGCTGCTTGCATCAACCCCCACCACCTCTTTTGCCTTTTTTGCCAGGGCAAAGGAAAGGGCGCCCGTTCCGCTTGGGGCATCCAGCACCCTTGCTTCAGGCTCAACAAAGCAGCTTACAATTTTTTCCTTTTCCCTTTCCAGGGGGTCAAAAAACCAGCCGTAAAGAGGGCCGTCATACCAGCGGGGCTTTATGAGTCCTTCTCTGCTATGCTCCTGCTCCACAAAAACTCTCCCGGCAATAAATTTCATTAAAAGCGCCATGTTGGGGCAAAGATTCGGCCATCACGGCGTCAGCTCATCATTTCCAAAAATTTTTCCAGCCTGTCCTTTTCCTTTGCAATGGCAAGGCCCATCTGGGCCATTGAGGCCGGCGGCTCAACAGCTTTTGCCCTTGGCTTCATGGAAATTGCTCTTGTCTCGCAGGCAGATACGCAAAGCCCGCAGCCTATGCAGCGATCTTCATTAACGCGTGCTATGCCGTCTTCAAGCACAATTGCCCCAATGGGGCAGCGCTCCTCCTCGCACACGCCGCAGCCTATGCAAAAGTTTTCATCCACCTTTGCAAGCCAGCGGCTTTTGGCAAAGGCATTGGGGTTTGCAAGCTCGGTAAGGCCCCTTAAAATGGTGCAGCAGCATGAGCAGCAGTTGCAGATAAAGTTAAGCCGATCGCCAGAATTGTTGGTGGTGTGAACAAGGCCTTCCTTTTCTGCAAGGGCAAGAACAGCCAGGGCCTCTTCGCGACTTATGGATTGGGCAAGCCCCCGCGAGACCAGGAACTGCGCAGCCTGGTCAAACATGAGGCACAAATCCCTTGGCTTTTCGCAGCGGTTCATGGTGGCCCGGCAGGCGCAGTGGGCCACGGCAAAGTCTGTGGAGAGCTTGAGCATTTGAGTAAGGGCCTCGTAGGGCATGACTTCGTTTTGGGCATCAACGGCCTGCTCAACAGGTATTATGCGGGCAAAGGGGGTTGTTGAGCCTGCAAACTCGTTGCCCAAAGCCTCCTCATGGTATGCAGCCCAAAGCTTGGCCAGCTTGTCGTGCATGGGGCTTTTATCCCCCCGCATGAAGGGGAATTCAAACAGGCCCGGTACTGTAGGCAAAAGGGCATAGCCGCGCACATTGTCCTTATCGCGGGAAAAAACTATTCCCTTGTCGGCCATTGATTCCAGAAGCTTGACAGCGGTTTGCTCATCACAGTCTGCAACGGCGGCTATTTTTGCGGCAGGCTGGGGCCGGAATTTCATGTGAACCGCCAGGGCAGCCTCATCAGGCGTGAAAAGGGTTCTTAAAATCTCGTCAAAATGCCCGGACTTTGGAGCACCGGAAATGTGCCTGTCCAAAACCTCGCGCAGCTTTTCGTAAATATCCATTTTTGCCCCTTTTGCTTTTGAATGTTGCCCCATAGGCCGGGCCACTCCTAAAAACCGCCAAATACGATGGAAGCATAGCAGAGTGAAGCAGGCCGCTTCAAGGGCGTTAATGGGGCATTCCACCATCTGCCGGAGTAAAAAATCCAAAATGCGTTTTTTTCTTGATGAAAATGGCATCAATTGTCTAATCTTGGACCAGATGACGCAAATATAGTTGATTTTTAAGGGGTTTTAAACATGGACTTCAATGAAAACCTGTTTGGACGAGATCTCTTTGGGCGCAACCTGGGCGTGTTCTCAAACGAGCAGCAGGAAAAGCTTGCAAAAAGCAAGGTGCTGATAGTGGGCTGCGGCGGCATAGGCGGCACGGTGGCTGTAATCCTTGCCCGCTGCGGGGTGGAAAACTTCGAGCTTGTGGATTTTGACCGATACGAACCCACAAACATGAACCGGCAGATTGCCTGTTTTTCCTCAAGCCTTGGCCAGAACAAGGCCCAGGCAATTGCAGACCAGATAAAAGACATAAACCCGGATGCAAAAGTGCTGGTTCACAAAAAGCTCTTGAGCCTGGAAGAGCTGAACGGGCGCATAACCTCTGCTGACCTTGTTTTTCCTGCAGCAGATGATTTTGCCTTTTCAATCATGCTTTTTAGGGACTGCCAGCGCCAGGGGGTGCCAGCGCTTTTTGTGGTTCCCTCCGGCCTGTGGGCAAATGTTTCCATAATTTTGCCCACAAGCCCCGGAATTGAAGACCTTCAGGGCCTGCCCAGCCTGCCGGACTACTACTCCTACAAGCATCTTTTCCAGACGCGCAAATACAAGTTCGGCACAATAAGCTATGTGTTTTTGGGCTCGTGGCGCAAGGACTACTTCCGCAAGTTCATGGACGAGGACTTTCCCGTGGCCCAGGTCTGCCCAACCGTGTGGATGGCCTCCTCCCTTGGGGCCTTGGAGGCCGTGAAACTGCTTTCCGGAAGGGTAAAACCTGTGGCAAGCCCCCATTACTGGTCCATAAGCGAAAAGCGCATTGCCCTGCGCCGCAAAAACGGCCTGCATATTGAAACCGTCTTAACCTGGCAGCGAAAAATCTTTTACAAGCTCTTCCAGACCCCCCTGGCCCCTCTCATGGAAAAGGCCCAGGCTATATGGTGGAAATTCTTTTAACCCTGATGATGCACGGCCCTATTTGCACACTGGCTGCGTTATCGGGGATTCGGAATACTTATAGTATGCCTTAACCCCTATAGCCTTGCCAGTGCACAAATACTGACTCGTGCATCATCCGGGTTGATCTGGACAACGCGTCAATAATACAGGGTAAAACATCGGAGGAAGGCTTCTTCTGGCAAGGGTTTTTTGCCCTATGCCCGAAGGGCTTTAAAGGGTGAGATCGGTCATTTTGCCCTACTGATGCGGTTTTTCCTCCACCTTGTGGCAGGTGCAGTCCTTTTCTCCGCATAGGCTGCACTCATAAACAGGGGCAGGGGCTTCTTTCTTGCGGGTTTTGCGCACAAGGCCTCGCCGCCAGGCAAGGTAGGCAACAGCTATCAAAAGTGCTGCAATAAGAGGACTGTATTTCAGCAGAGTTTCGAGCATGGTTTTTCCTTGTCTTAACTTTTTTGCCTTTGCAGGCTGTCTTTTAAAGGGCTGGGCAGGCAAGGCCGGTTTTTCCTGCCGAAAAAATTCCTGCCTCCATCAGTAATTTTTTGCTGCAATTCCTTTTTTCAACATACCCCAGGCAGGCCCCCAACACAAGTTGCAGGACGGTTTTTCATGGAGCTTGTACGCCATGATTTACAAGAGGAATGAGCAATTCCAAGGGACTTGGGCCAATACCAAAATCTGACAACATGTTGATTTTGGGGGGTTCGTACGCTTGTACCCCCACCTAGTGTCTTTTGGGTAAAGGCGATGCAGGGGTAGGGGTGCAATTTTTTTCTTGTATTTAAAATTTTCCTGGTGTAAAAATAAATCAGACACATTCCTGGGCGCTGACCACCTTTTTCAAACCTCGAAACACTGTTATACTCTACGCAGAGGATTTGTGTCGGCAATAGTTTTTTTACACTTGTAATAAAAGGGTCCGACATGAAAAGAGTTCTTTTGACCAATTCCATAGGGCCTTATGAAACAGGCTGGGGCGAGGATGTGAACGATCTTTTTGCGGCCCGCCTCACCCGCGGCCAGGGGCCTTTCACCCTGAAGAGCATTTTTCCTGCTTTTGCCCTGCATCTGATTGCCGAAAACCTGGACGCGGATTCAACAATTCTGGAGTGGCCGCCGGAGGAGCTTTTCTGCAAGCACTTAAAAAAGGGCTACGATTACCTGGGCATCCAGACCAAATCCGTGCATCTGAACCAGGTGGCCCGCATGGTGAAGATGGCCAGGAAAATCGCCCCGGCAACAAAAATAGTGCTCGGCGGCTATGGCGTGAGCCACATCTTCAACGAGTACCCAAGCGACCCGGAGAACGCCAGCCGATATTTAAGGGAAAATGCAGACCATTTCTGCTTTGAGGAGGGAGTGGGCTTTTTCCGCAAGCTCCTGGGCCAAGCCCCGGATGCTCCCATCTCCCAGGTGCGCCAGCCATTTTTCGAGGCAACAACACCAGGCTCCGAATACCTTGTGCGTCTTCCCTTAAGCTCCACCCTTGTGGCTTTGGGCTGCCCAAATGCCTGCGAGTTCTGCAACACCTCGCACTTTTTCAAGTTCAAAAAAATTACTGTGGCCTCGCCGGAGCAGGCCTGCGCCTCCCTTGTTGCTGCCCAGAAAAAAATGGCGGGCCTGCCAAACCTTTTCAACATGATATGGGACGAGGATTTTCTCATTGACCGGGACTATGTTCTGCGCCTTGGAAAACTGCTCCAAAAGGAAGGGCTTATCGGCAGGGTGAACCTTTTTTGCTTTGCCAGCATAAGAAGCCTCTCCCAATACACTGTGGAGGAGCTTGCCAGATGCGGTGTGGGTGTTTTGTGGATAGGCGTGGAATCCAAGTTCGATGGCGACATTATTGCCAGCCACAACTTCCAGAAAAGAATAGGCCGAAATGTTGCCGAAGTTTTCGATGATCTTCACAACCACGGAATGCTCATCATCGGCTCCAACATCCTTGGCCTGGACTTTCACAACCACGAAAACATAATCGAGGACATTGACTATTTTGTTTCGTTAAAGCCCGACCTCTATCAGGTCTCCCCTCTGCGGCCCTGCCCCGGAACAACTCTTTACGAGCGGCTCATGGAGGACGGGCGCATTGAAAACGCCATGAGCGCAAAGGATACTATGCTCTGGAGCGATACGGGCCTTGTCCACCCCAACTTCAAAAAGGGAGAGCTGAAAAAATACTTTGAGCTCACCCACAAAAGGCTGATCGAGGCAAACGGCTCCACGGCCCTGCGCACCCTGGATGTCATGCTCAAGGGATACCGCACCATGCAGCACTCAAAAGACCCCTTTTTGCAGGCCCGTGCAGACCGCTGCCAGTTCTTTGCCCGCAAGCTTGGTGCAGGGCTTTTGCCGACCCTTAAAAAGCTTGCCCCCAGCCAGGCGGTTTTGGAGCAGACCCTGGAGCTTGAGGAAATATACAGGCAGGCTTTTGGCAATGTAGGCATTGGTGCAAAGGCCATTCAGCAGATTACCTGGCAGGTCATGAAGAGCCAGGAAAACCGTAAGCCCGAAGAAAACCCCGCCCCACTTTGGAGCGTGACCCGCTTTGCAGGCGCCAATGCCCAGCCAAAAGTAATAGCCAGGCAGCACCCGCTGCGCCACGCCATTGCAAAGATAACCGCGGGCGTTTCCCGCCGGGCAATGGGCTTGAAGTTTGAGCCGACTTTCAAAATAAAGCTGGCTGATATTGACGATTTTCCTGTCACCTTCAAAAATATTGAAATTGAGGGCCACCGCATCAATTTTGTGGACGAGGGCAGCGGCCAGACAATCCTCATGCTGCACGGCAACCCCACCTGGTCCTATCTGTACCGACATATCATTGCAGATTTGAAAACCGATTTTCGCTGCGTTGCGCCGGATCTTTTGGGATATGGCCTTTCGGACAAGCCGCCGGGTGCAGACTACTCCATGGAGGCCCATATCCGCAGGCTGGACACCTTTATCAAAAAACTGGATTTGAAGGATATTACAATTGTATGCCAGGACTGGGGCGGCATAATTGGCCTCACCTGGGCATCCCGCAACAAGGAGCGGGTGGCCCGTCTTGTGCCCATGAACACGGCGGGTTTTCTGCCAAGCTCGCCGGGCGATTTTAAAAGCGTTCTCAAAGCCTGGGCCTTTCCCTATTTGTGGTCCTTCAAGATGCCCTTTTTGGGCAAAAAAATGGCAATGGACTGGAATATCTTTCTCCAGGCTGGAATGCGTCTTGGCACTTACAACACCCGCAAAATGATGCACAAAAAGGCCATGAAGGGATACCTCTACCCCTTCCAGCGGGTTGGCGATCGCACGGCCATTTTAAAATCCGTGCGTCAGGTGCCAATGGGCCCGCTCGATAAGGTGTGGTGGATGTTAAGAGGGACGGAAAAAGCCCTGAAAGGCTGGCCTGTCCGCACAAGGGTAATCTGGGGCATGAAGGACCCGGTCTTTGTGCCCTGGTTCATCGAGCGCTTTGAGGAAATTCTGCCAAACCATGCTCCAAGCCTTAAAATCCCCACAGCCGGGCATTTTCTCCAGGATGACGAGCCGCAGCCCATAATAAGGGGAATTAGGGAATTCATGGCGGAAAGCAGCATCAAGGCAAAGCAGACGGCTGCATGACAGCTTTTAAACCAAAGGGAAGGCGACCATGAGCCGAATTTACCCTTTTTCAGCCATTGTGGGCCAGGAGATGATGATCACCGGCCTGCTTCTTAACGCCATCAACCCGCGCATCGGCGGAATACTCATCCGCGGAGACAAGGGTACTGGCAAGAGCACGGCAGTGCGCGCACTGGGGGCCATTCTGCCCCAGATGGAGGTGCGAAAGGGCTGCCCCTTCAGTTGCGGGCCGGACACCCCGGCTGATGCCTGCCCCCACTGCGGCCCAATCACGGGCAAGGGTAAGTCGGCCTTTGTGCAACGCCAGACAATGGTGGTGGATCTGCCCATAAATGCCACAGAGGACAGGGTGGCCGGGACCCTGGACCTGGAGCACGCCCTCACAAAGGGCCAAAAGCGCTTTGAGCCTGGGCTTCTGGCAAGGGCCAACCGGGGCATACTGTATGTTGATGAAGTCAACCTGCTTGATGATCACATTGTTGACATTCTGCTGGACAGCGCGGCAATGGGCATAAACTCCGTGGAGCGGGAAGGGGTGAGCTTCACTCATCCTGCCCGATTCATCCTTGTTGGCACCATGAATCCAGAGGAAGGGGATTTGAGGCCCCAGCTTCTGGATCGCTTCGGCCTGTGCGTCACAGTAAGCGGCATAGAGGACCTTGCCGGGCGCGATGAGCTTGTGCGCCGCTGGGAGGCTTTTGAGGATGACCCGGACAAATTTGCAGCCAAATGGAAAAAGGCTGACGAGGCCAACGAAAAGCGCATCCTCCAGGCAGTCAAACTGCTTCCTTCCGTGAAGGCCGATGACAGCATGGTTCGCAAAATCACCGGGCTTTCCGTGCAGGCAGGGGTGGACGGGCACAGGGCAGACCTTGTCATGCTTAAGGCTGCCAAGGCCCATGCAGCCCTGAATGCAAGGCGCAAGGTCATTGATGATGATGTGGATGTTGCTGCAAGGCTTGCCCTTTTCCACCGTATGAAAAGAAGGCCATTTGACGATCTGCCCAACGACCTGGATACAATGGACAAGCTTTTGTGCCAGAACCGGCAAGATTCCGGCAATAAAAAAAAAGCCCTGAATGCTGATTGCAAAAATGCGGGCAAGATGCCCCAAACAGCAAAGCCAAAGGATTTTGGCTTTTTGACTGATGATGCTGCGGTTTTTGGCAGAGACGGGCATATAGCAGATGACAAAGAGCAAATTCTGCAATGCTTTGAGCAAAATATTGCTGATAAAACCCCCCGGCCCACAAAGGCCCCGCCCCAGGGCAGGGGCCAAACCCGCACAAGCCAAACAAAACCCAAAAAGGGCCGCTACATAGGCTCAACCATAGATGAAAACAACCAGGACATAGCCCTTGACGCCACATTGAGGGCTGCCGCGCCCTTTTGCCTGCAAAGGCCAAAGGGCATTCTTGCTCTGCCAATTTTAAAGCAGGACTGGCGAGCCAAAATACGCTCGATAAAAACCGGCCTGCTTTTTGTTTTTGTGGTGGATGCCTCCGGGTCCATGGGCAGCGTGCTCCTGCGCGAGACAAGGGCCGCTATGCTAAAGCTTCTGGACAGGGCCTACAAGGATAGGGCCGAGGTGGCCCTTGTGGCCTTCAAGGCAAGGAGCGCACAAATCCTTCTGCAACCCACAAAAAACATATCCAATGCCGAAAAAAAACTCCGCAATCTGCCTTTTGGCGGCACAACTCCCCTGTGCGCTGGCATATCGCTTGGCCTTGATGTGGCCTTGAAAGCTTTGACAAAGGGCAAAATCCCCTGGCCCAAAATTGTGCTTGTTACTGATGGCAGAGCCAATGTGGGAATGGAGAAAAACGCTTTTTCAGGCGAAAGCCTCCTTGCCCTGCACGAAGAGGTTTTTGCAGCCGCAAGAAGCATAAAAAAGGAAAAGCGCATTTCGTCCCTTGTTATAGACACGGAAAAAAAGCACCCCGGCAGTTTGGACATGGCAAGGCAGATAGCCCTGCACATGGGCGCAAAATATGTTTCCATGGAAACACTTGTGCCGGATCTGGTTGTGGAAGCAATCACCGCATAAAGCAAGCAGGAGGAAACTTTGGGATACCTGGACCTTGATACAGTTCTCTGCCGCAGGCTTTGCAAGTTGCAGCAGACAGCCCGCGAATTTGGAATGCAGGTGGTTAGGCCTGCTGGCATTAAGCTTGATAAGTTCACTGACCCCAAAGACACATTAGCCCCAGGCTCGCCCCTGTGGGCCGTTTTTAAGGGCTTTAGGGAGCTTGGCCTGCACAAGGCCATGATTCCCAAGGCATTCGGCGGCACTTTGGGGGATTATCCGTCTCTGGCCACGCCTCTGATAAATGAGCAGATGGGCTATGCGGACGGAGGGCTTTCCATAAGCCTTCTTGTTTCCACAATGCCCTTTGCCTTTGCGGTTCTCTCCCCTCATAAGGAGGTGCGAAACTGGGCGCGGGAATATGTTGAGGACAAAAGCGCCTCAATGATTGGCTGCTGGGCCATAACAGAGCCGGATCACGGCACGGACTGGGTAATGGGCACAAGCAGCGCGGGCTGCGACCCCTGCACAGCGCCGGGCCTCACCGCGGTCAAAAAAGGGGATGAGTACATCATCAACGGCTGGAAATCCGCTTGGGTAAGTAACGGCACCATCGCCACCCACGCTGTTTTGCATGTGGGCCTGGATTCTTCGCGCGGGGTTCACGGCTCTGGCATTGCCCTTTGCCCCCTTCACCTGCCGGGCATAAGCCGGGGCGCTCCCTTGAACAAAATCGGCCAGCGGCCCCTAAACCAGGGGGAAATCATCTTTGACGAAGTTAAAATGCCCGCCAAGTATATGCTCCTTGCCGTGCCGGGCTTTTTTGGCGCAAACCTTTTCGGCCACACCTTTTTGGGCCTTGCCAACAGCAGCATGGGCGTTACCTTTGCGTCCCAGGCCCAGGCCAGCTTTGATGAAGCCCTTTTCTTTGCCAAAAACAACACTCTTAACGGCACAAGCCTTGTTCAGAGGCCGGACATCAAAATCCGGCTATTTAGAATGTTTGCCAAGGTGGAGGCAGCCCGGCTTCTGGCCCGCAAGGTTTCGGATCACTTTTTCGGCCTGCTTTCTCCTCCCCTTGTGGGCGCGGCCACAAAGCGCCAGATAACCTTCTGGGCTTTAGGCAAGGCACTTAACGCATATTTTACGGCCTTTGACCGCTACGAAAAGGTGCGGCAAATCTCCAAAAACATAACCCACCCAGATGAATCAACAGGCATGATGGACTGGGGGAAATACGGAGTGCTCTCTAAAATCACGGCCACGGAAACCGCTGTGGAAGTGGCAGGCCAGGCAATGCAGATATTCGGCGAAAAAGCCCTTTCGCCGGATTGTGTAATAGACAAGATGTTCCGGGATGCCAGGTCCTCAACCATTGAGGATGGGGTCAATGACGCTTTGGCCATCGCCTCCTGCGAAGGCCTGTGAGGGAAGAGGGTTTACAAGGCTTGAAAGTTGCGGGGCAACCCCATCAATAAATTTTTTGGAGGAAAAAATGCCCATAAGGGACATTGACATAATTACTGACAGGCAATCGGCTGCAATGCAAAAGGAAGTGAAAGGCTTTGCCGCCAAGCTGGTGAGGCCCGCGGGGATTGAGCTTGATCTGGCCGCCGCCCCCGAAGCTATTTTTGCCAAGAACTCGCCCTTATGGGGGGTTTTTGCAGCCTACCGCAAGCTGGATTTGCATTTGCCGGGCATTGACGAAAAACTTGGCGGCATGGGCCAGATTGACCCCCATGCCAGGGTGTTGATGGCACAAAGCCTGGGCCATGCAGATATGGGCCTTGCTATTAGCCTTATGGTTTCGGACAATGCCTTTGGTCACATTGCCCTTTTGGGAGACAAGGCCCTTTTAAAAGCCGTGGGGGATTACTGCGCGGATTCAACCTCTTGCAGCCTTATCGGATCATTGCCAGCAAGCTTTGGAGTGCTTCCCCTAACCTACGAGGCAACAAAAGGCCCCGCTCCGGCCCTCACTGCCCGGCCAAAGGGCAAGCAGCTTGAAATAAGCGGGCAGTTGCCGCGGGTCTTTAATGCCAACATTGCAAGCCACCTTATTACGGATATTCTTGTGGAGCCGCCGGATTTGCCCCCCTGGCATGGCCTTGCCGCTATTCCCCTTGAGATAAAAGGTGTGACCAGGGGCAATCCCCAGGCAAAAACAGGTCAGAGATCCCTAAACCAGGCATCCCTTTCCTTTGAAAATGCCCGCATTCCTGCCGCCTTTGTGCAAAATCTGGCCAATCCGGGGTTTTATGAGTCTGTGGAGCGCCTTACAGCAGAAAGAGCCCAGTTTATAGTTTCTGCCTACAACGGCGCGGCCCTCTGTGCCTGGGAGGAGGCCCTTGCCTACTCCAAAAAGCGCGTGCAGGGCGGCACACCCATCTTCAACCACAAAAACATCCGCTTTCAACTTTTTGACATGTTCAAAAAAATCGAGGCCTCCCGCTCCTTTGCCCAAAGGATTGCCAGTTACAATGCCGTCAACCCCAAAAGCCCGTCCTACCCCCACGCGGCTGGCGCAAAATGCCTTGCCACGGAAACAGCCGTGGATGTGGCAAGCCAGGCCATCCAGATTTTCGGCGGCTATGGCCTTACCAAAGAGTTTCCCCTGGAAAAAATCTTCCGGGACGCCCGCGTTGGAATGATAGAGCACGGCATAAACGAGGAGCTGGCGCTGAAAGCTATGGAAGGGGCGTAAGGGAACAGGGCGGCCCCAGGAAGACGATAGCTGCGTTACGCTGGGCATCGCCGGGTCTCGATGTACTATCACAGTACACCTTCGCCCCGGAAAAGCCCCGCAAGCCTTGCTCTCGTCTCCCTGGGGCCGCCCCGGAATCCCTTAAGGCTGTATGTTCCTATGCATCTGCTGCAAAGCCTGGGAAGCAGCCAGCAGGGTGTCTCGGATATGCTCCACAAGCACCTGCTTCTGGACATCGGAAAAATTGCGGATGGTATCCAGCACAAAGGCCTTTACAATGCTGCGCTCTTCAGGCGTAAGGGCGCCGATGTGCTCGCCGATGTCAATGTTTAGCTCCTCGCGCTCGTCTTTGGTCATGGCGGCCCATGTTTTAAAAGCCCGGTCTGCAATTACGGCGCGATCCTCATCGCTCATGGAGTTCCAGGCCTCTATCATCCTGCTTCTCTCGGCAGCCTGCTCCGCATCGCTCAAGGCATCCCATTGCTCAAAAATAGCCTGGGTTGTAAGGCCCGGCTCACCCATTGCACCTTGCATCAGCACTTCCAGCACAATGCCCGATTGAGCGACAAAGGCCTCAAGCTCCTCATCGGTCATCAGTTGCATGGAAAAGGCAAGGGCAGGAAAAAGGGCAAAAAATAGCGCAAGACAAAGGATTTTCTTCATGGCAACCCTCCTTTGGGCAGGTTTTTACATATTAAAATATATAGCAGCGCAAGACCTGTCTTGTAAACCCAAATCCTTTTGTATTAAACAATGCAGTTAAAAAGGTCTGCAAGGCGACCACGTTAGATTTACCGGGCAAGGAGGAGGCATGAAGGGCATTATTCTGGCGGGCGGTACAGGCTCCCGTATGCACCCGGCCACCCTGGCGGTGAGCAAGCAGCTCATTCCGGTTTTTGACAAGCCCATGATTTACTACCCCCTGTCCGTTCTTCTGCTTGCCGGAATCCGCGACATTCTCATCATCTCCACGCCCAGGGACCTGCCCGCCTTTGAGTCCCTTTTAAAGGACGGCTCCTCCTGGGGGGTGAATTTTTCCTACGCTGTCCAGCCTAGCCCCGAAGGCATTGCCCAGGCCTTTATCATCGGCCAATCCTTTATCGGCAATGAAAGCGTGTGCCTAATCCTGGGGGACAACATCTTTTACGGCCACAGCTTGAACAGCTATCTGGCCAAAGGCGCGGCTCTTGATAACGGCGCGCTCATCTTCGGGTATCCGGTAAAGGAGCCGGGCCGTTACGGGGTTATTGAGACCGATAAGAACGGCAGGGCAGTCAGCATTGAAGAAAAGCCGAAAAACCCGCGCTCATCTTTGGCTGTGCCGGGCCTTTACTTTTACGACAACTTTGTGGTGGAAATGGCAAAGGGGCTGAAGCCCTCAAAGCGAAACGAGCTTGAGATTTCCGACATCAACAGGGCATATCTTGAAAAGGGGCAGCTATCGGTTCTTGTGCTTGGTCGGGGAATAGCCTGGATGGATGCAGGAACCTTTGATGCATTGAGCCAGGCATCGGCCCTTGTTCAGGCAATTCAGGAGCGCCAGGGGCTTTTGATTGCCAGCCCGGAGGAAATTGCCTGGCGCAGGGGTTACATTTCCGGTGAGCAGCTTGAAAAACTGGCAGCCCCCCTGGCAGGCACAATTTATGGAAAATACCTCTTGCGTCTGGCCCAATCGGGAATTGATGACGCAAGTCAGGATTATTAAGGAGCAGCGAATGATTCTTCCCGTCATCCTTGCCGGAGGCTCGGGAACAAGGCTTTGGCCCCTTTCCAGGGATCATTACCCCAAGCAGCTTCTCACCCTGTTTGGGGAAGGCACCATGATGCAGGAAACGGCAAGGCGCTTGAAGATTGCCGACAGCCTTGCCCCGCCACTTGTGCTCTGCAACGAGAGCCACCGCTTTTTTGTAGCCGAGCAGTTTAGGCTCATAGGCGAAAAACCAGGGGCCATAATTCTGGAGCCTTTGGGCAAGAACACGGCCCCGGCGGTGGCGGTTGCGGCCATAAAAGCCTGTGAGAAGGGGGAGGACCCGGTTCTTGTGGTGCTTCCTGCTGATCACTTCATTGAAAACCTTAAGGCCTTTCACAAGGCCCTGGAAGTTGCTGTTCTCCTTGCAAAAGAGGGCTATTGCGCCACATTTGGCATTGTGCCCGACAGCCCGGAAACCGGCTACGGCTACATCCAGCGGGGCCAGCCGATGCCAAATTTCGGCCAAAACGCCTTTGAAGTGGCCCGCTTTGTGGAAAAGCCCGCGCCCCAGACAGCAAAAAAATACCTGGAAACAGGCCAATACTACTGGAACAGCGGAATGTTCGTGTTTACGGCCTCAAATATTTTAGATCAGATGCGCATTCACGCGCCCCAGGTTGTGGAAGCCTGCACGGAAGCAGTGCGCCTGGGTATTGAGGACCTTGACTTTTTCCGCCTGGATGCGGAGGCCTTTTCCTGCTGCCCGTCCATCTCCCTTGATTATGCTGTGATGGAAAAAACCGCCAATGCCTGTGTTGTGCCGGTTGATATGGGCTGGAGCGATCTTGGCTCATGGGAGGCCCTGTGGAAAGTGGGGGCAAAGGATGACAAACAGAATGTGATTTCCGGAGATGTGTGCGCCCACGATGTTACCGACTGCGTGCTGCGGGCGGAAAGCAGGCTGCTTGCCGCAGTGGGGCTTTCCGGCCATGTGGTGGTGGAAACCTCTGATGCGGTTCTTGTTGCTCCCCGCAGCCATGCCCAGCAGGTGCGCCATGTGGTGGAAAAGCTCCGGGAGCAGAAAAGGGGCGAGGTGCTGTCCCACAAAAAGGTGCTTCGCCCCTGGGGTTCTTACGAAATCATTACAGAGGACTCCCGCTTTCAGGTGAAGCGCCTTGTGGTGAAGCCCGGAGCGCGGCTCTCCCTTCAAAAGCACTATCACCGGGCCGAGCACTGGGTGGTTGTACGGGGAACAGGCATCATCACCTGCGGGGAGAAGCATATCACGGTAAAAGAGGACGAATCTGCCTACATTCCCCTTGGCACGGTTCACCGGCTGGAAAACCCGGGCTCCATACCTCTAGAAATTGTGGAAGTCCAGACAGGGGCCTACCTGGGCGAGGATGACATTGTGCGCGTTGAGGATGATTACGGCAGATAGCCCTTAAGCCAGGCCCTAAAGCCAGATTTGACGGCCAGCAAGGCCTCGTGTTAGCTTGACTTTTTCAAGAAATAAAACGGTATGCCTCCTATTAAAAGGGTTATTTAAAAGGCCGGGCCTTTTTGGTTGCAGCCCGGCAAAAAGGCAGGCGCATAAAAACATGGCCAAGCCAAAAAAATCTTTCTGCATGGCCCTTGGGGCCAATTCCAGGGGCGAGATATTCGAGCTGCCCGGCTTTGTGGCGGTGGGCATGGCCGGGCCGGGCATGACACCCCTCACAACAGCAGACCTTCAGCCTGTTCCCTTTGGCAGCGAGCTGATGTACCTGCCGGAAAGGGCGCCTGTGGTGTGGGACCCGGAAGGCGAAAGGCTCATCACCCTGTGGGAAAACCCCTTTGAGCCGGGTGAGCGGCTTTTCCCTGTGGCGGCCTTCAATTCTCCGGGCTATGCGGCCACAGCCTTGTGCGCTTATGAGCAAGAGGAAGATGCCCCGCCTCTGCCGCTTTTTTCCTACGGAGCCTGCGCCTGGGACGGCAAGGGCTTTGTCAGCGCCTGCACGAAGGTGGATTCATCGCGGCGCCAAGATCTGCGGCTTATGAGCCGCGACAAGGTAAGGGACGGCATTAGCCGTATTCGCCAGCACCTTCACCACAACCGCCTTGTAAAGCACCTGGAAAAATGCGCCCTTGTTTACGGTTGCCCGGCTGCCAAGAACTTCTTCATCGGCAGGGAGGAAGCCCCCCTGCCCACTGCCCCGTCCTGCAACGCCCAATGCCTGGGCTGCCTGAGCCTTCAGAAAAAAGGTAATGTTCCCCACTCCCAGGATCGCATCAATTTCATGCCGGAACCTGCTGAAATTGTGGAGGTGGCCCTCTGGCACCTTAACAAGGTCCCTAAAGGTGTAGTGAGCTTTGGCCAGGGCTGCGAGGGCGACCCCCTTCTGGCCGCTTCTTCAGTTGTGCCGGCCATTTATGGCATAAGGGCGCAGGCGGAAAACGGCACCATAAACATAAACACAAATGCAGGAAGGCCCGATTTGCTGGAGCGCTGCCTTGATGCAGGCATTGATTCTGTGCGGGTGAGCATAAACTCCTTTCAAAAGGCCTGCTACAATGCTTATTTCAAGCCTTCCTATGCCTTTGAGGATGTGATTGAAAGCATAGATCTGGCTTTGACTTACAAAGTGTGGGTGTCGCTTAATTACCTGCACCAGCCCGGGGTCACGGACAGCCCCCAGGAGATTGACGCCCTGATGAAGTTTCTGGAAAAGCGCCCTGTTTCAATGATTCAATGGCGCAATCTGAACTATGACCCCCTGCATTACTACAAGGCCATGAGCCAGGCTGCTCCCTGCGGGCCTGCAATTGGCATGAATGAGCTTTTTAAAACAATCAAAAAGAGCTTTCCATCAATTAAATTCGGCTACTTCAACCCTGCCCTTGCCCGGCAGCAAAAAGGATAGATTGCAATGTATGATCCCAAAAAATGCGATTTATGCGGAAAGTGCCTTGCCCGCTGTCAGTACATGGATTTTGACGAAAAAAGCGGGGCTGATGCCATAAAGGAGCTTGCCAGCGGCAAAACGCCGGAGTGGCTCAACTCCTGCATAACCTGCTTTGCATGCAGCGAGACCTGCCCCAACAGCGCAGATCCCTTTGATCTTATCGTAACACGCATGGAGCAGTCCGGCGCGTACCTGGACCCTGCCCTTGTGGCTGCCATGCACGGCCATTTCTCCCCCAAGGGCGATTACACTCCTGCCCCTGCCGGAGAAAGGGCGGTCTCCCTCTGCACCATTTATTCGGTTCTGCCGCCGGAAACCTTTACGGGCAGGCTTTTTGAAGGCCTCACGCCTTTAAGGGGCCGCTTTTTCTTCTGCCACATCCTTTACCTGCACATGGGCAACAAAAGCTTTTTTGAAAAGGAGATGGGTCCGGCAATAGAGCGCATTGCAGCCACCGGCGCAAAGGAGGTGGTCTTTGTGCATGATGACTGCTACACAATGATTCGCATGGCCCAAAATGCAGGGGTGAAAATACCCTTCAAGCCCGTGCATCTTCTGGAGCATCTGCGCGACTGGCTCAAAAGCAATTTAATATCCATAAAACCCATAAACAAAACCCTTGCCTACCAGCGGCCCTGCGCCTCGCGCCTGACTGCTGAAAAAGAGGCCCTTGTTGACGAGATTTTTGAGCTGATTGGCGCAAAACGGGCAGAGCGCGAATTTGACAGGGAAAACTCCCTTTGCTGCGGCCAGAACACGGGCGATGCCCTGGCAGCCCGCAAGAACATGGGGGCTTTTCAGGATAAGAACATTGCCGATGCTGTAAAAAGCGGGGCGGACGGCATGGCCTTTCTCTGCCCCATGTGCATGGGCGCTTTGGGGGAAAAGGCCAAAAACGCGGGGCTTGAAACCTGGTTTATTTCAGACCTGTGCAAGGCTGCCATAGGGGAAATTTAAAAGGCGGATAGGCCAAAAAATGGTTCTGCCGGTTTTTTATCAGGGGATTTCCTACACATTTTACATGATTAACACTTTGAATTATGTAGTCAATTAATGTAAAATGAAACCTGGAGATTTTTAGAGAGGCCAAAAGCAGGGGCTGGCATAAACTCAATGATTTTGGCTGGTTTGAGGGGCAACAAGTTGTTGGGGCTGTATCAGCCAATGAGAGGTTTCCACCAGAGGAGAGCATTATGGAACTTTCCGCAGTTTTGACCCCTGCGCCGGAAGGGGGCTTTGTGGCCTACAATCCGGAAACCGGCACCACTACGCAAGGCGAAACCGTGGAAGAGGCGCTTGCCAATCTGCGTGAAGCCACCGAGCTTTACCTGGAGGAATTTCCCCTTTCCGTCAGCGGGCGCCCCATCCTGACCACTTTCCAGGTTCCCGCGAATGTCTAAGCTCCAGGGCGCGAAACGCAAGAAACCTTGGAATCCGTCCAGAATCGGAAATGGACAACAATTCAACTTCCGTGGAAGGCCTTTTGCCCTTTGGACCCCAGTCCAAAGGTGTTATGGATAAACTATAAAAACATTTTTCTGCAACGAGGCCACGAGGGCGAGAAAATTATGAGTAACGCAAATGAATATAAAGGAATAGAAAAACTATCACGCTCCATGAGTTGCGCTGCAAAGACTGTTTTTGCGGCCTTTAAAATTTTGGAAGAATCTGGTGGAGAGTTGCCAG
>JAGVAW010000220.1 GCA_020060085.1 Desulfobacterales bacterium
ACAGCTCGCCCCCGCAGGTGCGGAAGGCTATATACTGGCCGTCCGGGCTTACCACCGGCTTGTTCTCGCAGGAGCCTTCCTCCGCCGGCCCGCCGCGAAGCTGGGTGAGGCTTATCTGGTTGGACCCGTCAGCATCCATTATCCATATTTCGCCGTTGCCGTCCCAGGGGCCCCATTCTTCTTCATCCTGGTTCACATTTCTCTGGAAAACTATTTTTTCGTTGTTCGGCGGCACAAAACTGGCGTGGCTGTCGCAGCGGCTGTTGTGGGTAAGCTGCTGCCAGCCGGTTCCGTCTGCATTCATTGTGCATATTTCATACTGCAGCCAGCCGGATTGCGGGTCTATGCGGGCGGACTGGTAAACTATTTTTTCTCCGTCACTGCTCCAGGGGTTGGCACCCCAGGAGGGAATCCAGTTGGAATTAGAACCCCCTTCCCCCCATTCATCATCTTCATGCACGGTTGTCACCTGCAAAATACCGTCCACATCGCCTTGGATATCAGGGTGAACCCCAAGCAGGCCGTGATTTATAACCCCGCCGTCATCGGCCAGGACCGGGGCGGATGGGGCCAGGGCAAAGGCCAGGCATACCGCCATACTCCAGAGAATCAGTTTACGCATAACCGCCTCCTTGATTCATTGTGCAATAATGAGGTTGCAGCGCCATTTGCATCTGCCCGAGCAAATGGCTTAAGTGACTTGGCATGGAAAAACAGGAAAAAATGTGCGGATAGACCTGTGCTGCTGGCTGCAAGGCTTTTGAAGGGTTTGCAAACCAGAATGGCAATTTTTTGTGGAATCGGCATGGCCCAAAGCCTTTGCCGTGATTGTATAACAAAGCCAAAAGCCTGCAAAAACGCTGTTGACGGCCCCCCCCTAAAAGCTTTATCCTTTTTTCCTATAAATGCTATGAAAAAAAAAGACAAGCGGTAAAAAACATTCAAACAGTGAAATACATCACAGCTCTTAATTGCCTGCTTAACTCTATGTAAAAAACATAAAAATGCGGTCTTGGAGCTTTTTTGCTTGCTTATCAGGCTGTTTCCTTTGTTGCGGAAAGTATTTCGTAGGCCCGCTGCTTGTAAAGCTCGATAAGATTCATGTAGGTGAGCGCCACCTCCTTGTGTATGTCGCCGAAAAGGCGGCGACGCATGGCCAGGGCCTCACGGAAGCACTCATCTGCAAGGTCCCAGTCGTGCTCCAGCATGAGCACCATGCCCATGTTGTTGTAGGTGGTGGCTTTTTCAGGGGCGTCTTTGGGGAATTTTTCCTCCACGAACTCCACCAGCTCGGTGGCCAGATCAATGGCCTCATCCTTTTTGCCGGTTCGAATAAGATAAAGAAGCGCCTGGGTCTTTTTTTTCCAGTCCAGCTCAAGGTCCTGGCGGGTTTGCTTTCGCTTGCTTTTTGATGAAAACTTTTTTGCAATTGTTGAGAGCACTTTGGCTTATTCCTTTGAGTTTATATCAGGCAAATTGAGCCTGCGCCCAAGGGCCACTATGTCGCGGATTTCAGCGGCCAGGGCATGAATATATGCAATGTCCTTTTTGCTGCAAGCCCCAAGCTCCCGGCTGATTTCCTCGAGCCTGTCCGTTGCAGCGCGGCTGGCAAGCACATTTAAGCTGCGCTCCATATCGGCGATACGCTTGCGGGCGTCCTGCAAGGCTTGCTCAAGCGTTTTGCAACGGGCCTCCAGGTCGGGTCCGGGCATTTCCGAAGGCTCAATGGACATAAGCATATCCCTTTGCCCTATGGAGTGTTTTTGCCCTGGGGCGCGCCGTCTTCCAAGACCTGCATTATCTGCCCACTCTTTTCTAAAAACAATTGGGCCTGGGTTTGGAAGAGATCCCCCAGATTTTTCAGGGCTGTGGCTGTTTCAAGGCTGTTCTCGCCAAAAATTGTGGTGCGCAGGTGCAATGAGCGCATCAGGTTTTCCTGGGACTTGGGAAAATTCTGTAAAATCAGATAGAGCATTCCCGCGTTGTTGTATGCAATGGAGGCCTCCACGCCCTGGGTGAGGTTTTTGCTTTCAAGAAACCTTATTATTTCTTCGTATGCTCTGGCCGCCTTTTCAAACTCCTTTTCCTGGAAAAGGGCCAGGGCTGCGGTGTTCATTTTAACCCATTCCGGATTTTGCTTTGCGTAAGGGTCTGCCCAGGCCTGCGGTGCAAGAATGCACAGAAGTGCAAATGCGGCAAACAGCTTTTTCATGAAGTTCCTTTCTTTTTATTCGGGAAGGATTGCAGGCCCCTTTTAATTTTTGCAAGATGGCAACGGGAAGGGTGATTTCGCGCTGTCCGGGTTTTGCCTGCTTGACCATTTGCTTCCTTCAACGAGAAGGGGGTTTTGCCCCTGTCAATTAAAGGCCTTGCGGCCTGGCTTTTTTGCTGTTTGGTGCAACTACTCGTGTAGGGCCTGGATGCGCTCGGCTTCGTTAAAAAATATGGCAGCCTGACTTTTATAGATTTCTGCAAGATTTCTGCATGTGGCGCCAACCTCCATGTGGTCAGGCCCAAGAAGCTTTCTGCGCAATGCCAGGGCCTGAACCATGTAACCGGCCGCGCGGGGAAGGTCCTGCGAATAATAATAGACCATGCCCACATTGTTGAGCGTTGTGGCAGTTTCCAGTGTCTCGTTCATATTGTTCTTTTTAAGGTATTCTATGGCTTTTTCCCCATATTCCTTGGCTTTTGCAAGATTTTCCTCCCCAAAGGCCTCCACCATTTTTTGATTGATTTCAAGCCATGTGGGGTCAAGCTTCTCCTGCTGGGCAAGGGCGGTTGAGCAAAAAAACAGAAGCAGGACGGCAAATGCAATTGAAAAAGCTTTCATAAAATACTTCCTTTCCCGGCTATGGGCCGGATTGTGAATTCACGACGGGCTGGCAGAGGGCTGGCTCGATTTTCCCAGCTCCCTTCTCAAAAGGGCTTGGCGATATATTTTGTTTTCGCGGGTAACCAGAGCAAACAGGACAATGGACCCGAAAAAAAGCAGGGCGCAAAAACCGGCGGCAATGGACAGGAAAAGGACATTGTTGCCCTGGCGGAAAAAGGCTTTGCCATAGCTTGCATAATCCCCGTAAGAGATGACTGATATAACAAAAAGCCCCAAAAAGCCGGAAAGAGTGCCAAAAATAGATCCAGCGCGCCATCGGGCATGGTCTTCCAGAATGGGGTCTGCTTGCAGACCTCCGCCTTCCTGGTAAGGAGCCTGTTCGGCCTGCCCTGTTTGGGCTGAAACCACTGCAAGCCCCTCATCCTCCAGCTCGGTCTCCAGCCATGAGGCGCAATGGGGACAGCGATCTTTAACTGGCAAGGGAATTTCCTGTCCGCAGGCAGGGCAATCTATGGACGATGGCTTGACCATGAAATCTGTAATATGAACCTCTCCACACAGTGCAGGGCCTTTCGAAGCCCTTTTCCTCCAGCAGGCTGTTTTTTTCTATCACGGCAGAGGGCTGGCCGTCAACAATCCCAAATTGTCCTGCCTGCCCATTGAAAAAAATAAAAATTCAGGCTTTGCCCTGATTTTGGATGCCCATTTCATTATGGCCATGTGGGTTATTATGGTAATTTATTTGTTATTTCAAAGTTTTGAAAAACGCATTTTGTGTTTTTGTAGGGAAAATGCGCTCCAATGATGTTTTTTTTCCCTTGACACCTTGCTTTCAGGGGGTTAAAAGAAAACCCAATATGTATTCAGAATTTTCAAATTCGTACTTGTTCCAAGCGGTCGTGATTGCTCTGTGAGTGCGGCATAAAGCCGCCCGTGTGACTTGCTCTTAACTGCTTTGCGCACCGGCTATGGGCGCAGGAATGGTTACAAGTATCACAAAGTTGCTTAAGGCAACCTTATTTCCAGGCAATTCCCGCTTCTAACCAAGTTCATCCAAACCGGCCCTGCAGGGGCAGGTTTTGTATATTTTTTATGCTTCTGCAGTACAGAGTAAAAAGAAAGCCGTTTTGTGGATGGTTTTAATAAGGTAAGGCGGCTTTGATTGAAAAAAAAGAGAAGGAGGCTTTTCGGCCCTGCGTCGAACCCATGTCGGCTCCAATTCTCAATCCCCCAACTTTTCTGGCAGACGCCCTTCGGGTGTGCGCCGGAGTCTTTTTTCCATCCAGACACTCCAGGGCAGCCCTGTGTGCCGCCCCGGCAGATCATTTCTGTGCAGGAAAAAGGGCCGACAGGGATTGTTCGTAGCGTTAGGCAAAAGGCCTGTTAGATTAAATGGTTAAGGATTTTTGGGTAATGCGGATTTGGCGCGCGGAGAAAAAAGCGGGCAATCGGAACCTTGCATTAGGTAGGAGGCACAGGTGAGGAAGCAAACTATAAAGGCAATCGTTATAGGTATGGCGATGTTGGTGTTATTCGCCGCGCCGTCCATGGTCGGAGCTACCGATCTGGAACAGCGGATAAGGAGCGTGGATCCGGGCATCATGGAGAGATCCATCCAGGTTCGGCCCGAGCACCGCCCTCACCCCATGCCCGAGATCGTCATCTCCCGTGACGAGGCCGGCCGTTTGGAAGGCGCAGAAGGTGTGGAGTTTGAACTTACGGGCATAATCTTTGACGGCAACGAGGTTTTTGCCGATGAAGAGCTTCTTGCCACCGTTGATCAATACCTGGGGCTAATCCTCCAGGTGAATCAGCTTCAGCAGCTTGTGGACCACATCACCGCCTATTACCACAAGCACGGCTACATTCTTACCCGTGCATACCTGCCTCCCCAGACCATTGCAGGGGGCAGGGTGGTCATTGCCATCACCGAAGGCCGCCTCGGCGCGGTGATTGTTGAAGGCAACGACCGCTACAAGGCCGAGATGATTCGCAAGGTCATGCGCGTGGTGCGAAAACAGGGCGCACTCACCGGCGGCTCCCTTGAGCGGGGTATGTTGGTTTTGAATGACTATCCCGGCCTCACCGCCCGTGCCACTCTGGTTAGGGGCAAGGTTCCCGGCACCACGGATATTGTGGTGCAGGTTGAGGAAGCCAAGTGGTGGCTTTTGGGCCTCGATTACAACAATTTCGGCAGCGCCTATGTTGCCGAGCACCGCCTTGGCGCTGGCCTCACCTTTTTTAACCCCTTTGGTATTGGGGATTACTTGAGCCTGCGGTACATGGGCGGAGCCAACTTCAGCGACGAGGCCGGCCCCATGTGGTACTTGAGGGCTGACTACAACTTCCCCCTCAACACCCACGGCACCCGCATGGGCGTTGCCATTTCCAGGATGCACTATGAGGTGGGCGGGCCTTTGCAGGTTCTGGATCTGGACGGTACTTCCGATCTCTTGAGCACCTGGATCAGCCACCCCTTCATCCGCACCCGCAACTTCTCTTTGTGGGGAGACGCGGGCCTGGACCTCAAGCGCATTAGCAGCAAAATGTTCGGTGTGAAGCTTTACGAGGAGGATATGTTCAACGCCCGCCTTGGCGGCCATACCGAATGGCTTGATGGTCTCTGGGGTCGCAATATGGCGGACCTGAATATAATCAAGGGCCTGGAGGATGACACACCCACCTCCCGTCTTTGGGCTGACAGCAAGTTCCTCAAGCTGGAAGGCTCCTATCGCCGCTTCCAGGATTTTCCGGGCCGCTTTACAGGCCTGCTTGCCCTTCAGGGCCAGTACGCAACGGACCGGGTGCCCACTGCCGAGCAGTTTGCCATTGGAGGTGCAACAACGGTTCGCGGATACGGCCAGGGCGATTACTCTGGTGACCACGGTATGGCCGGAACCTTTGAGCTTCGCTATCTTATTTATAGCGAAGAAATGGACTGGCAGGCACCGTCGGGTTCCCGCGGCAACTTTGCCATTGAGGCGGCAGGCTTTTTGGACCATGGAAGGGTCTGGACCAAGGACGCTTTTGCTGCCGAGCTTTCAGATGCCCGGCTATGGGGTGCAGGTGTAGGTGCCCGTTTTGCTTATTCGCCTTACGCAATGGCAAAAATCGAATGGGCCAAGTCCATTTCCGGCGACAGACCCTTGAGCGAGGGTACTTTCAGCCGCGGTGCATGGTACCTGATGTTGAGCCTTGTGTATTAAAAAGACTTCAAAAGTCGGCAATGCCGGCTGAAAAAAATAACGGAATGCGCCCGACCCGCCGATGCTTTACGCATCGAGCGGGTCCAGGTGCCGAAAAGACCGAAAACAACGCCCATTTAAAGGGCGAAACGCTTTTTTCGATGACAAGAAAGTGCTTCGATAGAAACACATTTAAGGAGGTTACAACATGGCCAGCTTGAGCAGGAAGATTAAGCGTGTCCGGAATCGCAGGAAATCTCTGGATACTGGTGCGACCGCTACAGTGCCCTCACTGGATCGCAGCGCAATGAGGCTCTGCAGGCTTGGCGCCGGAGCAGCAGGCGCCTTGGTGCTTTTGGCCGCCCCTTCGGCTATGGCCGGAGACGGCTTCACCAAGGTCGTAAGTGGGGACACGACCATCTTCAACCAGACGGCTCAAAAGGTGTTCAATATCACCGAGTCGTACAACATTGCGGCCCATCAAAGCCACATTTACAACCAGCCGGGCCTGGAATCCATCTTTGTCCAGCGGGTTGTGGGTCAGGATCCCTCATCCATTCTCGGCTCCCTTGTTGCAAACGGCCAGGTGTGGATCATGAATCCATCCGGCGTTCTCATCGGCTCCACCGCACGGGTCAACACCGGCGGATTTATGGCCACAAGCCTTGTCATGGATCGCGATGACTTCTTTGCCGGGCGCTACCAGCTTAAACAGGAAGGCGCAGGCGGCTTTGTCATCAACGAAGGTGCAATAACCGTGAACAACGGCGGAAATGTCGTGCTGGCAGGCGCTTCTGTTGTGAACAACGGCTATATAAGCGCCGACATGGGCGAAGTGGTTCTTGCTGCTGGCCGCAAAGCAACCTTCGACTTCACGGGCGATGGTCTTATCAACTTTGCTGTTGACGGTGATGTGGCAGCCAGGGTCACAGGTCCTGACGGAGCGGAAATAACCTCCGCCGCTCTGAACACAGGCCAGATCCAGGGCGCAAAAGTCACCATGACAGCCCGCGCCGCGCGCGACATTTTCAACAGCGTTGTCAACAACGAGGGCATTGTTGAGGCCACCCGCGTGGAAGTTGGCGCAGGCGGCGAGATTCAGCTTCTTGGCGGCGACAAGGGCGATGTTGTCAACTTCGGCACATTGAAGGCCACTGGCGATAACGCAAGCGTTGAAGTTGCTGGCGAGCGCATCGGCAATGCAGGCCTCATCCAGGCGGATGGCGGTGTTGTCAAGCTTGATTCCATCGAGCAGGTTGTCCTCATGCCCGGCTCGGTCATCCAGGCGCATGGCGGCGAAGTGCGCGTCAATGCCCCGGATGCAGAGATCGGAAGAGCGTCG
>JAGVAW010000311.1 GCA_020060085.1 Desulfobacterales bacterium
AAACAAGCTTTGGCCCGGAAGACATTGAGGCCCTGCAAAAGGCCACCCAGCCGGTTTGGCACGATATGACAGGACGGCTTTTTGCCCCGGAACTTCTGGACGAGCTTTTGGAGCATTTGAGGGTATTCCGGCAAAAGGGCCTTGCGCCTGTCTCTCCGAGCAGAGCGCCATGAAACGCATCCTTTTGTTTTTTCTTGTTGCCTTCCTTTTTGCAGCCCAATCATTGGCCATGAGCCAGGAAAGCACACTGCGCCTGCACTTTTCCCAGGATCGCCTTTGGATTCACGCAAGGGAGGCCCCCCTTTTGGACATCCTTGAGGCCCTGGCCCGGCGGGGGGTGGAAGTGAAAGTGGACCCTGCCATAAACCCTCTCATATCCCTTTCCTTTTCAAACGAGGATCTCTCCTACGGGCTTGGACGAATCTTGAGGGGGCACAACTGGGCCTTGGCCTGGGAGAATGTGTCAGGCCCGCTTGGCCCTGTTACAAGGCTAAAGGAAATACTGGTTTTTGAACCGGGTGCAGAGGGGCGCATGCAGGCCCTTTCTGCAAACAGAAGCTTTATTGTTGAAAAGGGGCCTGACGGGCTGGCCCGCATAAAGGATGAAATTCTTGTCAGATTTGGCCCTGATGCCTCGCCCCAAAAGGTAAAAGAGCTTCTTGAAAGGCTTGGCGCAAGCATTGTTGCAGCCCACAAAGCGACCGGAGTTTACCGCATTGTTCTGCCCGAAAACTCGGACATTGACCAGATTTTGAAGGAGCTTGCCCAAAACGGGCTGGTGGCCGGGGCAGAGCCTAATTATGCCTATTCAATGGCCCCTGCCCTGCTGCTTGCAGCAGGGCAGGCAGAGGAAGCCCCTTCCGGCAATGCCAGGATTGCGGATGGTGCGGCCCCTGTGGCTATTTTTGATTCCGGGCTTTCAGGCCTTTCTGGCCTGGATGACCTTTTGGCAGGCTCATTGAACGCCCTTGAGCCATCCAATGCCATAGACGACACCCTGGGCCACGGAACCCAGATGGCGCTTCTTGCTTCGGGCCGCATAATGCCTGTGGGCGCAAAGGAGGGGCTTGCCCATGCAAACCCCATAATCCCCATAAGAGTTTTTGATGACAATGGGGTGACGAGCAACTTCACAATATTCGAGGCCGTTGATTACGCAAAGGCTTCAGGTGCAAGGGTGATAAACCTTTCCTGGGGCTCATCAACAGACAGCGGCTTTTTGGCGGATGCCCTGCTCGATGCCCACAAGGCGGGCATTGTGCTTGTGGCAGCAGCAGGCAACGAGCCAACCGGCCAGCCCGTTTATCCGGCAGCCTATCCCACGGTGATTGCCGTGGCTGCAAGAAACCCCCAGGGTCAGACCTGGGAGAACTCCAACATGGCCGACTTTGTATCCCTAATTGCGCCGGGCTTTGCCCAAATTCCTCCCGGCCTTGGCGCAAAGGACGGCCTTTATGCAGGAACCTCCATTGCCAGCGCATTTGTTGCAGGAATCATCGCTCATACCCTTACCCTAAACCCCCAGGCAAGCACAGAGCAAATCTGGCGTAGCGTGGCAGAAAGCTTCTGATGGCCGGGCCGCCATTCCTGGCATATTGACTTTTTTGCTGCAATAATGTGTTAAGATAGCCAAAATTCAGCCCGAATAGATTTTGATTTCATTATCAAGAGCAGGGTCATGTTTCAGTTCATTCCCAAAGACGACTTCAAGCAGGCTCTACGCATCCGCCGCTTTTTAATGGCCTTTGTTTCCTATGTCATCTGGACAGGGCTTGTGGCCTTTGGCATTTCGGCAGGCTTTTTCCGTCTCAACCTGGGCCAGACCTTTCTTTATATAGCCCTGCCCCTGCTGCTCGTGCAGTTGGGCATCTACGCCCTGCTCCGCAGCGGCATAAACAAGAGATTTGATGACCCAAGCCTCACAATGGGCCAGATGATAGTCGCCACCCTGGTCATAAGCACAACCCTTTATTTTACCAATCAGGGCCGGGGGGTTTTTCTTATGGTCTATCTGGTGACCTTTGTTTTTGGTATTTTCCGGCTCAAAATGGGCCAGTTTCTGCTGATCACGGTAATTGCCCTTGCAAGCTTCGGGCTTTCCATAATTGCCTTGTACCTGCGTCATCCGGGCCTGTTGGACATGCGCCAGGAGGTTCTCCAACTCATTGTCCTGGCAGCGGTTCTGCCCTGGCTTTCCACAATAGGGGCCTACATAAGCCGCCTGCGCCACAACATCACAACCGCAAACGCAAGGCTTTCCGAGGCCTTTGTAACCATTGAGCAGATGGCAATAATGGACCCGCTGACCAATGTTTGCAACCGCAGAAAGCTTTTGGAAATACTGGAGCAGGAGATGGGCAGGACAAACCGGGGCGGGCCGGTTTTTTCCGTGTGCATGATAGATATTGACCACTTCAAAAAGGTGAACGACCGCTTTGGCCACATAAAGGGGGACCTGGTTCTGGAAGGCTTTGCCAAGGCAATAAAGGATGCTCTGCGCAGCCACGACACCCTTGCGCGATTCGGCGGGGAGGAGTTTGTGGTGGTACTGCCCCAGACAGGCCTGGCCGGAGCCATCTCCTATGCCAACAGGATGAGAAGCATGGTTGAGACCCTGCGCTTTAGCGGTCTGCCGGACTCATTTTCCATAACCATTTCCATAGGCGTTGCAAGCTATGAGCCGGGAGAGTCAATCGAATCCCTGCTGGCCCGCGCAGATGCGGCCATGTACTCCGCCAAGGCCCAGGGCAGAAACTGCGTGGCAGCATAACGCATTGGCAGGCGCATTGGAGCTTTCATGAATTGCCGTTATCACCCGGATCGCGAGGCAATGGTCCGCTGCGAAAAGATGCAGATTGGTTATTGCGAGGAATGCCTTGATAACTGCGAGGCCTGCACAGACCCCTGCGGATACTGCAAATTCCGCTCATCCTGCATAATCTGGGAGCTTTGCCGCAAAAGCGCCAAGAGGAAACGGCTGGACCAAGAAGCAAAAGGGGTTTGACAAGGGGCCCCTGCCAAAAAAATCCAAAAAAGGCTTTTAAAAGGCCCAAGCTTTATTCATTTTCCCAGTTTTTTGATTGCTCGATAAGCCTTTTCTGTACCTCATTCAAGCTCTCCCACTGCTTTGTTACCGATTGGGCAAGGTTGTCCAGCGAGGCGAACGAATCCGCTGTGGCAAGGGCCATATCAAGATCCCGCTTCATCACAAGGGTTCGCTGGGCCTCATCATAAACAGTCGCGCTGTGGGAGGCCACAAACATGAAGCGATCCATCTCCTCCATGAGCGCGAACATGGCCGGCCTCACCCTTTCAAATTCCAGGGAAAACCTCTCAAGCATCTTTATGCGCTCTGCACACAGGCGCGCCCTTATGTCCAAAGCATCCTGGCGGACCTTTTCGGCAAGGGGGTCTGGCCCCTCCTCTTTTACCCCCCTGTTTTCATCCAAAAGGGCCTCAAGGTAGCACCGCTCTGTCTCAAGGGCCTGATCCAGCAACCTGCGCTGGGCATCCACAGTTGCCAGAAAAGCCCTTGCCTGCTTCTGCACCCCCTGGCTCTGTTTGTCTATGCGCACAAAAAAACGGCGCAGAATGCCAACTCCCCGAAAAACCACATCAAACTTGCGTGTGCCCGCCACAAGCCCGATAAGCCCCTCGCCGGCCAAGGCTCTTATGGTTCTTACAATGCGGTTGTATCTGGCAATGTTTTTTACAACAAAACTCTCGGAAAGGGACTTTAACCCGTTCATGGCCTGGCTTGTTTTGCCTGCCACCTGATCCAGGCGGATGCGGGAAGGCCCTGGAGGGCTTTTGGATGCAAAAAATTTTTTGTATGGAATTATAAAGCCCATTTTTTCTTTTCCTGCTTCCGGGCTGCCCTTTAAAACAGTGCTTGAAAAACCCCATAAAATTAAGAATACTCTTAATACTCGCATCAGGAGGCAGTCAACTCAACCAATTTTTTTCATTTTTCCTGTTTTTTTGGTTGCAATCCTTCTTGTTGCCAAGTATAGACCCCCTTTTGACAGACTTGCAAAACGCCTGTCAAAAGGCCGGTCGGATACCCACCTTGAGCCGGCCCGGCGAGACGGAACCATCGGGTTCTACCCGGAGGCCGGAGGATATGAAGCCCTCCCCGTCCCGTAAAAACAGCTCTTCCGGCTCTTTACGGGATTATCCCTTTTGGGAGATTGCACAATGGGAAAAGTTTTCAGACCAAGCAACAGAGAGTCCCGCATCTTGAGCCGCATCGAGAGTGACAAGGAATTCCGCAGGCGCCAAGCCCTGCACCAGTTGCCCAATGTCCTTGAACCCCTTGCCAGCGCATTGGCCCAGAAGCTCATTGATGATGGCCTTATAGAAACCACCAGCAAGAACTCCCTTCAGGAGGAGTTTGTCAAGGTGCTGGAAACCCTTTCCCGCATGGAAGAGTTTGACATCAACTACAAAATCGCCCCTCTGCGCCGCCTTGTCCGGGACCCCCATGTGGTGAGCATCTACCTTACAGCCTGGATAGTTGAAGACCTCATCAGCCACAAGGATGTTATTGATGTTTTTGGCGATGACCTGGATGTTTATCAATGCGTCCACAAGCAGGTGAGCCGGTTTTTGAATTAGCCCCTTTGGCAGGTTTTTCCAATCCTTAAGGGCGCTGGCTTCATCTGCAAAAGCCGTCCACCAAAGCGCCATGCCTCCTTCATTTCTGCCAAGACTCGTCCATTGTGATCCATTTGCGGATCCTGGCCTTTTTGTAAGCTTTTCCTTTTCCCGCCAAGCCCTCTTGTTTGATGCAGGCGACCTTTCGCCCTTAAGCTCCCGCGATCTGCTCAAAATAAGCCATGTTTTTCTGTCCCACGCCCACATGGATCATTTCATGGGCTTTGACCGGCTTGTGCGCGTACTCATCGGCAGAGAAAAAGTCCTGACCGTGGTCGGACCTTCGGGCATTGCAGACCGGGTAGAGGCCAAATTGGCCTCCTACACATGGAATCTTGTTGAGAATTTTGAAAACAACCTTTCCCTTGTTGTTGTTGAAAAGAAAAAAGACTGTCACGAATTTGCAAAATTTGACCTTAATAAGGGCTTTGCCCGGACCCAAATTTCAAGCTCGCCTCCATCTCCTTTTGTGGCCTGCCTGCCGGGATTTATAGTGGAAGCTGCAATTCTGGATCACAAAATCGACTGCCTGGGCTTTGCCCTTTGGGAGCCTTACAGAATCAACATTCTAAAAGTGGCTCTTGCAGATAAAGGCCTGGAAACAGGCCCCTGGCTTGCCCAATTTAAAAAAGCCCTGCACGAGAAAGCGCCGCCTGACACCCCAGTCACTGCCAGGACTGCCGACAAAAAGGAAAAAACTTTCACCCTTGGGCAATTGCAAAAAGACTTGGTAAAAATCTCGCCAGGCCAAAAATTGGCCTACATCACCGATGCCGCACCCACAGAGGCCAACGAGCAAATCATAACAGGTTTGTGTCGCGATGCGGACATGGTTTTTATTGAGGCCGCCTTTTTAGAAAAGGATGCCGCACTTGCCAAAAAAAGAGGCCACCTTACAGCAGCGCTCGCCGGCCGTCTGGCAGCCCTGGCCAATGCCAAAAATCTTGTTGTCTTTCACTTTTCGCCCCGCTATTCAAAAAGGGGGCACGAGCTCGCAGACGAGGCCATGAAGGCTTTTAAGGAAAACCGCCCGCTAACTTAAAAGGCCGTCCGTCCGGGTGAACAGCAGAACCACAGCCCTTATTTTGGGCCGCAAAGCCTTGGGCGCATTGCTGTTTTGGCAAAAACAACCACCGGATTTTAGCCAAAAAATGAAGCCCGTTGCCAAAAGCCGCACGCCCCGCCGCAGAGTTGAGGAGATACTTCTAAATGGTCCGGCAACAATAAGGGATATCTCTCAACTTGCAGGGATGAGCGAAAAGGATGTGTCAAGCCACCTGCCCCATGTGGACAAATCCCTTGCGGCAAGGGGGCAGAAGCTTACAATTTCGCCTTACTCCTGCGTGAGCTGCGGCTTTGTCTTTGAAAGCAAAAAACGCTTTAAAAAACCTGGCCGCTGCCCCAAATGCAAATGCGAGCGCATGGAGGAGGCGGTTTTTCAAATTGAAGGATGAAAAATAGTAAGGCAGTTGCAAACATCTATGGAAAAAGGGTTTTAGATATGATATTTTTTGAATTTTGAGTGCGCTTCCAATGCAGGATTGCTTTCCCTGCTCGGAAAGGGGCAAAAACCTTTTGGCAGGATAAATGGTTTTGCTGATTTTATCGAGAATAATAAGGCCATAAAAAGTTTTTTTGCAAAAAAATCTTTTCGTTGGGCTTTTAAATTTGTTTTTGAGGTCAGGATATTATCCCCATCCAGGCCAATAAAACAGAAAAGAAGACAAATGAACAAGCATCTTGTGTGGATGGACCTGGAGATGACGGGCCTGGACCCGGACAAGTCCGTTATTGTGGAAATTGCAACCCTTGTTACGGATTTGGATCTCAATGTTCTGGGCCAGGGGCCTAACCTTGTAATAAACCACCCCAAAAGTGTGCTGGAAAACATGGAGCCCTGGAGCAAAAGACACCATGAAGCATCAGGGCTTATGGAAAGCATCCGTAATTCAACCGTTACCACCCAGGAAGCAGAAGAAACCACCCTGGTTTTTCTTTCCGGCCTTTGCAAGGCAGGGGTCTGCCCCCTTGCCGGCAACTCCGTCTGGCAGGATCGTCGCTTTCTTGTGCGTTATATGCCCAGGTTAAACGACTTTCTGCACTATCGGATTGTGGATGTCTCAACCATAAAGGAGCTTGTCAAGCGCTGGTACCCGTCCCTTCCGGCCTATGAAAAGCAAAACCGGCACACCGCGCTTTCCGATGTTTTGGAGTCTCTTGCAGAGCTTAAGTATTACCGGGGGAAAATTTTTCTTCCTGCAAACGCTGTGTAACCAACCAAAAGCGCCCAAGCCCTTTGCCGGGCCTTTATATGAAAGGACAGCCCCTGCCAGCCCCAGGGCAACAAAAGTATGGAGCAAGAAACCCCCCAAAACCAAGAAGCCTTGCAGGGCCAGGATAATGAGGGCCTTGGCGCTGATGAAAAACGGGATGTCCTTGAGCTGGAATACGAGGGCAGGCGCATTGTTATAGTGGGCACAGCCCATGTTTCCAGCCAGAGCGCCCTGCTTGTAAAAAAGGTGATTGCCATTGAAAAGCCCGACACCGTGTGCGTGGAATTGTGCGCCAGCCGGATGGCCACAATTACAGACCCCCAGGCATGGCGCAACATGGACATGGTGCAGGTCATAAAGCAAAAGCGGGCTTACCTTCTTCTTTCCCACCTTCTGCTTTCATCCTTTCAGCGCCGTATTGCCGACAAGCTTGGCGTGCAGGCCGGGGCCGAGCTTTTTGCCGCCGTGGAGGCTGCAAAAGAGGTTGATGCTTTTGTCCAGGCCAGTGACCGGGAAATTCGGGTCACCCTTGCCCGTGCCTGGAGGCTCATGGGCTTTTGGGCCAAGGTGAAGCTGCTTTTCCAGTTTCTGGGCGCTGTGGCCGAATCCAGCGAGCTTACAGAAGAGGATGTGGAGGCCTTGAAGAAGAAGGATGTGCTTGAGCTGATGCTCGATGAGCTGGGCCAGGCCATGCCTGCCCTGCGCTCCGTGCTTATTGACGAGAGGGATCGCTTTCTGGCTGAAAAAATCCGCACCGCACCGGGCAAAAAAATTGTTGCAGTTGTGGGCGCGGGCCATGTTCCTGGCATAATGCGCTATTGGGGTCAGCCCCAGAATATTGCTGCCCTGGAGGTTCTGCCTCCCCGCTCCAAAATCCTGCCCGTACTCAAGTGGGGCCTGCCCCTTCTGGTGGTTCTGCTGGTCACATCCGGTTTTGTGTGGGCCGGCAAGGAAGCCGGAACCCAGATGCTTGTCTGGTGGGTGGGGCTAAACGCCCTTATGGCAGGCCTGGGGGCCACGGCAGCCCTGGCACATCCCTTGACAATCCTTTCTGCTGTTATTGCCGCACCTCTTACCTCCGCAAACCCCACCATTGCCGCAGGATGGGTGGCGGGCCTGTGCGAGGCCTGGCTGCGAAAACCCCAGGTCTGTGACATGGAAGCCATTCCCAGGGACATAAGCAGCTTCAAGGGCTTTTGGAGAAACAAGATAACCCGGATTCTGCTTGTGGTTGTGCTAACCAACCTGGGAAGCGCCATTGGAACCTTTGGTGCACTGCCCCTTATGATTCGCCTGCTGCCCACATAAAAAACTCCATCAGGCTGCGCTTTTTCGGGAAATATTTTTCTTGCAAGGCGTTAAAGAATGACATATCATTCAGTAAATTCCTCTCCAGCCCCATCCCTTTTTGTTAAAACCGGGGCCGGATTTCAAGGTACTGCCTCCAAGGGCCTTTATGGAGAAGCTCTTCATGGAAACAACGCAAAATCCCCAAGTTCTTTTCAGCCCAATTAAAATTGGAAATCTTGCAGTTGACGGCAGGGTTTTCAAAACCGCCACCGCAGAGACAAGGGCCACAAAAGACGGCTTTGTAAGTGATGAGGTTATTGAGTTTTACCAACCCATTGCCCAGGCTGGCACGCCTCTTATCATCACGGGCAACCTTTATATTTCCCGAAAAGGCCAATCCACCTTCCGGCAGATTGGCGCAGATAATCCAGACAAAATACCTGGGTTGAAACAACTTGCGGATATGGTTCACCAGCATGGCGGAAAAATTTTCGGCCAGCTTAACCACTGCGGACGCCAGGTGCTTCCCCATACGCTGGGCATTGAGGCCCTGTCTGCGTCCGGCGTTCCGGACAAGGCTTTGGGAACCAGGCCCCGGCCCATGCAGGCAAGCGAGGTAAGCCAGACAGCCAAAGACTACGGCGCTGCTGCGGCCATCTGCCGGGAAGCGGGTTTTGACGGAGTGCAGATTCATGCAGGGCACGGGTATCTCATCTGCCAGTTCCTCACCCCCTACACCAACCGCCGCACAGATGCCTACGGAGGCTCCTTTGTCAAAAGGCTTCGTTTTCTGCTGGAGGTCTATTCCCAGGTGCGCCGACAGGCAGGGGAAGACTTCCCGGTTATTGCCAAGATCAACGGTTCAGACTGGCTGCCGGGCCGGAAGGGTCTTTCCAACAGGGAGCTTGTTGAAATCGCCCGCATCCTTGAGCAGGAGGGTCTAAACGGTCTGGAGGTGACAGTAGGCCACTATGAATCCGGCGGCCCCATGATAAGGGGCAGCTTTGCACCCTTTTTCAAAGGACTCACAAAGGAGGGGCTTGTGGATTCCCTGCCCTGGCTCCGCAAAACAGGCATAAAAATGGCCTGGCCAGCCATGGCCCTTTTTTGCAACACCCTCTGGCCCGCAAAACAGGGTTTTAACTTGAGCTATGCCGACAACTTCAAAAAGCGCCTGTCCATTCCCGTAATATGTGTTGGAGGCTTTCAGACAAAGGACGCCATGAGCCGGGCCATCAGCCAGGGCCGCTGCGATGCTGTTTCTGTTGCCAGGGCAATGATTGCAGATCCCTGGCTTTACCGGCATCTTAAAGAAAATACCTCCGGCCCTGTCTGCAACTTCTGCAACGGCTGCATAGCAAGAGCCGGAAGCCTGCCTGTGGACTGCTACGACCCGCGCATACGCAAACAAAAGGATGCCATGCTGGCAGGGGCCGGGCAAAAATAATTTTTAAAGAGATGGAGCCAATTGCAAAACTCAAAAATTTATTGCGGGGGGGGCTTTTTTGGGAAAAAGCCCCCCCCCCCCCCCCC
>JAGVAW010000246.1 GCA_020060085.1 Desulfobacterales bacterium
CAGCCTCGTAAAGACTTTTTGGCGGCCGGGCAGGTACGCGGCCCAGCGCTGCCGCCATTTTGAGAAGCTCTTTCCTGCGGGCCGGATTCTTTGCTTCCCCTGCCAGGGCGCTTGCATGGGCTGCAAGGTTTCTTGCATAGGCATTCACTGCTTCCAGGCTTATTATCATGGCATGGAGGGTGTTTTTCTTCTGCGCGTCAGCAGATGGGTCAGCAGCAAGCTCCTTTTCGATGTTTTCTATCATCCCGCGGGTGCCTCGCTTTAAAAGGGCCTCCCAGTCGGGGATGGTTTCGCTCATGCCAATGGACTTCCACACAAAATAGGCTGCAAGGTGCTCGTCAATGCATAGCGAAAGTGGCTCGCCGTATGCCCGGCGGACCCATTCGCGGATATTGCGGTCTGCCCAGTAGGGAAAAATCTCCTGGTGAAGAATTCTTATGGTTTCATCATCAACCTCATAGGGTACAAGCTCTCTTGTTCTGCACGAGAAAAGCTCGCCCCAGATGGTGTGGCCGGCTGCATCAGGATATACAAGGGGCGTAATAAAGGAAGTTCCGCTTGTTCCTGCAAATATATCCTCATCCCAAATTATGGGACGCCGGTTTTCCATGAGATGCCGGAAGGCGTAAGCCTGACGAAGTTCGGGAATCCAGGGCCTGCCGGAATTGTCGGTCTCAAAGCCGTGGGCCCTGTGCCAGTCGGTGAGGAGCTTTGGCCGCTCGTGGCAGATTTTTGGCCGGGTGTCATGCAGCTTTTTCCGCCAGGAGGCAAGCCTGGGAAAATCCTCCAGGCCCCACTGGGGCAGAAAAGGGTCTTCAAGGTATTTCACGCCCTTGTCAATCTTGCGGCAGTTAATGCGCTGCTTTCTTCTGGCCGCACGCTCGTTTTTAAGAGCCGGGTCAAAAACCTTGGCGTTTTCACGCAGTTTGCCGCGCTTTTGCTCAATGCGTTTTTTGACTGTTTTTTGCTGGTTTGACTGCAAAAGCAGGCTCAAATAAAAATTGAAAAGGCTTGCGTATGCCAGGTTGCCCCTTGTGTTCATGCTGCTTTGGGCCAGCATTGCAATAACCTCATCAGGCGTGGCGGAAAGCATTTTTAAAATGTGGCCCGGAGTGCGGAAAACAAGGGTTGTGTCCGGGCGGCCCTCTATGCCCCTCTGCACGCTCACCCTGCTGTTTTTAAAAATCAGCGTGTGGCTCACCGCAAAATCACGCGAGCAGATGCCCAGCGAAAAGTTTATGGGGCCGTCAGCGCCTTTTAGCCATTTGTTCAATGATGGCCGAAAGTTGAAGTTTGCGGCAAAGGCTGCAAGCAGTCCGTAGGTGATTGCGCTTACGCCAATGGCGCGGGCAGGCGCTTTAGGCTGGTGGCGAAGGTAGCCAAGGCTCTGGGGCGAAAGGGCAGGGGCCTGTATGGAAAAATCCGCCTGCAAATCATCCCCTGCAAGGCAGGGGCCCCAGTTGATGTTTTCATTGCTTTGGAACATGACTCCCCCTTTTTAAAGGTGAGGGTTTTTTATGTCTGCTATTCTTTTGGTTATCTCTTGAGTAACGGATTTTAGCGTATCTGCCGGATCGCTTGCTATTTCCGGCAGCAGGCCGCTGTTATAAAGGGAGATGATTCCGTGAAGCTCGCTTAAAAACTTTATGACAAGAAACTGTGTTTCTGGCGGGGCAACAAGGCCCTTTGTCTTGAGAAAATCCTGCATGACCCTGTTGGCGAGCACCAGCACTTCAAAGCTGCTCAAGTATTCCTCATAGGCCTTGTCCTCAAGGGGGGTGCCCTTGTAGGCGCTGTAATGGCGGCGCGGGCGGGAAAAGGCTATGTCGTAAATGTTTGCGTTTTCAATGCCAAAACCAACAAAGGCGTGGACAAGGCTTTTCACCTTCTCCAGCGGGGTTGCCCGGCCCAAAAGGGCCTGGCTCAATTTTTCATGCAGAAGGATGAAAATTTTTTTGTGGATTGCAATGATAAGTGCATCGCGGTTTTGAAAATAGTTGTAGAGGTTGGCCCCGGTCATTTTAAGGCGCGAGCCAAGCCGGGCCATTGTAAGGTTTTCATAGCCCTCCTCAACAATCAGATCCAGCGCCCCCTGCACAATGCTTTCGCGGACCTGCTCGATCTGCTCTTCATTTCTTGTGGTTTTGGGCATGGGTCACCTATAATTTAATTATCGTTAATTTAACGAATAGTAAATTTAAAGTCAAGGAATTTGTGCAGGTCTATTCACCCTTTGCCTATGTTCTTCCAAAAGGGGGCTGCAAGGCCTGAAAATGCCGTGAAGTAAGGCTTTCCTGATATTATATCATCATTTTCTGGTATTAATTGGCTTATTGCAGGAGTTTTGACAAATCTGACGCAGCGCGTAAAATAAAAAATATTTTATACGAAAAGTGTGATATGTATTATCAGTTTTTGTGTCGCCTTTTCGAAAAAGGTGCAGGGTTGCCATTGGGGGAAACGGGAATGGCGCCCTCTCTCCGTTTTAATGGCGTTTCTTTGCCCGGGTTACAATGGAAAAAAACACCCGCAACTGGATATTGCTGGGGCCTGTTATTGCCGTGGCGCTCACCGTCCTTGGCATAACCGTTGAGCATATGTTTGAACGCCCTGGAATTGTTACACTTCCCCGCATCGGCCTTGTTGCTTTCATGTCTATTGCCGGATTTTTTCTGGGCTATTTATCCGGACGCCGGGCAGACCGCCATATGCAGAGCGCCCGCGCGCTTGAGCGGGCAGGGGCAACCATCAACGCCCTGGTGGAGTCTGCACCTCTTCCCATACTCTCCCTTACAAACGATGGAACAATTTCCCGTTTGTGGAACCCCACAGCGCGCCAGATGCTTGAAGATGCTCATGGGCGGTGTTTTACAGACCTTGTTGCGCCGGGGCAGGAGGCTGCTGTTGGGGTCCTGCAAAACGCCCTGGCACAAAAAAGCGCCTTTGACGGGCTTGAATTGCAGATTTTAAGGCCAGATAAAAGCTCTGCCGCCTGCCTTGCCTATGGACGGCCCCTTGAAGGTTTTTTGGATGAAAAATCCAGCCATGTTCTTGTGCTGGTTGACCGCTCCGAGCAGAAGAAGGCTCAGGAGGCTCTGGACACACAGCGCCGC
>JAGVAW010000035.1 GCA_020060085.1 Desulfobacterales bacterium
ATGAAAATTGAGTAAGTGCCCTTTGTGCTGCCGCAGCACCAAAGGCCTCCCGTTTTTCCCTGTCTGTCACAGCCTCCAGGATGGCCCTTGCAAAGGCCGGGGGGCTGTTGTGGGGAACAAGCCAGCCTGTTACTCCTTGAGACACGGTTTCCAAGCTTCCACCTAATGCCGTGGCAACAACGGCCCTGCCCATTGCCATCGCCTCCACGGAAACCCGGCCAAAGGCCTCCGGCTCAATGCTGGCGCTGACCACAAGGTCTGCCAGAAGGTAGGCTGCGGGCATATCATCTGCCCGGCCCACAAAATAAACGCGATCAACAAGGCCCTTATCCTTGATGGCGGATTTAAGCTCCCTTACCAAGCCGGGGTTCTCGGCAGGATCCCCCACAAAAACAGCTATCCACCAAGCCTCTTTGATAAGGGCCAGGGCTTCCAGCAGGTATCTGTGCCCCTTCCAGCCCGTTAGCCGGGCAGGAAGCATTATGACAGGGGCCTTGTTGTCCATAAGGCCCCAGCGGGCTGCAAGGCCGCTCACCCTTGCAAGGTCAACAGCCTTGGGAGAAAAGCGGGTTTCATCATAACCGCCTGGGATGAGCGCCACCCTTGGACCGAAAACCCCGTAATTATCCTTTATGTGGTCTGCAATAAACTTTGATATGGCAATGACCCTGTCGCCCTTTGTCATTATGGCAGAACCTGCATGAACCGAGTAGGTCCCGTGAAAACTTGTAACCACAGCAGGCCTTTTGCGGGCAGGCAGGCTTTTTATGGCGGCAAATCCGGCCCAGGCCGGAACCCGTGAGCGCAGGTGCAAAATATCGGGCCGCTGATCTGCCATAAGCCGCCGCAGCGGATAAAGAGCCTTTAAAAGAGCTGGCCCCTTTTCGCCCACAGGCAGGCTTATATGTGCAGCGCCCTGCTTGACAAGCCGCTTTACAAGGCGGCCACCAGCTGAAACCACAATGCTTTTGTGGCCATTTGCCGCAAGAAAGGCCGCCATTTCAAGGGTGTCCTCCTCCACCCCGCCGGAGTGGAGAGCAGGCAGCATCTGAATAACCTTAAGTGGCCTGCCTGACACAATAATCCTCCTCAAACCATAATGGCAAAAAGCCCGAAAACAGGCTCCTATGGAAAATGCAAAACAATCAACTCCGGCCCTTCTTCTAAAAGCCCGGCACCTGCCTTGTCAAGGCAGGCAAGCGCCTTGCTTTAACCTTCAGGCAAGCCTCTCCGGAAAAAAGCGCCGCAGTATTTCCCTGGCGCAACGCCCCGCCTCGTCAAGCTTTGTTGCCTGGGGCCAGGACAGGGGGTTTTTCTCCCACTTTGAAAAGGAAAGGGCAATTGACTTGTGTTCCACAAGAAAGATGCTCCTGGCAAGCCTGGAGTCGGGCTTTTTCCACTCCACAGGAATTATGCCTGTGAGGCATCCTGCTGAAAGGGCCTCGTAAACCATTGAAACCGAATCCGCAGTGACCCAGGCATAGCAGCTTTGGGCATATTGCTCCTCCACCCAGCCTGGGGCTGTTTTACGGAAAGGGAAAAAAACCGCATTTTCAAATATCTCGGCAAGCCCGGCCAGCATTGGCTCCATTGAAGGCGGGGTTCGCGGGGATGTGGTTATGCTCCAAAAAACGCCGGGCATTTTTTTTAAGACCTCTTCCACGCAGCCCATTATGCGCCTTGGCTCCCAGACATGGGTTTTTTCGTCAACCCCGCCCACAGCGATAAGGCCCCTGTCCTCGCGGTGCAGGCCATGTGATGCGGCGGTGTTGGGCGGGCCAAGCGTAACAAGGATGTTGTCCTTTGCCGGAGGTTCGTCATGAGCAGGTACGCAGCAAAGATCCATAAGGCTTGCCAAAGGCGGATTGGGGGTCATGCAGGTGACGACTCTGCCCCCTCTTCTTCTGCGAAGGTTGAGCATGGGAAAATGGGTGCGTGAGCCTGCTCCGAGAATGAGATCCGGCTTTTCGGGCAGGGGCGGATGGCCCTTGCCGATTTTGACCCCGCCGGGCAGGCCCAGCAGGGCACCAAAATATCCGAATGCCTGGCCCACAGAGGAGCCGGGCGCAGGCTCGCCCATGTTCACCGGAAAAAGCGCAATGGGCGTAAGCCGGGCAAGGGCGTTGACAATGCCCTGGGTCTGCTTCCTGTGGCCGGGCCTCATGTCCAGAAATGCAACCACCTTTAAGGGCGGCAGGTTTTGGGCTTTATTTTCCAAAGGCAAGAAAAGACTCCTTTATAAACTTATGATAGGCAGCCGGGTCTGCCATACGGATTTTAATGGAAAGTGCATACCAGCTTATGCCCGGCGGATTCCATTTGCCAAGGCGCACAGCATCCTTTGTTGTGGTTATAATCTGCCCTGCCCCGCTTTTTAAAGCTGCTTGGGCAATTTCTTCCAACTGCACCGGGCTATAGGCATGGTGATCAGCAAAGGCCCGGGTCCCGGTAAGGATTGCACCAAGTTTTTCAAGGGATGAAAAAAAGTTTTGGTTATCGGCAATTCCCGAAAAAGCAAACACCTTTTTACCTGCAAGGGCGGTTAAATCGTGGGCAAAGGCCCTTTGGCCGCCTATTTTTTCCCCGGAGAAAAAAGCGCCTTCAATCAAGCCCTCCGGCTCGTGAGAGCAATGGAAAACAGGGCGGTTATTAGGCCAGATTTTTTTTATCAAATCAGGGGTATTGCCACTTGAGCGGGTGATTACAAGAGCATGGGCGCGGGATAAGGCCTTGATTGGCTCCCGAAGCGGCCCCCGCGGAAAAACCCTGCCATTGCCAAAGGGGTTTTTGCCGTCCACAAGCACAATGTCCAGATTCCGGGCAAGGGAAAGATGTTGAAAGGCATCATCGCAAATAAGGGCTTGGGTGTTGAATTTTTTGGCGCAAAAAAGGGCGGAGCGGAAACGGTTTGCGCCTATAACAACAGGAATCCCCTCCAAGCAAAGGCCCATGAGAAAAGGCTCGTCCCCTGCCTGCTGGGGGCCAAGCAAGAGCCTGCTTCCATCTGAAACCACGCCGCCGCGCTTCTGCATACTTCCGCCGTAGCCCCGGCTGGCAATGGCGGTTTTTATGCCCATTTGGGCCAACAGATTTGCCGTGTGCATGGCAAGGGGGGTTTTGCCCGTGCCCCCAAGGGTGATGTTGCCAAAAGACAGCACAAAAAGAGGCGCTTTTTGTGCTTGTTTAAGCCCCTTTTGGTAAAGGCCTGCCCGCAGGCGCATGGCCGCAGAGTATCCTGCGCCTGCTGCACTCAAAACTGCGTCCAGCACAGGATCAGGCTTTGCTCCCTGATTTATGACAGAGCGGATTTTTTCTTCAATTCTCACTTTTTAACAGCTTTCCGGCAAGAGCCACGGTTTTTTCCACAGCCCCAGTATTTTGCTCCTTGACCAGCATTGCCCGCTGCCCTATCTGGGCCGCCTTTTCCGGAACCGTCACAAAAAGGGCCAGGGCGCGGCACAGGCTTTTTGCATCCGCCGCCTGGATTGCCGCCCTCTTGGCAACAAGAATATCCGCCACCTCCACAAAGTCCTCCATGTGGGGGCCAAACACAATTGCCTTGCCCAAAGCCGCAGGCTCTATGGGGTTATGCCCCCCTTGGGGCACAAGGCTTCCACCAACAAAACAGGCATCTGCAATGCTGTAAAGGGTGTTTAGCTTTCCAAGCTCATCGGCCACAAGCACCTTGGCCTTTGTGCCTGCCTTTTCAAGTTGCGACAAAAGCGCGGCCCCGGTGGGTGAAAATAGAGAGCGAACAGCCTCCGAGCGTTTTGGGTCCCGCGGGGCAATCACAAAAAGGGTTTCAATTCCCTGCTGCAAAAGCAATTCCATGCAGGATAAAAGATGCTCCTCCTCGCCGGGATGGGTGCTTCCGGCAACAATTATGCTGCGGCCATCGGCTACTTTTCGCACAGCTTCTGCAAGGGCCAAATCCGTTTTTGGGGTTGGCTGATCAAACTTTATGTTGCCGGTTATCACCAATTTGCTGCTGTCAATTTCAAGACTGACAAACCTCTCTTTTTGCAGGGCAGAAGCAAGCCCGAAGGCGCTTATGGCCCCAAACACGCTTTTAAGAGCAAAGTTGAGCCTTTTGTAGCCCTTTAAGGAGTTTTCCGAAAGTCGGGCATTGGCCCACATAACAGGCGTCTGTCGTTTGTTTAAGGCCCATAGCATATTGGGCCAGAAATCGGTTTCAACAAATATGAAAAGGGCCGGGTTGACCGCCTTTACCACCCGGCGAACGCAGGGGTAAAAATCGTAGGGAAAGTAAAAGATTGCTGCACAATAATCTGCCAGAATATCCGATGCCGTCTGCCTGCCTGTGGCCGTGGAAACTGAAAAGACAATTGGCCGATTTGGAAAAGCCCTGGCAAGGCTTTTTACAAGGCTTGTTGATGAGCGCACCTCGCCCACGGAAAGGGCATGAACCCATATAGGCTGCTGCTTTAGCCCTTTCAAAGCCCTAAAATCACCAAAACCCAGGCGCTGCCAAAAGGTTTTTCGCCTTTTTTCGGAAAAAAGGGTCATAACAAGACCCAAAGGCAAAAGCACCAGTGCTGCCAGAAACAGGGCTATGTTGTAGAAAATCTTCATGGCTCTTTTACTTTATTGGCGCTTTTTTGGCTATTCCAGCCTTCTCACCAGAGACAAGGTAATGAGGCCGAAGACCCCATTGGCTGCCCAGGCTGCAACCAGGGGCGGCAGCCTGCCTGCATAGCCCAAAGAAAGGCTCATGCTGTGCACCACCCAGTAGGCAAAAG
>JAGVAW010000262.1 GCA_020060085.1 Desulfobacterales bacterium
CGGCCACGATGTCCGATTCCCCGGGCGCGCCGGACTGGGCAGGCACGCCGTACACGCAGACTTCGGAAACATCCGGGGCCAGGCCTATAACCTTTTCCACATAGTCGGGCTGAATAAAATCCCCGGACCGGCGCAGGCCGCCGCCTTTTCTGAAGTCAAAGTAGTAAAAGCCCTCTATATCCTGATGGCAGATATCGCCGCTTCGCAGCCAGCCGCCACGGGTCTTTTCCTTGGATTCCTTTTCCTTGCCGTAGTAGCTCACCTCGGTATTTCCGCTTTTCATGCGGCTTATAAGCTCGCCAAGCTCGCCGGGGGCCAGCTCATTGTCTGCCTCATCCACTATTTTCATTTCAATGAGGTCTCCGGGCGGCTTGCCAAATGAGCCTATTGGCCCCTGGCCGGGCGGGTTGTGGGCAAGGCCGCCTTCCACCGCACCGTACCACTCGTGAATTTTCACATTGAAGCGCTCTTCAAAGTCCTGCCAGATGGCCCGCGGGGTCCCCGCGCTTATGACGGTTCGCACCGGGTTTTCGCTGTCCCAGGGCCGGGGCAACTCGTTGTAGATGCCAGCCATCATGCCGCCAAGCAGGGAAAAGCTTGTGCAGCCGTACTTGCGGCATATGTCCCAGATGCGGCTTTTGGTGAAGCGCTCGGAAACAACTGCCTGTATGCCCTTGGCAAGGGCGGGAATCACCGTTACGGACTGGGCATTGCCATGCGTCATGGAAAGGCCCGTGTAAAGGATGTCATCAGGCTGATAGTTCCAGATGATGGTTCCCATAAGCCCGTAAACCATGTAGCGGTCGGTCTTTAACACAACGCCCTTGGGGTCGCCCGTGGTGCCGGAGGTATGGATTATCTGGGCAGGCCGCGCAAAATCCAGGGCAGCAAAGCCGTCCGGCGGCTCCGGGTTTGCAAAGGCCATAAGGCCGTTAATATCCGGGTACTCGGAAAATTCTGCAATGCTGTGATGCGCCTTGTAAACCACGCCGAGAACCTTTGTGGAGGGGATTTCCTTTTCAACCTCCTTTAGGCCCTCCACAAGGTGATCGGAGATGATGACCCCCTTGCAGTGGGTGTTGTTTATCTGGAAGGCAAGGCGCTGGCCCCTTGAGCGCGGATCAATGGGAACAGCCACAGCCCCCAGTGAAACCGCTGCAAAAAGGGCATAGAGAAATTCCGGGTGGTTTCGCATGATAATGGCAAAGGCATCCCCCTGGCCAATTCCCGCATCCTGCAAAATGCGGGTCATGCGGTGCACATTCTGGTAAAGCGCAAGGTTGGTGATTGGCTCTTCGGAGCCGTCATCGCCCACAAATATGTAAGATACCTTTTCCGGGTCCGGGTTCTGCACGCCAAGATACTGGAAAATGGGCAGATCGTTTAACTGGCTTGCCATTATTGCACCTCCCTTTTGCTTACAGGCAGTGTGCGCCCGTTATCATAAGGCTGTCGTTTGCCCCGTCTTCAATGAGCGCTGCGCGGGCATCCCGGAAGAGCTTTTCCACCGGGTATTCCCGTGAAAGGCCTATGCCGCCCAGAATCTGCACTGCATCATTTGCCACCTCAAAGGCTGTCTGTGTGCAGAAAACCTTGCTTGCAATGGAGTAATGGGTGAGAGGAGGCGTGTTGTTAAGGTTGTAGATGAGCGCGGCCCGTGAAAGGGCGCGGGCAGCTTCCACCTTCTGGAACATATTGAAAAGCTTGTGCTTTATGTTCTGGTGCTCAAAAAGGGCCTTGCCGCCCTGAATGCGCTCTTTGGAGTAGGCAAGGGCCTCCTCAAATGCGGCGCGGGCTACCCCTGTGAACATTGCCCCCATGCTGGCATTGGCTGTTGCAAGGGTCAAATCCACCATGCCCGTGTACGATTCATGGTCAACCACCATATAATCGTTTGGCACGCGCACCCTGTCAAAAAATATCTCGCCCTGGTTTAGCGCCCTCTGGCCCATTTTATCCAGCGGAGCGCCCCGGCGCACTCCTGGCAGGTTAAGCGGAACAATGCATATTCCCCCTCCCGCCATGCCCATTGATGGATCTATGGTAAGAAAGAGCATGGCATGGGTGGCAACCGTGCCGTTACTCACCCAGGATGACTTCTGGCCCTCAATTATCCAGTCGTCCCCGTCTTTTGTGGCCCGCACCTGGCAGCAAATTTCCGGGTGGTCAAAGTGCTCGGTGCCAACGCATAGGGTGTCTGTTCCGTGATCCGGCTCTGTTATGCCCCAGCAGCCTATGAATGTGGCATCCGTGTTGGCGCAAAAAGGCTCGATTATCTCGTCAATTAACTTTTCGTTGGGCATCATTGACGAGAAAAAGGCCGGAAAGCAGCTAACGCCGAATGCAACGGCAAAGTCCGCGCTGCCCCAGCCAAGCTCTTCAAGCACAATGTGGATTCCCAGGGGATCAAGCCCCATGCCGCCCCAGGTATCGGGAATGAAGATGGAATGATACCCAAGCTCAAAGCCCTTTTTCATGGCCTTCCAGTAGATGTCGCTCTTGATGACCTCGTCAGGCCCCATCTTGTCAAGCTCAAGGGAGGCAGGCCGCAGAATGTCCTTTGCAAACTTGTGGGTCTCGCGCTTCAACTGCTCGTGCTCGTCAGTCAGCTCAATGTTCAAATCAATGTAGCTCATCTTTTTTCTTCCCCCTTGTTAAAAAAGCCTTCGGCAGGCTTTAAAAAAATCATTTGATGGGCAGCCCGTGCTTTCTGGCAATGTCCGGGTAGGCATCGTAAGCAGGGCCTAAAAGCGGCAGCATTTTAAGCACCTTTGGCAAAGAGCCTTTTGTCTTTATTTTGCGCATGGCAATGGCAACAGGCAGTTTAAGCTCCTTTAACCAGAAGCGGTGGCAGTCGTCCCCGGAAATCCACATGGTGACATCGGGCGTTGCATCGCATGGGCCGCACACAACCCCGTGGGAAGGCGCAAGCCATATCTGGCCCTTGGGATCATTGATTTCGTAAAGAATGGTGATTTTGGCATCCAGAAACTTGATGAGCACAGCTTCATTTTCCATAAGGCTTGTAAAAAGCCCGCCCAGCACCTCGTACATCTGCTCTGTGTCTTTAAAAACCGCCATTGCCCTGCCTCCTTTTGTTAAAGGTGGTTAAAAAGCTCTTTTGGTGGGGGGAATTTTTTTTTAAAAAAACTTTTCCCCATACCACTTTTAAAAAATACCTCTTGTCAAAAACCTTTTCAGCAGACTGCCTCTGTTTTTTTATGCCTCATAAGACCTTGCTGTAATTACTTATTGCTTTGGGTGGACTTTTAAAAAGCTCATCCACAAACCCTTTTCATCTGTCTTTACCACCCCCCCAATTGCGACTAACATATTGAAATATAACTTAAAGTTTTTTGAAAAGGGGGTGCGGGGGGAAAACTTTATTTCAAAAAAGTTTTCCCCCCGCAAATCATCTTTTCCCTCTGCCGTTAAACCGCCTTTGCCTTTTCTGCCTTTGCCTGTTGCTGATACGGGGCCATGAGCGAGTGCACGCTTTGGCAAACAGCGTCCCAGGCCCATTGCCTGGAGTGCTCGTCCGGGGCCAGATACCAGCGGGTGGCAACCCCCTGGTAGATGGCAGATATTGTGCGGGCCACTGGTTCAGGATTCACCCCTTCAAACTGGCCGCGGGCAATGCCTGTCTCGATTGCCTCCATCAAAAGGGATATCCAGTTGTTCACCCACTCGGAAAACATTTTGCGGTACTCGCTGTTGCGGACAGCAACAGACATGAAATCAAACAGAAGCGGATAACCCATAGGCGCATATTCATGCTCGGAATCAAACAGAAGCTGAAAGCTCAAAAGCTTGTCCATGGGGTCGTCATAGGCCTCCATCTGCTGGCGGCACATGGCAAAAACCTGGTCGAAAAACTCCTTGAAAACCGCCTTGTGCAAAGCGTCCTTGCTCTTGAAATAATAGGCAAGCCCGCCCTTACTAAGACCCGCAGCCCTGGCAACCTCCTCCATGGTGGTGGCTGCAACACCCTTTTGGGCAATGGTTACAAGCCCTGCCTCCAAAATCTGGCTGCGCCTTATCTCCTCCAATACCGCAGTTGCCAATTGCGCCTCCTTAAAAAAGGGCGGAAAAATGGGAAAAGCAAAAAAATGAGAGGGTTTTGGATTTGTGGGGAAAACTTTTTTTGGAAAAAAAGTTTTCCCCACACCCCTTTCAAAAAAACTTCAAATATTGTTTCAAAAGTGCGTGAATTTGTATTTCAATGGATAAGGCTAAAGAATGCTTTTTTTCGGCCCAAGCCTTTATGCCAAAAGGTCTGGGCTTAATGTGCCGACCGGCTGGATGGTTTTTCGACCGGCCAGTCGGTTTATATCTATCGAATTCCCCCTTTTAATGTCAAGGCCTATTTTTTTGGGGGCAGAGCCATAAGCATTTGGAAAAAATATTTAACATATCTGTTAGGCTTTCTTCCCGGACGGAAGCCCAAGCCGTCATGGTCGCTTTATGCTTGGAATCCAGCCCCCAGGCCGTCATTCCCGAGCACGCGGGAATCCAGAATAAAAACAAACTTTTATTTCCTATAACTCCCTCAATGGATTCCGGCTCACAGCGGCAGGGGTTTCGACTGCGCTTGTGGGCCTTAAATGACAACACAGGAGCCGCCATGTTCATTTGTGGTTTTCTAATTCCAAATGCTTATGGCCCTGCCGGGCTTGCCCCAAAGCTTTTCACAGGGTATGGTACCTTAAAAACCTCTGGGCTGAATTGTTAAAAGTGGAGAAGCTGGCTGATGAAAAATCCATCATTTTTCTTTGCAAAGGCTGTGCGCGGGTACAGGGGACTTGCGGTTAAGGGCGACCCGGCGGCCCAGCGGGATTTGGGCATGATGTATGAAAACGGCCAGGGCCTGCCAAAAAACCTGGCAGAAGCCTGCCGCTGGTACAAAAGGGCGGCAGATAAAGGCGCTGTTGAGGCCTTGTACCGCCTGGGGGTGCACATGGCTAACGGCAGGGGCATACCCCAGGACAAAGCCGGGGCCTATGTGCTTTTGGCCAGGGCCGCAGGCCAGGGCAGCGAGGCAGCCAAAAAAACCCTGGAAAAGCTGAAGCAAAAAATGGAGCAAGACGAACTTGCCAAGGCAAAACGCCTTATGGAGCAGGACACCCCATGAAAAAAACTTATAGATTGCGCTTGGTTATTCTTTTTTTGCTTGCGGCCTGCCTTATGCCTGCCTCCTGCGCGCAAATGGGCGGGCCGGGTAAAACTGGGCCTGTTTTGGAAACTGCGCCGGATTTGGCCCAGGCCCGGCCATCAGCCCAGGCAAAGGAATATAGCGAAAAGGGCCTGGATATACTTGCTGCCGGCGGCAGCCCCCAAAAGGCCCTTGAGCATTTTGAAAAGGCTCTTGCTCTAGACCCCAAAAACCCTGCTATTCATACAAATCGGGCTGATGTGCTTATGGGCATGGGCCGGGTGGATGAGGCTGTTAATGGTTACGAAAAGGCCATTTTGCTGGACCCCACTTATGCGCGGGCCTATCACCATTTGGGGGCGGCCTTTGCCAGCCAGGGCAACCACAAAAAAGCCATAGAGCAGTATAACAAGGCCATACTCATTGACAGCCGTGTGAGCGCCATTTACGACAGCCGGGGGGTCTCCCGCGGGGCATTGGGCCAGACAGAGCAAGCCATTGCAGACTTTGACCGGGCCATTGCGCTAAATCCTGCCAGCGCCCTTTCGCTTTTCAACAAGGGCCTTGCCCTGCGCCAGAGCCAGCGCCTGAATGAAGCCCTGGAGTCTTACAGCAGCGCCATAAAGATTAATCCCGATTATGTGGAGGCCTTTATCAACCGGGGCATAGTCCACCTTGTGATGGGCAACATCAGCCTGGGGATTGCCGACTTCAACCGGGCCATCGCGCTGGATGAAAAATCCTGCGATGCACTGCTCAACCGAGGAATAGCCTACATGGGCCTTGGCAGGGTGGGGGATGCTGTAAAGGATTTCTCCCGCTGCATTGAGATAGACCCCAAATTTGTGAAGGGTTATTTGAGCCGGGGCGTGGCTCTTGCCCAGCTTGGCCGACACTCAAAGGCCATTGAGGATTTTGACCGGGCCATAACCCTTGATCCGGGCTACGCCCTGGCCTACACCAACCGGGGCTGGGCATACATGGATATGGGCAAGGACAAGCTTGCCTGCGCGGATTTTAAAAAGGCCTGTGAGCTTGGGGATTGCTCGGCACTTAAAAGCCTTCCCCCGTCAGCAAACTGCCGGTAAGAATTATGAGCCACCCTGCCCCCTCTCCCCTCACCAAAAGCGATTTGCTGACCAGCCTGCGATTCGGCTGGCTGGGCGGTTTTTCGGTTGCAGGAATGGCGGAACCCTGGCTGACGCGCATGGAAGCCACCCTGGCTGCTTTAAAGGATGAAGGAGTGGGCGCGATTCTTTGCGTTACTGAAGATGCCCCCTACTGCCACCTGTATGGCAGGGCTGGCCTTGCCCATGCCCATGTGCCAATGGATGACGGAGAGCCTTCTGATTTTGACTCTTTAAAAAAGGCTGTGGATATTCTTGATGCCTGGCTGAACCAGGGCCTTTCCCCGGCTGTCCACTGCCTTGAGGGCCGGGGCCGCACAGGCATGGTGCTGGCTGCCTGGCTTGCAAAAAACCAGGGGCTGGATGCGCCAAAAGCCATCACCACCCTGCGGAGCCTGCGCCCGGCAACAGTGCTTAACCCCGCCCAAAAAGCCTTTTTGGACAATGCCATAAATATGGGCCTGCTCTAAAAAAATAAAACACCCGACAGGCGCAATTTTAAGGCTGCATTTTATAATGCGGTTTACTTAGTGCCTGCTACCCGGTTTTTACGCAAATCTTGACTTGCCCGGCAATTTGAGGCAACAATGTTTTTGGAATGCAGGGCCTTTTTGCCTGCATTTGCGCATGGAGTGCTTAAATAAAGCCTTTAGAGGGAAAACGGTTTGAATCCGTTGCGGTCCCGCCGCTGTGAGTGGGGACAAAAAGGCCCCTTTCTTTGCCACTCTTTTTTTACAAAAGGGGAAGGCAGGGCCTTTTTGAATGATCCACAAGCCAGAAGACCTGCCCCATGCGCTGCCTGAAATTGGAAGGTGCCGGAAGAGCGCTTTTTTTCAGGGGCCGGTTTTTTGCCGGTAAAATTTAAGGGGATCAAGTAAACAGGGTGCAGTCCCCAGGCTCTTATCAAGAGCCTGGGGCTTTTTGTTTTTTAAGGGAAAGGATTTTTTTTCATGTTCACTTACTGGAGAATTTTTGAGGAGCTCAAGTGCTTGGGAGAGAACGCCCATTTTGTGGATCCTGGCCTTGCCCGCTGCTACCGGGAGTGGCTTATGCGCCACCGCGAAGCCCTATTGCTGGATGACAACAGGATTCCGCAAAACAGCCTTCCGAAACAGGCTTTTATAAAACCTGCCGGACTTGACCCCATTTTGAACTAGCAGCCAGGCGGCAGACCTTTGCAGCAGACAGCCTTCTTGCATTGGGGCCTTCTTTGTGGTCTATGCTTTTTTTATGAGAGAGCGCATTGTAAAAGCCCTGGCAGACGCGGAACTGGACTATGCGGCCCAGAAGGAATTTGTCCGGGCCAATTCCGCCAAAGGTGGGCTGTGGCAGGAGGCTGCCGTGCTGGCCCTTGTAACCCGCAGGGGCAACCCGGACGAGCCGGACGGCGGCTGGCAGCTTGTCTTCAACAAAAGAAGCTGCAATGTTCCCCAGCCGGGGGACTTGTGCTTTCCCGGCGGTCATCCCCAGCCCTTTGTGGATCTGCTGACAGCCAAAACCCTGGTGCGCCACCTTCTGCCCTTAAAAAAAAGCCCCGGCTTTGCCCTGGCCAGGCAGCGCGACCGGACAACCTTTGGCCTGCTCACCTATTTTCTGGCAGGCGCTCTGCGCGAAACATGGGAGGAAATGCGACTGTGGCCCAACAGGGTAGATTTTTTGGGCGGGCTTCCCTGCCACCGGATGCTCACCCGCAGCCGCATAATCTACCCAATGGTGGGCGCAATAAAAAAAGGCGTTCCCCTGCACAAGGGCCGGGAAATTGAAAAGGTGATTCTTGCAGGCTTTGCCGAGCTGACAAACCCCTTAAACTACGGCACCTACCGCCTTATGCTCACCGGCAGATACAAGGACTTTTACGGCCAGGACTTTGTGGATATGCCCTGCCTTGGCATAAAGTCCCCAGAGGGCGATGAGGTTTTGTGGGGCGCAACCTATGCCATAACCTTGAGCTTTCTAAAAACAGTTTTAGGCTTCACCCCGCCGCCGGACGGCCCATTTCGCGCCCAGGCCCCCCTTTACCCCAATCAGGCGGCAAAGGGTTAAGCTTTAAATTCCAGCCCAAAATTCCAGAAGGACCTGCCCAGGCCTATTCAAACCTTGTGTCCGCATCCAACGGCTCAACGCCTGGGGGCATGGCAGGGGTTTTGTCCCCGCCCAAAAGATAGCCTCCATCAAGGACAAGGCTTGTGCCTGTCATAAACGAGGCATCCCTTGCCAGAAAGATTATGGCCCTTGCAACCTCATCCACAAGGCCGGTTCGGCCCAAAAGGGTGTGATCCAAAATGGCCTTTTTGCTTTTTTCGTCCAGCAGGTCCCATCCCTTTGTGCCCGGCCCGTGGCGGGTTTCAAAAAAGCCAAGCATAAGCTCGTTAACCCTAACTGTGGGCGCGCCCTGGCGGGCAAAGTCTGCCGTAAGGGCATTAACACCGGCGTTGGCCGCTGCATAGCCAGCATTGAACACGCTGGCTGCCGGGCCGCTGCGCCCCACCCTGGCTGCAATGGATGAAATGTTTATAACCGCCCCGCCCTGCTTTTTCAAAAAGGGCAGGCAGGCCTCAAAAATATTTCGCTTGGCAAAAAGGGTGGTCTGCATCTCCAAATCCCACTGGGCAGGGGCATAAGGGCCATGCACCACGGGCCAGCCGCCCCGCTCCACATTGTTCACAAGCAAATCCAGCCGCCCCAGCTTTGCAACCGTCTGCCCGGCTAAAAGCTTTGCTTCATGCGGCTCGCGCAAATCTGCGTGGAGTATGCAAAAATCTGCCCCCGTGGCAGCCAGGTCTTTTTCCAGGGCAGGCATGGCCGACTTGCGGTCGTACCAGGCAACAGCCACCTTCATGCCCTGGCCTGCCAGAGCCAAGGCCGCTGCCCTGCCTATTCCCCAAATGCCCCCAAGCACAAGGGCTGCCTTGTTATTGAGATCCATGCCTTTTTGCCCGTAAAACTTCTATTGAACCTTGGTTCCAATGGCAAAATGCCAGCCTGTAACCTGGCTGGTTACAAACATGACCCTGCGGGGTATGTTGCCCAGCGAATAGGTTACAACACCCCGTTTATTTTCAATAATATAATCCTTGCCGCGGGTTAGCTCCGGGTCATGCATTTCTGTTGGATTCACCAGAAGCCGCTCGGAAACGGTGTTCAAGGCGGTCAGCCCGTCCTGGGCCAGGGCAAAAAAGAGCATATCTTCAGGCAATGACAGCAGGCCGGTTATCCGGTCGTTTAACTGCTCCAAAAAAACGGAAGCGCCCACTGCCCCGGCCACCTTGCCATCCAAAATAACCGGCGCGGCAACAACAGCAGCCTTAAGGCCCGTGGCCTTGCTCACCACAAGCTCGCCCACCACCGCATTTCCTGCCATAAGGGATGGGAAATAGGCCCTGTCTGAAAGATTTTTGCCGGTTGGCCCGCTTGAGGCAGCCATGTAAGAGCCATCGGGCAGCACGAAAAAAAGAAAAAGCTCCGGGTGAAGCTCCTGATAGGCGGCAAGCATGGGCTGCATGGCCTCCCAGTTGCCGGAGATGACGGCATTTGTTGAGGCAAGAAACTCCATGTCCTTTTCCAGGTTCAAAAAGAACCAGTCTGCGCTGCCAACAAATGATGAGAGGATGCTTGCCGTTAAAGCATCCTGGGACACCGCCCCAGAGCTTGCAGCCATCTCCTGGTCAGATGGCTTGCAGGCGTATGAGCCAAGCAGGGTAGCAGCAACAAGCAGAAGTACAAGAAAAATCCGAATTTTTTTCATGGGGAAAAGCCTTTCTTCGGGCAAGGTTTTATTGGAAGGGCAAACACCAATTTGGATCCAGATTATTGCTTTATATCAGATAAATAGTGAAAATTAAATGGCAGCCATCAGCTTATTTTGCCTTCCTGCAATACGCCAAGCATCCATGTCATGGCCTGGGCCAGAAAGCTCTGGTCGTCAGTTGCAGGATCCGGCAGGTTTTTGCTTTGCTTGTGCATTCCGGCGGCTATGTCCTGGCGAAAACCGTCCGTATCGTACAAGGCCCTTATAAAAAGCTGGCGTTTGTCCTGGGGCAGCGGGCCTTTGCCTAAAGCGTTCTTGGCGCGGATAAGGGATAAAAAACTGTCGTTTGAAATGTTGAAAGGGGCAAGCCCCTGGTTTTCCATCCAGGAAGCTGGCGTATGGGCAGCCGGGCCGTAAAAGCCCTTGCAATGAGCCTCCTTCACCAGAAAAAATCGTTCAAAAAGCTCTCCGTCATCAGGCTTGGCGCCCACAGCCCGAACCAGGGGATAGGCCCTGCACGATGAAGGCCTGTGCTCATAGACCGCGCAGCCTTTTGCTGTTACAAATGGGCAGGGAAGATCGCTGCCCGGCCCCGGCGCGATGGTGGCCACAGGCAGACCTGTTGCCGGGCCTGTGGCAATGTTTATGTAACGGGCAAGCAGAGCGCCTGAAGTTAAACCCGTGCCGATTTTCAGCCGTAGCAGGTCATAGGGGGTCATGAACTGGTTGAGATCCCGGCAGCACTCATTAAAGCAGGCGCAATCCGGCCCGCACATAAAAACAAAGCTCTCATCTGAAGCTATCTGCTCAAATACAGGCTCATTGCTCATAACGCTAAACCTCTCCCAAAAGATGATTTTCTGCACTTTTCCAGATGCCCTTTCCCCTGTCAACGGACAGTTTATTTAATTTGCCCCTTTTCTTTTTGCTCCTTCTTTGGGAAAACAGAAAAAAGGCTTTACCAAAAACCGATAGCCAAAATAGCATTTGGGGGGTCTGCCATGTCTTTTGACTTACGGTTCAGCCAAGAAAACTGCTCCGGCTGCTGGCGCTGTATGCTGGCCTGCTCTTTTTCCAAACAGGGCTGCTTCAACCCGCTGGCAGCAAATCTTTTTGTGGAGGTTACTAGCCAGGGGGCATCAATTCGCTTTACTGAAAATTGCGACCACTGCGGCCTGTGCGCGGACGCCTGCTTTTACGGAGCACTGGAAAAGGTGCGGATAAAGGAGGCCTCATGAGAGGGGGATTTGCCGGAAAAACGCTTCTTGTGGATCTGGGCCGGGGCCTTTTTGAGCAAAGGCCGCTTTCAGAAGATCTTTGCCGGCGCTACATCGGCGGACTAGGCATCTGCATCCGGCTGGCTGGCGATTCCATTGCCCCCCAGATCGAGCCTCTGGCCCCGGAAAACGCCGTTGTGATAGGCGCAGGCCCCCTGGTGGGCACAGATGCGCCTGCAAGCTCGCGGATTTATGCTGTAACAAAGCTGGCCCAAAGCAAAACCGTGGGCTGGTGCGGGGCAGGAGGTGGCCGCTTTGGCGCGCTTTTGAAATACGCTGGCTATGATCACATTGTAATAACAGGGCAGGCAAAAAAGCCTGTTTACCTTAAAATAACTTCAAGTTCAGTTTCTTTGGAAGATGCTGCGCCGCTTTGGGGCAAGGGCGCACACCAGACAACGGAGATTTTGGCCGACAAGCCCGGCGGCCCCTGGGGGGTTCTGGCCATAGGCCAGGCAGGGGAAAACCTTGTACCCTGCTCAATGGCCTTTGTGGACAAGGCCTCTACCCTGGGCCGGGGCGGCCTTGGCGCTGTTCTTGGCTCAAAAAACCTTAAAGCCATTGTGGCAAGCGGCAACACGGGCCTGACCGTGGCAGACAAAAAGGCTTACAAGGCCATTTTGCGGCCCTTGCTCAAATCCATCAAAGAATATCCCTATCTTGCCCAATGGCAGGAGCTTGGGCTGTTAAAATCCCTGCCTGTTGTTGAAAAAGAGGTTTATCTCAAACACAAGAAGCGGCGGATTGCCTGTGTCTCATGCCCTGTTGGAGACAAGGACATCATGGAGTTTGACGGCGCTCACGCCATCTGCTCAACATCAGCAGCCAACCTATATCTGCCCATAATCTACGGGGTCAAGGACCCGCAAGAGGCAGCCAAAGTCATTGCCCTGCTTGATGATTTTGGAATCGACCTCTACGAGTTTTTCGGGGTTTTAAGCTTTGGGGCAAAGCTTGCAGAAGAAGGCATATTAAATCTGGACAAGCAGCCGCCCATTGAAATTGACAATGCACAATCTCTTTGCGACTGGGCAAAACGAATTGCCCTTCGCCAGGGTGCGGGCGACATTTTTGCAGATGGCATTGAAGGCTTAAAAAAGGCCTTTGGCCAAAAGGCGCAAGCCCTTGCCCCTGCCACGGTTAAAAATATGTATCCCTATGTTGGGCCGGGCGCGCCCCTGCCCTGGAACCTTTTTGGCACAATGGAGCTTGGCCAGGCCTTGGACCCGCGCGGGCCCCATGTGGCGGCTAGTGGCTCGCCCACCTACTTTGCCAGAAGGCCCCTTGAAGTGTTTCCCAAGCACCTTGCCCGCATGGGCGTGCCAAAAGAAGCACTCCCCCGCATACTTGGGCCGGAAAACAACAGCCTTGCTGTGGGCAGGCTTCTAAAGTATTCCCATGCCTGGTTTGCCACTTTGGGATCACTTGGAATATGCGCCAGGGCGCAGATTAACCGCTTCTACAACCACGAGCTGGCTGCAAAGCTCTACGAGGCTGCCACAGGCATAAGCACAACCGCTGATGATCTGCGCCGCCGGGCAGACAGGGTATGGACTTTGCTCGCCCTTCTCAATTCCCGGCAGGGCAGCCCCCTGCCCAAAGAAAACCTGCCGTCCCAGTGGTTCGGGGCAACAGGCTTTAAAAATTATCTTACGGATGAGCCGATTACCAGCCAGGAAGCCCTTAATATGATGGCCGATTACTATTCCGAGCAGGGTTGGGATTTAACTAG
>JAGVAW010000312.1 GCA_020060085.1 Desulfobacterales bacterium
GGCGCGCCATTAAAAACAGTAGGTTACAGGTTATAAGCCTGTGCCCCTTTTTTGTTTGGGTAACGCATAGGCAGCGCCGGGACGAGGGTTTTTTGTTTTTTGACCTTCACCGCACAGGGCGGGTCCAGGGAAAGGATAGCAATGATAGCCTTTCTGTTCCCTAAAATTTGCGCAAGTCATTGAATATGCCTTTTCAATCAATGCGAAACGCTCCTTTTCATCCATAAAACAACCTGTTTTTTCCTTTCTACCTTGCCCGTAAAAAAAACTTAAAAAAAATCCTTGCATACCGGAAAAAAAGTGTGCATAGTGCGAACAGTTGTGCGCACAAGTATCCAGATAAATGTCTGTACGCCTTAACATACATATTTACGAACGCTCGTTCTATTTTTCGGGCAAACCCTTCGTTTTAGACCCCTTACAGGGTCCACGAAAACCGGCTGAAAAGCCGCATGGAGGCCACATTATGGCTGCACGCAAAAGATTTGTGCCTGATCTTGTACACCCCCTGGATCCCGCTCCTGATTTCGAGACCGGCAAAGGCAGAGGTGTTCGGATAGAGGACATGGCTCCCTACAACGACTGGGTTTTGAGCCGACTGGTGGACAAGGCCGAGGTATTCAACCCCCAGGCCCTGCTCTCCCAGGACGGAAGGGCGGTTGTAGCCATCACCTCCCACGGCCCTGGAGCCGCCTGGATACCCCTTTTGGCCCTGGTAAGCCGCTACTACATCGAAAGCGGCCTGGGCAGGCTGGTATGTGGAATGTACCCACATCCCGCGATGCTCCGAATCCCTGGGCTAAAGAGCTATTACGAACAGGTCCTGGGAACCCCGACTGCTGTGAACACGGTGGAGGAAGTGGCCCGGTCTTTGAAATCCGGAGAAATCAATCTCACCGGCACTGCCCCCGAAGGCGCCAACTGCCTGCTCTCTTACGATGAGTATGTGACTCCCTTCCGGTCCCTGGGGATGATTGCCGCGGCCATCAAGGCAGACGCCCACATCTGTCTGCTTGCGCATCTTGGCGCCGAGGCCTGGACTGTTCCCGTTAACCTGCCCTTTGGCTGGACCCTGCCCGGTACCCTTGGAATAAGAGGCTTCAACATCACGCTTCCTCCCTATAAAAAGCTCCCTCTTTATCTGGTTAACTGCCGGGTGTTTTCCCCTGCTGCCACCGGAGAGGAATTTGAGCGCATGGGCAAGCGCCGGGCGCGCCTTCATCTCAATGTGGAGGCCCAGCGGATGCGTGCCGAGATGAACCTCATGACCGATGAACTGAAAACCGTAATGGCCGCCCGAAATAATCCGCGCATATTGCGCGCTGTGTGATTCCGGGATTCGCCTTGCATGACGCTGTGAGGATTCCAATCCTGCTCTGCAATGGCAAACCAAAAGAAAACATTGCCGCATAGCCCTTTACCCTGATTGGGGCGGCAAAAAACTTGGGCCGCGTCTGCGGTTCGAATACAGGAGGCAGCACAATGAAAAGTTTGCGCGTGACTGAAGAGATGGATACCGATGTATTTGCCCCGACAGGGGCGACTGTGTGGAGCCCCACCCCGGACCAGAGGCCCGGCGAGGAAGCCCCGGAGTCTGACCAGGAAAACACCGGGCTGGCCCGCATCCGAAGCGTTGTGCAGGAACGCGCCCGGCGCAACTGGTCTGTGGACGGGCCGAATGTGGAATTTATGAAAAAACAGGATAAAATTTGGGATTTCCTTCTGGATTACTATTTCCGGGTGGAAACTGACGGGTGGGAGAATATACCTGCCGGGCCGTGCCTGTTTGTAGGCATCCACAGCGGCACATGGCTCACTATGGACGCCTGGACCCTTTGCTCCGCGTGGTGGCGGCGGCACAAAACAACGCGCATTCTTCATGGCACGGCCCATGATGCACTCATGGCAATGCCGGTCATAGGACAATACTTCCGCAATGTGGGGGTCATCCCTGCCAGCCGGGAGGCAGTTACCGAGGCCCTGGCTGTGGGCCACGATGTTGTGGTCTGGCCTGGTGGCGAAGTGGATTCCATGCGGAGCTGGACCAAGCGGGACAAGGTTGTTCTAAACGGTCGTCAGGGATTCATCCGCCAGGCCATGAACAGCGGCGTTCCCATTGTACCCGTGGCCACTGTGGGAGGTGCCGACACAGTGTTCGTGCTCTCCGAAGCCCGTGGACTTGCCCGCGCCCTGGGCCTGAAAAAACTCATCCGAAGCGACATTGCGCCGCTCATTTTAGGCTTCCCTTTTGGTGTGACCTTTGAGGCTCTTCCCATGCACATTCCGCTTCCTGCCAAAATCCGCACCCGTTTTTTGGAGCCGCTGTTGCTGGACCCGGACAGGGCAGAGGATGCCCAATACATCAGGAACGCTTACCTGGATGTGGAGTCGCGCCTCCAGGCCGGAGTGGATACTCTGGCCAAAAAGCGGCGTTTTTTTGTGTTTGGATAAGGGAAGCGGTGATCTTTTTGCCCTGCCCATTGAACAAGGAGCAGGTTTGGGGTGGCTTGCACCCTTTGAATGAAAGTAAAAATCAAAACCACAGAAGTTTGACAGGGGTTTAATCCCAGGCATCATAAATTGTTCTTTAATTGGGTTTAAACCAGGATGTTAGGGTTAAAACTGTTGCAGGACCCTGCCTGTCATGGCCTTATTTGGGAAAGCACCCATGTGAACGGCAAAACAAAGCCAGAGGTAAAAAAATGGAAAACACCAAAAATCTGCTTGAGGCGGTTGGGGCCAAAGGGCAGGACTCTGTTGCAGCGGCGCGGGCGGTAAGGTTCATTACCAACTGTGCAGAAGGCCTTACCGCCTTTTTAAACGGCATAGCCGGAGACTACATTGCAGACCGGAAAAGCCACCTTGCCACGCCAATGGCCTTCTACAAGGACGGCGAGCCGCTTGCCCTTAAAACCGATGAGCTGCAAAACCGCCTGGACAGGGTAAGCCCTGTGGTATGCGTTTTCCTGCACGGCCTTTGTGGCACGGAAAGGGTTTTTTCCTTTAGCGGCAACCCTGACAACAATTACGGGGAAATGCTTCAAAGGGAGTTAGGCATAACGCCCCTTTTTGTGCGCTACAATTCAGGGCTGCATATCTCCCAAAATGGCAAAATGCTCTCCGGGCTTTTGGAAAAGCTTGAGGCAGCCTATCCAATACCCATAAAGGAGTTTGTGCTTGTGGGCCACAGCCAGGGAGGGCTTATCGTCCGCAGCGCCTGCCATCAGGCTCTTATGCAAAAAGACCTATGGGTAAAATAGGTTTCCCGCACATTTCTTTTAGGCCCGCC
>JAGVAW010000156.1 GCA_020060085.1 Desulfobacterales bacterium
ATGAGGATTCCCAATGAAAAAAAGCCCTTCTTCAACCCGCTGGCTGGAAATGGCAGTCACCCTATCAGGCCCCCAGCCCGAAATATTACAGGACTTGTGCGCCCAGGCCTTTGCAGATAAGGGAATTTTTGAGGTGGCTCTGGAAAGCCCCGGAGAAACCGGCCTTGTGGAGCCGGGCTGCCAGGATAAGTTTTACCGGGTAATTGCCTATCTGCCTGAAGAAGAAAACGAACTTTGTGTAAGCCTTGCCAGCACAATGGAGGATATTGCGGCCAATTTGGGTGGCAGCGCAAAAGTCCTGGTGCGCCAGAGGCAGGATTCCGAATGGCGCGATGCCTGGAAGCCCTTTTTCAAGCCGACAAATATTACAAAAAAGCTTGTGGTCCGGCCATCCTGGGAGCCTTATACAGCAAAGCCCGGCGAAAAGGTTATAACCCTTGATCCGGGCCTTGCCTTTGGCACGGGCACCCATGCCACCACAACCCTTGTCATGGAACTCATGGAGGGTCACATAGCCACATCCACCCGATTTCTGGATGTGGGAACAGGTTCCGGCATATTGATGATTGCAGCGGCCCTGCTTGGTGCAGCCCATGTGACAGGCTGCGACAATGACCCAATAGCCATTGAAACCGCAAGGGAAAACCTTATCAAAAACAAGGTGGAAAAAAATTGCTATTCCCTTTTGACAGGCGATTTGACAGAGGGCTTGGATGTAAAAGATTTTTCCCTTATAGCCGCCAACATTGAGGCAGGCCCGGTGATAAGGCTGGTAGAGCATATTGCTCCAAGCCTTGCCGGAGGTTGCATAATGGTGCTTTCGGGTATTCTTGTTGAGCAGCAGGAAGCTGTAAAAAAAGTTCTGGCCCAACAGGGCCTTGATTTGCTGGAAACCCGGCAGAAGGATGAATGGGCGGCCATTTTGGTCCGGAAAAAGATTTGACAGGAAAATGCCTTTGCTGTAAATTGACAGCCTTATAAAATTTGTAGTTTTTTGGAGCAGTTATACTTTTTGGCATTAACGGGGAACACAAGATGGCACACAAGAATGTAGCGGAGCTTCTTCTGGCGGCAGACCCTGATGCAGCGCGAATTTATATAAATGAGCTAAAGCGCCAGGAATGCACCCTTGAAATGGTGGCTGCGGAAAACTTTGTTTCAGCGCTCACCCTTCAGGTGGAAGGCAACATCTTTACCAACAAGTATGCAGAAGGCCAGCCAAAAAAGCGTTATTACGGCGGTTGCGCCAACATGGACGACATTGAGCTTCTGGCAGTTGAGCGCGCCAAAAAGCTTTTTGGGGCAGAGCACATAAATGTTCAGCCCCATGCGGGAAGCCAGGCCAACATGGCTGTTTACCATGCAGCCATAAAACCCGGCGACACGGTTCTGGCAATGGAGCTTACCCACGGCGGGCATCTTACCCACGGCAGCGCCATGAACTTTTCCGGCCAGTTCTACAAAATTGTTCCCTACCATGTGCGCCTTACCGATCACCGCATAGACTTTGACGAGGTGGCGGCTCTTGCAGCAGAGCATAAGCCTGCCATGATAATCTGCGGGGCATCGGCCTATCCGCGGGTCGTGGAGTTTGATAAATTCGCACAGATAGCCGGTGATTGCGGGGCCGTGCTCATGGCAGACATCGCCCACATAGCCGGGCTTGTGGCTGCAAAGGTTCATCCCTCTCCAATTGGTCATTGCGACTTTGTGACCACCACCACCCACAAAACCCTGCGCGGCCCGCGCGGAGCCATAATCATGTGCCGCGAAAAGGATGCAGACAGGCTCGACAAATGCGTCATGCCCGGCATACAGGGCGGGCCTTTAATGCATTCGGTATTCTCAAAAGCTGTGGCCTTTGGCGAGGCCCTAAAGCCGGAGTTTGCAGATATTCAGCGTCAGACAGTTAAAAATGCGGCCACCCTTGCCCAAACCCTTCTGGATAAGGATCTTGCCCTTATTTCCGGCGGCACGGACAACCACATTGTGCTTGTGAACCTTTCCAACCGCAACATAACCGGCAAGCAGGCAGAGCAGGCCCTTGAAAAAGTCGGCATTGTGGCAAACCGCAACACCATACCCGGCGAAACAAGGCCCCCCTATGTGGCTTCGGGAATCCGCTTTGGCACCCCGGCGCTCACCACCCGCGGCCTTAAAGAGGCGCAAATAGCAAGGGTTGGCAATCTCATTGCAAAAGTACTTCAAGACCCGGAAAACGAGGCCCTGTTAAAAAGCGTGGCTGGCGAGGTACAGGAGATTTCCGCTGCATTTCCCATTTATCCTTCCCAGTGGCCCCAAGGTAAAAACCCCCGCGAGGAGGGCTGTTAGGCACTATGAGCCAAAGATCCACCATGCAGACGGTTGCAGGAAAGCTCTGCGTGAGGCTTTACCAGGAGTTCGGGGACGCGGTTCTTCCTATAATAAGAGAGGTTTATGGGGCCTATGGCCAGGAGCTTGGCCAGGCCTTCGGTGCCAAGTGGAAGGTGAAAACCCTGGAGGAGGCCGCACAGGCCTTTGTGGCCCTGTGCAATGAGCAGGGCCTCCCATCCAGCTACCAGTTGTTTGGCGACAGGGTTACCGTAACAGGCCACAAATGCCCCTTTGGCCTGGACAACACCTACAGGCCGGTGTGCGAGGCCTTGATGGAGATGGATCGCCAAATGCTTCGGGCAATTCTTGGTGCAGAGGAAAATTGCCTGGAAATGGCCATTGAAAAATGCCTTGCGGATGGAGATTCCTGCTGCCAGGGGAGCTTTCGCCTTCTGCCTGATAAAGAATAGCCTTTTGCTTCACATTGCAAGGGCCTTGCAGTTTCTTTGAGCAAAAAACCAAAACCGGGGAGCGAGCACAGCCTGTTCTTTTTGCCTGGGGGGGAAAATGGGCATAACAGCTTGCGGTGTGGATGTTTTTTACAAGGATACGGGCTTTGGCCCGCCTGCCCTTTTTCTGCACGGCAACCCGGATACTGCTGATCTGTGGGACCCGGTTATTGGCAGGGTGCGCCACGCAGCCCGCTGCCTTGCCCCAGATCTGCCCGGTTTCGGGCGCTCAACGGCCCCGCCTTCCTTTGACTGCTCCCTTGCTTCAATGGCCTGCTTTGTGAATGACTTTGTTGTGCAGGCAGAGGCAAACCAACCCCTTCATCTTGTGGTTCACGACTTTGGCGGCCCCTACGGGCTGGCCTTTGCCGTAACACACCCGGAAAAAATAAAAAGCCTGTGCATGATAAACACCATATTCCAGGCCGATTACCGCTGGCATTTCTGGGCACGGGTCTGGCGCACACCCTTGTTGGGTGAGCTTTCAATGAAGCTGTTGAACCGGCATATATTTATGGCAGAGATCAAACGCGGCTCCCGCAGGCTGGACCAAAAAACCATGCGGGCCATGTACGAGGCCATTACCCCTGCCACAAGGCAGATGATTTTAAAGCTTTACAGGGCCACCGACCCGGAAAACTGTAAGGGCTGGGAGGAAAAGCTGGCG
>JAGVAW010000343.1 GCA_020060085.1 Desulfobacterales bacterium
ATGGCAAGCGCGGCCCGGAAGGCGCACCTGCAAGCTGCAACGACTGCCATCCAAAAGAGTAATCCAGATTCTTAAAAGGCAAACCAAAAGGTCGGCGGGTTTTCCGCCGGCCTTTTTTATTTTCCTTCCTTTTTGTTGAAGATTTGTTACGCCCCCCAAACAGCATTGACGACCCGTGCCGCATTCGGGTATTGCTTAACAAAGGACTGGGAGCCACCCAGGAAGGCATCGCCCGCTGGCAGCGGTTTTACTTCAACCAAGTCAACCCGAAAGGGGAAAAGCCGTGGGAGAAGTTTTTGAAGTCTATGTGAAAACCCATTTTTCTGCTGCCCATTCCCTGTGCGGCTACCCTGGGGACTGTGCCCGTATGCACGGCCACAACTGGATGGTGGAGGTCTTTGTGGCCTGCCGGAGGCTTGATGAAATCGGCATAGGCATTGATTTTCGGGACATAAAAAAGGCCGTGGCCCAGGTTCTTTCTGCCCTTGATCACCAGAATCTCAATGATCTTGAAGCATTTGCAAAGCAAAATCCCACCTCTGAAATAATTGCCAGATACCTCTACAAGGAGCTGCAAAAAAGGCTTGCAAAGCCGGGCCTTTCCATATCCAAGGTCAAGGTTTCCGAAACCCCGGGTGCAGGGGCCTTCTACTGGGAGGAATGAGTTGGCCCTTCTTGTCTGTGAAATCTTTTACAGCATTCAGGGTGAATCCAGCTTTGCGGGCAGGCCCTGCGCCTTTGTGCGCCTTGCAGGCTGCAACCTTTCCTGCTCATGGTGCGACACGACCTACGCAACAAAAGAAACCGCCTTCCCCATGAGCGTGGACCAGATTGTTGAGGCCGCAGAGAAGTTTGACTGCCCCCTTGTGGAGATAACCGGCGGAGAACCCCTTTTGCAGGAGCAGACCCCACTTCTTGCCCAAGCTCTGCTGGGCAGAGGCAAAACAGTTCTGGTGGAAACCAACGGCAGCCTTGACATAAGTGTTCTGCCTGCCGACTGCATTAAGATTGTGGACATGAAATGCCCCGATTCCGGCCAGGAAGGGCATAATTGTTACGAAAATCTAAAGCGCCTGGCCCCCTTGGATGAGGTGAAGTTTGTAATGGCTTCCCGCAGGGATTACGAATTTGCAAAAGCCCTTATGCAAGGGCCTTTTGAAGAGTTTTTTCAAAACAGGGCCGTGCATTTTTCGCCTGTTTGGGGTCGGCTCAAACCCGGTGACCTGGCGGCCTGGATGCTTTTGGACAAAAGCACTGCCCGGCTGGGCCTGCAACTGCACAAAATCATTTTTGATCCCAATGCCAGAGGGGTGTGAGCCATGAATCCCAAAGCCGTGGTACTGCTTTCCGGCGGCCTTGATTCCGCAACAGCCCTGGCTGTGGCCATAGATGAGGGTTTTGACGCCTTTGCTTTGAGTTTTTTCTACGGCCAGCGCCACCAGGTGGAGCTTGATGCGGCCAGCAGGGTGGCAAAAATTTTAGGGGCAAAGCAGCATAAGGTGCTTACCCTGGATATGCGGCCCATCGGCGGCTCGGCCCTTACCGGCAATCTGGCGGTTCCCAAAGACAGGCCCCATGATCAGCTTTCAAGCGGCATTCCCATAACCTATGTTCCGGCCAGAAACACCGTATTTTTATCCTGCGCCCTGGCCTGGGCCGAAGTGCTTGAATCATTTGATATTTTCATTGGCGTAAATGCTCTTGACTATTCAGGATACCCTGACTGCCGCCCGGAATTTGTGCGCTCCTTTGAGCAGACCGCCAACCTTGCCACCAAGGCCTGTGTGGAAGGAAGGGGAGCCATGAAAATCCATGCGCCCCTCATGCATCTTACCAAGTCCCAAATAATTCGGCTTGGTCTTGGGCTGGGCGTGGATTACTCCCTTACCCATTCGTGCTATGACCCGCTGCCTAACGGCAAGGCCTGCGGCCATTGCGATTCCTGCATCCTGCGCAGCAAAGGCTTTGCCGAGGCAGGATTGGCCGACCCGGCAGCCTGATTCTTGTGGGGTCAAGGCAAAAAAGAAGTTTTGTAATTGGCTCCATTACAGGAGCGTGACCCGGCTTTTTTTGAAAGGAGGCTTTTTATGTGCCCGGCCAGAAAAAAGGGGGAGCCTGCCTATACTGCGGAAACGCTGGTGCACATTGTGGGATCCAACAAATTGCAGAATGAGCTTCTGGCCCTTTACCTGGAGGAGCAGCTCAAGCTTTGCTGCCAGGTTAGGCCAGACTTTGATCTGCCCCTGGAAACAGAGCAGAGTGCAGGCCAGATTCATCTCATCCTTTTTGACTGCATGGACGCCAGCCCCGATTCCCTGTGGGAGCAGGCACAAAAGGCTGATCGCGAAAGCAAGTCCTTGTTTTTCATAGCTCTTTTCAATGCAGACATGGACGAGGAATTCACCCGCAAGGCAATGGCCCGAAGAGCAAGGGGCATTTTTTACCGCAACACTTCCCTAAAAGCCATGCTAAAGGGCCTGCTGGCCATTCTGGATGGAGAACTCTGGTATTCACGCGAGGCCCTTTCCCAGTTTCTCATAGAACCCCGATCCCAGAGCGCGCTTCCTGAAAATGCAACCGCAGACCTCACGGTAAGGGAAAAGGAAATCCTCACCCGCATAGCAGAGGGAGCCAGCAACAAGGAAATCGCCGACAGCTTTTTTATAAGCCAGCACACGGTTAAAAGCCACATCTACAATATTTACAAGAAAATCGGCGTCACCAATCGCCTTAAAGCAGCCCAATGGGTTGCCAAGCAGCATAAAAACTATTGATACTCAAAGCAGCACGGCGGACAAAAAGAGATAATTTATGAGCAGGATAGAGGAAATTTACAAAGGACGGGTTTTTTCCCTGGTAAGGGAAATCGTGGATCTGCCAAATGGCCGCAGGGCGAATCTGGACATAATCCAACACCCTGGTGCGGCAGCCATGCTGCCGGTTACCGATAAAGGGCTTGTGCTGCTGCTCAAGCAGTACCGCCATGCAGCCGGAGGATTTCTCTGGGAAATTCCCGCCGGGACCTTGAACCCTGACGAAAGCCCGCAACAGTGCGCTTATCGGGAAATAGAGGAGGAAACCGGATACAGGGCGGAAAAAATGGAAAAGCTTGCAGTCATCACACCTGTTCCGGGTTACAGCACAGAGAAAATTCATATTTTTCTGGCCACAGGCCTTACTGCTTCCACCCAGAACCTTGACCAGGACGAGGTTCTCACGGTGCACGCCTTTTCCCAAAACCAGGTTTGGGCCATGCTGGAAAAAGGCGAAATTACAGATGCCAAAACCATCTGCGCCCTGCTTCTTGCAAAATCAACCCTGCCCGGCCTTGTTTGACGGGGCTGCCCGGCTTTTTTTGCAGAGTCTTGCGCCAAAAAAAATGTGGCGGAGCCTTTACAAGCGCTTTTTTGTGATTAACTTCTCTTGCGAACAGGTAAAGCACTCTGATTTATTCAAATTTTTTTCAGTGGCCAGGCCCTTTAGGCTGCTTGTTACAGAGCCTTGTAAGGGGCTTTTACTTGTCAGGAACCCGGCAAGTCTCCGGGCCAGGGCCTGCGGAAAAGGCCCTTACAGTCTTCTGTGACCATTTTTTTGCGCAAAAGAGTTTTTAAACTCCTTATCTTTATTTTTCGGGCACAAAAGGCCCCTGCAAACAAGATAAGGAAAAACATCAACAGGGACAAAATTCAATTCAAGGAGGAAGGCAAACATGAAACTCACACCACTGGCTGATCGCATTCTTGTCAA
>JAGVAW010000336.1 GCA_020060085.1 Desulfobacterales bacterium
ACAGACAAGCATTCCAGGCAACAGCGCATCAGGCAGCGCCAACAATGATCTTCCCCCTCCCCTGCCTTTAAGGGTGAAGCTTCTGCGCCTGCTTTGCGTTCTGCTTCTTCTTGGGGCAGGTGCCGGCCTGTGGTTCTATTTCATATCAACAGGCCCAAAAGCAACACGAATAACCCCGCCTGTGCGGGCAATTCTTGTGGAAACAATCCCCCTGGAGCAAAAAAGCCTGCCCATTACCATAGAAGCCACTGGCGCGGTCATCCCCGCCCGCGATCTTGTTTTAAAAAGCCGGGTGGCAGGCCAGGTGATGGAGGTTCACGACAATTTCATTCCCGGCGGATTTATCCGCGCAGGCCAGCGCATACTCACCATAGACCCAAAGGATTACCAGCTTGCCGTGGCTGCCAGGGAGAGGGACCTTGTGGACGCGCGCTACAGGCTTGAGCTTGAGATGGGGCATCAGGCCGTGGCAGCCAGAGAATGGGAGATGCTTGGCAGTTCCATAAAGCAGGCGGCCAGCAAAAACCTTGCCTTGAGAAAGCCTCATCTGGAAAAGGCACAGGCAGATGTTGATGCAGCCAAAGCAGCCCTGGAAAAGGCCCGGCTTGATCTGGCCCGCACCCTGGTGGAAGCTCCCTTCAACGCTGTTGTGCAGGAGCGGTTCATAACAAAAGGCAGCCAGGCGGCAGCCCAGGAATCCCTTGCAAAGCTTGTGGATACGGACTCCTTTTACATACAGGCATCGGTTTCCCTTGCCCAGCTTGCCCGCATTTTGCCCCACGGCCAGGATGGCTACGGGCCAAATGCGCCCAAAGCCAGCGTTTTTGTGCAGGGCAATGCCACGCCAAGAAGCGCAAGGCTTGTCAAAATACTGCCGGACCTCTCCCCGGAAGGCCGTCTGGCAAGGGTTCTTGTGGAGGTTAAAGACCCCCTTAACCTTGAAAACCAGGCCAGCCCCGCCCCTGCCCTTTTAATAGGCCAGTTTGTGAGGGTGAGCATTGAAGGCCAGCTTCTTGAAAGCGTCTTTCCCATTCCCCGTTTTGCATTCAGGGACAGTTCCACAATATGGATTGCAGGCCAGGATGACCGCCTTGAAATCCGCACAGTTACACCGGTTTACGGCGATTCCGGCTTTGTTTTCGTGCGCCATGGGATTGAAGATGGCGAAAGGCTAATTGTCTCCGACATTCCCGCTCCGGTCCCTGGGCTGGCCCTGCGCTTTGCAGGCAGCACCAGCAACGCCAACCCCGGTGAGCCAGGAAGGGGCAAAGGCAAAAACCCCGGTCAGGGGTCTTGATATATGAACAATCCTTCCCAAACAAACATTCCAAAAGGCCCCATTGCCTGGATGGCAGGCAACTCCGTGGTGGCCAACCTGCTCATGGCGCTTTTTCTGGTGGGCGGCCTCATCTGGGCAGGCCAAATCCGCCAGGAGCTTTTTCCTGAATCCGACCCTAACCGCGTTACTGTCAGCGTGGCCTATCCCGGAGCAAGCCCCCAGGAGGTTGAGCAGGGCATAATCCTTGCCGTTGAGCAGGCCATACAAGGCCTTGACGGGGCAGGCGAAATTGTCTCCACAGCCACAGAGGGCGGCGGCACAATAAGCGTGGAAGTGCTCGATGGTACAAGCCCGGACAAGCTCTCCCAGGACATACAAAACGCAGTCAACCGCATAAGCACGCTTCCTGTTGATTCCGAGCGGCCCAGGGTTTCCGTGCAGACCCAGCGCAGGGATGTTCTGGCCATTGTGGTTTACGGGCAGGTGGATGAGCATATTCTAAAGGAAAGCGCCCAGCAGCTCGAAGCAGCCCTGCTTGCAGATGAAGGCATAAGCCAGGTGCAAATCACCGGGGGCCGGGACCTTGAAATTGCCATCGAAATCTCAAAAGACGCCCTTTTGGCCCACAAACTCACCCTGGCAGAGGTGGCCTCGCGCATACGGGCCGCAGCCGTTGAATCTTCCGGCGGAGGCGTGAAAACCGATTCAGGGGAGATTCTTCTTCGCATAACAGAGCGCCGCGATAAAGGCGTGGACTTTGCCCGCCTGCCAATAATAACCGCTGCTGACGGCTCGCTGGTGCTGCTGGAAGATATCGCCACAATAACAGACGGCTTTGAAGACACGGATGTCCGCTCCCTTTTCAACGGGCAGCCAGCCCTTCTGGTGGAGGTTTTCCGCGTTGGCTCCCAAACACCCATAAGCGTTTCAGCAGCAGCACGCACAATTCTGGAGGAATTTAAGCAACGCCTTCCCCCCGGCGTTTTTGTGGACATTCAGCGCGACCGCTCGGAGTTTTACCAGCAGCGCCTTAACATGCTGCTTAAAAACGCCTACATCGGCCTTAGCCTTGTGCTGATATTTTTAGGCCTTTTTCTGGAGGCCAGGCTTGCCTTCTGGGTGGCCATTGGCATTCCCGTTTCCTTTTTGGGGTCTTTGCTCATCCTGCCCTGGTTTGATGTCACCATAAACATGATAAGCCTTTTTGCCTTTATCATAGCGCTTGGCATAGTGGTGGATGATGCGGTTGTGGTGGGCGAGAATGTTTATTCCCTGCGGCAAAAGGGCATGGGTTTTCTGGAATCGGCCATTACAGGCACCCGGCAGGTGGCCATGCCCGTTGTTTTCAGCGTGCTCACAAACATTGTTGCCTTCATGCCCCTGCTTTTTGTGAGCGGCTGGCTTGGCCAGGCATTTGCCGCCATACCCTTTGTGGTGATGACCGTTTTTGCAGTTGCCCTTGTGGAATGCCTTTTCATTTTGCCCGCGCACCTGGGCTGGCAGAAGAAAAAGCGGCCCTGGGGGCCTTTTGCATGGCTTGCGCGCATTCAACAAGGCTTTGGCAGCCGATTCATGGCCTTTGTGAATGGAGTTTATGCCCCCTTTCTGGAATTCTGCCTCAAGCGCCGCTATATAACCCTTGCCGCTGCGCTGGTGTTGCTGCTTGCCACTTTTGGCTATGTTCAGAGCGGGCGCATGGGCATGACCCTCATGCCGCGCATGGAGTCGGACTTTGCCTTTGTGGAAGGCGCACTGCCCTTCGGCTCGCCCGTGGCCCGCACAGAGGCGGTCATGGAAACCCTTTTGGAATCCGCCCAAAAGGTGATTGACCAAAACGGCGGGGATCAATTGGTCAAGGGCATCTACAGCAACATCATGGGGCATAAGCTTGACATCCGCATATATCTCACAGACCCGGATATCCGGCCCATCAGCACAAGGGAATTCATCCGCCAGTGGCGGGAAAACACGGGCGAAATTCCCGGCATGGAGCGCTTGAGCCTTCAGGCGGATCGCGGAGGTCCTGGCGGCGGCGCAGCCCTGACCATAGAGATCAGGCATTCCAGCATAGAAATTCTTGAAGAAGCCGCACTGCGGCTGGCTGACGCCTTGAGCGGCTTTAACGGGGTCACGGATGTGGATTCCGGCCTTAGCCCAGGCAAACGGCAGGTGGATTTCACCCTGCGCCCGGAAGGCAAATCCGCAGGCATAAGCGCCCAGAGCGCAGCCCAGCAGGTGCGCCACGCCTTCTACGGGGCAATCGCCCTTCGCCAGCAAAGGGGGCATAACGAGGTCAGCGTCATGGTGCGCCTGCCCGCAGAAGAGCGCTCCAGCGCCCATGACATCGAAAAATTCCTGCTCGCCACCCCCTCCGGCGGATGGATACCCCTTGCCGAAGCTGTGAACATGGAAGAAGGCCGCTCATACACCAGCATAAACCGCAGAGATGGCCGCAGAGTGCTCACAGCAGGCGCAGATGTGGACCCGCCCCGCCAGGAAGCATGGGTGGTAAGCGCCCTTGTCAGCGAAGTTTTCCCCCAAATAGCAGCAGACTATCCGGGCCTTTCCTTTGAATTTGTGGGCAGGCAGGCAGACATGGCCAAAAGCATCCGCGAGCTTTTTATGGGGCTGGGCATAGCACTCATTGTAATGTATGCAATGCTGGCAATACCGTTGCGCAGCTACGCCCAACCCGCCATCATAATGACAGCCATTCCCTTTGGCATTGTGGGCGCAGTAATAGGTCATCTTATCCTGGGCTACGGAATGTCAGTCATGAGCCTGTTTGGCATTGTGGCCCTCTCCGGGGTCGTCATCAACAACGCCCTTCTGCTCATAGACTTTGCCAACCGCGCCCAGGCAGAAGGCAACACCCCCCACGACGCCATTGCATCCTCCGCTGTTGCACGCTTCAGGCCCGTTGTCCTCACCACCCTAACCACCTTCGGGGGCCTAGGCCCCATGATATTTGAAACATCCCGCCAAGCCCGCTTCGTCATACCCATGGCCGTGTCACTGGGCTTTGGCATCCTCTTTGCCACCATCATAACCCTCGTGCTCGTGCCCTGCCTGTACCTGGCCGCCAGAGACATAAAAGACGCCCTAGCGTTGGAGTAGAGACAGCAAAAAACAAACAGCAACAACAGAAAAAACATTTTTAACCACGAAAAACACGAACCACACGAAAAAAAGCAAAAAATCAACGGCAAAAACAGCAAAAAAACAACAGCAAAAAAAAATGAGACAAAAAAATTGCGGGGAGAAACCTTTTTGAAAAAAGTTTTCTCCCCGCACCCCTCTTCCAAAAACTTTTAGGTTATGATATCAGGTAAGTATATGGTATAATAAAGGACATTAGCCTTGGAAATATCTGAAACTAAATGAAGATATTAACGATGTCTCAATGAGATTCAATAAGGGATAATGGTCATGGATTATAATAAATTTCTTGATATTATTTGGTCTCAAAAACCCAGCGGCGAAGATGGTTTTGAAGGGCTAATACGCAAGTTACTTGAACAACTTACCGGTCAAAAGTTTTTTCTTTCTCTTTCAGGGAGCCAAGGAGGGCGTGATACCGCTAGCGAGGGAACCGCTGGAAGCTATATTGCCGCAGAATGTAAGCGTTACAGGCCAAGTACAAAATTACCAATAGACGACTTGCTTGCCAAATTGTGTCGAGCAGCAACTTCTCCCTGCCCTCCTGATATTTGGATTGTAGTAACAACAAAAAGGTTGGGTGAGCAGGATCATCGAATCCTTCAAGACAGAAGCAATAAATTTGGAATATCATATTTCTCAATTGATTCAGAGGGTGATGAAATCAGCAGATTGGCTGCTCTTTGCTCCATCGCCCCGGAATTGGTATGTGACCATTTAAGAAAAAACGGTTCTAATTTCAAAGACAATGATGCTGAAGATATGCTCAATTATTTAACTGTTCTCAATAATAACGATGTTATTACTTCTGTTCAGCAACAACTCAAAACTATGCTCCTTAATGATGCCGTTGGATATGATATTTGGGCATTAAAACAAAACAAGTGGTTAACGGCTTGTTTGAATTCTAAAAAAAGCTCTTTAGCGGTTTTTGCACAAGACATTGCTGTCCGTTCTACTGAATCGAAAATTGTAACCAGACAGAAAGCTAAACAAGCACTAGATAAATGGTGGACATCCTGGCAAACAGATTTCAAGCCTTTAATAATTTTGGGAGAAGAAGGGGATGGAAAATCTTGGGCAGTCGCTGATTGGCTTGCAGAGAAGATAGGCCAGCCCTCCTTTCCCCCAGTTTTATTTATCTCATCTAATCTTGTAAGTACTTTGGAGCCGATAGACTTGGTCACTGATGTGATCCGCAAACAGATTGGTGAAGTAATCGAAAATTATTGGAATATACGCATCCCCCGTTGGCTCAAATCTTATCTTGATGCAAATCCCTTATTTCTCATTGTTTTTGATGGGTTAAACGAATATCCTAAATTTAATTGGAAACTTCTGCTTTCCAAATTGGAAGTCGAACCTTTTGCTGGACGAGTTGCCGTACTTATGACTGGACGAACTCTTTTTTGGGAGAAGCGCATAAATTTTCAAGAGGATAGGCTCAACAAATGGATACTCCCGCCTTATAGCCAAGATGAACTTGAAAATGCGCTTTGTAAGCGAGAGTTAAGTATAAAGGACTTCGACACTAAATTATTACCTTTGCTCACCAAGCCCCGGTACCTTGATCTCACCGTAAAGCTCAAGGATTCATTATTGAAGCATGGCGACATTACCGTCGAACGCTTGATATATGAAGACTGGCGCGACCGTATGTCCCGAAAATTAGGGAAACAATCTCCTTTA
>JAGVAW010000167.1 GCA_020060085.1 Desulfobacterales bacterium
CATCCACGGCGGCGGCTTCACCCTTTGCTCCAAGGAAACCCACCGGGCCATTGCAAGGGCCTATTCCTATTACGGCGGCTTTGTGGTCTTTAACATGGACTACCGGCTGGCCCCGCGCCACCCCTATCCTGCTGCCATTGAAGATGTATGCCTTGCCTACGAGTGGATTGTTGAAAATGCGCCGCGCTTTGGCGGAGATATTTCTCGCATTGTGGTGGCAGGGGAATCCGCAGGGGCCAACCTTGCCCTGGCCTTGAGCGTGGCGGCAACCCACAAACGGCCCGAACCCTTTGCAAAAAAGGCCTGGGATACCGGCATCGCGCCAAAGGCGGCCCTTGTTTTATGCGGCCTTTTGCAGGCGAGCGATCCGGCCCGTTTTGCGGACAGACACCCGGCAATATCCGAGCTGATGCTCTCGTGGAGCTTGCAGACCGTAAGCGATGTTTCCCGCGCCTACCTGGGCCGGGAATACAAGAATAAAAGCCAACCGCCCGGCCTTGCAGACCCCCTGCTGATTATGGAATCCAATGCCCTGCCCGAACGGCCCTTCCCTTCCGTTTTTACAATGGTGGGCACCCGCGATATACTTATAGATGACACAAAAAGGCTGGAAAAGTCCCTTGCCGAAAAGGGCGTGGATCATCTTGCGCGCTATTACGATGGTGAAGGCCATGCCTTCCAGGCCCTGCCCTGGCGAAAGCAGGCCATGAATTTCTGGCGGGACAACTTTGAATTTCTTGGCCAAAGGCTAAGGCAGGATTGATTATCCGGCCAGAAGAAAAACGATGTACCCCACATAACAGGCAAGCAGAAAGGCCCCTTCCCTGCGGCTGATGCGCCCTTGCCCGGAAAAGCCGGCCCCGAAAAGAAAAAGCACAAGGGTAAGAAAACCCATGACCGGCATATCCCGCCACAGGACTTCCGGCGCAAGGCTCATGGGCTTAATGACCCCTGCAATGCCCACAACTGCAAGGGTATTGAAAAGGTTTGAGCCAATTACATTGCCTATGGCAATGTCCGGCTCGCCCTTGCGCACCGCTGCAATTGAAGAAGCCAGCTCCGGCAGCGAGGTTCCCACCGCAACAACCGTAAGCCCTATAACCAGATCCCCCACTCCCAGGCTGTGGGCCACCTGGACAGCGCCCCAAACCAGAAGCCTGGATGATGCAAGAAGAACCAGAAGGCTGACAACGACCAGGAAAAGCGATTTGGCAAGGGATGGAACTTCTGCGCATTTTTCGATACCTTCGGGGCGGGCCAAAACAGCGGCCCCCTGCCTTAACCCATGCAGAATAATGACTGCCAGAAGCGCTGCAAAGACAACCAGCAGTATAAGAGCGTTGCCCCTCGAAAGCTCGTGATCAATGAGCAGCAGAAAGCTCAAGCCCGTAACAAGGGCAAGGGCGGGCAATTCCCTACGTAGAATGCTAAAATGAAAGGCAAGGGGAGCCATGAGCGCGGTGACACCCAGAATAAGGCCTATGTTGGCTATGTTGGAGCCATAGGCATTGCCCACGGCAATGCCGGGGCTGCCGGACAGGGCTGCCAGAGCGGAAACGGCCATTTCCGGAGCAGAGGTGCCAAAGCCCACAACAACCATGCCCACAAAAAGGGGCGGCACGCCAAGCCTTTGGGCAAGACAGACCGAGCCTTCCACAAAGCGCCCTGCGCTGACAATGAGCAAAAGCAGCCCACAAATCACGGCAAGAAAGGCAGAAATCATCTTATTGACCAAACAAGGCCGATTTTAAGGGTGAGTTTTGATTTTACGCGCATTTTCCATTGGTCGGGCCTTTTTTCAGGCAAAAGGCAAGCAATTGATAATTCCGGAAAAAGAGCTATGGCATAATTGCCATAACCCGGCCCGAAATTTTAAAGTCCAGAATCCGCTGGCCGGTAATGGCGTTGGCAGGCCGCTCGCCGTCAAGCTGGTAAAAGGTTCTTCCTCCCAGATGTACCTGGAGATGGTCAGTCTGAAACTGGATCATGCTCGGACAAAGAACATCCAGAGGTCTGCGGAAAAAACGGGTAAGGTGCATGGACCACCATTCTCGCAGGTGCGAAATGACCGTGACCTCGAACTTTCCATCCCCCATGTCTGCCTTTGAACTTATGAGGGAGCCTCCGGCATACACCGGCGTGTTGGTAACAAGTATGCCCCGGCTTCCTGCAGGCACATTGAGCACCTTGTAGTTGCCGTTGGAGTCGGAAAATTTGAGCTTGTAGGGAAAGGGGATGGAATAGGCAAGGTTTCTCATGGCCAGAAGGCCGTAAAGGGTGTTGTTGACGATTATGCGCACCCTGGCCGCAGGCTGCATGGCTTTAGGTCTCAATTCGTTGAAAATGTTGGAAGTCCTGGCATCGCTGCCTGCCCCGAAGTAACCAGCGCAAAGGCTTTGCCCATTTACTTCCATAACATCAATGGGCTTGGCCTTGGCCTTTAAAATGACAGCCAGCGCCCGGTTTATGCCGCCCTGCTTGAGCAGGGCGAACATGCCCAGCGAGCGGGCCATGTCATTGCCCACGCCATAGGGAAGAATGCCAAGCTTTGGAACCTTTTTCATGCGGGCCACAGCCTGCATGATTCCACCGAATGTGCCGTCTCCGCCCACACCCACAAGAACTTCATAATGGGGGGCCAGTTTTTTTACCTGGGCAGCAATGTCAACTCCGGTAAAGGCCGTGTCGTAATGCTCGGCCCCCACACCGCCCTGGTGCAGGGCGCTCTTTATGCGGGCTTCCAGCACAGGGCCTGGTGAACTTCCTGAAACCGGATTGATGAGAAACAATATCTTTTTTTTCATAAAATTCCGCCGCCGTTTTCCCTTAAATAAGGATGGCTTCATGCCTCAAGAGGATTGGGGAAGCAATCCAGCCAGGAATTAAATCAGGAATAAAAACTTTTTGCAAAAACACCGCCAGCATTCTTTTAAAGCAAGGGCTGCCCGCTCTCCTTAAGGCCCTAAATAGCGCAAAAGCACTTCTTCTGCTTGTCTTCATGGTGCTGCCCCAAAGCAGGCAAAGAGCTGTTTTTCCCCCATACAGGCCCCTGTTCTAGAAACATTGCAGCGCACGGTTTGTCAAGAATAATGCAGCAAACCAAAGCAAAGCCAAAGAGCGAAACTTGCCTTTTACGGAAATGTGGTGTAGCGGCGGGTCATGCTAAGAATGTTGTTGCCCTCTATTGTCCGGTATTCAACGCTGTCCATTATCTGCTGAATTATGTAGAGTCCCATACCGGATTCAGGAAGGCTGGAAATGTCCTTGGGGTCAAAATCCAGGGTGCGCTTTGTGAGAGTCCCCATTGAATGGCCGTCATCGCAGACATCAAACTGGACAAACTCGGCAGCGGCTGTAACCACAACCGTTACCATGCGGGATTCATCAAAGCGATAGGCGTGTTTGATAACATTGTTCAGGGCTTCAACAACGCAGGTTTCCAACTGATGGGCGTCAAGCTCGGAAAAGGCAAGATGCGCACAGATGCGATTTACGGCAAGCCCCACCATAAAGACATTTTTAAGATCCGCCTCAATGGTGAATATGATGCGCCGCTGGGCCATGCCCTGCTCCTTTGGAACAATCTTTTAAGGGCCGCACGAGCCAACAAAACCAAGGGGCTGTGAACTAAAAGCCCTTTATCCTGTATGGAGCCTTGCTGCATGACGGCAACAAAGGCCTTGCTATAAATACTGCTATTCTGAATTTTATACCATTAAAAACATAGCTGGAAAAGCCCTGTATAATTTGGATGTTTTTGGGGAATTTTGCGGAGTTCCGGCAAAACCCGCCAACGGCTTGTGCGGCAAGGCCGGAAAAGGCTGTTTACCAGCGGTCAGGCGGGTTGGTTTTTACCCGCCAGGCGGTAAAGGCATTGACAATGCGGCCTAAAAGCGTTGCAAGAAGGATAAGGGCCAGCACAATCCCCAGGGGCACGGCCAGCCACAGAGCCACCCGGAAGGTCAGATAAGCCACAGCCGCCAGAAAGGTCACAAACCCAAGAATAAAGGCAGCCACCACAAGGGTGAGGCAGCCCGTGGCAAAGTCCTTGCCCAGCATCAGGCCCGTGTTTTTGGAAGGACCGGGCCTGACCCTTTCATCCCCGTTGCCGGAAAGCACAAAGGGGTCTTTTTGGGCCCCCGCTGCATCCGGGGGCTTTTGCCCGCGCTTTTCCATAGGACCGTTTTGAGAGCCTTTTTGTAGGTTGTTTTGGGACATATCTTTCTTTCGGTTTCAAGCTTTGCCGTTTTAAAGCGCCCTTGCCCATTCCGGCCGCAAACCCACCTTGCCCTCCAGGGCCTGCTGAATAAGGGCCAGGGTCTTTTCCTTGTCCCTTGGCAGCCTTGCCCGTATGGGCAGGTAATTGGATGCGTGGTTGGCATGAAAAAGCCCGTTGGTGAGATTTGTATGGGCTATCATGGCCCCAAGCTCCTTTAAAAGCTCCTTTGGCCCCATCATTTCAAACTCGCCGCGCTCATGCTGGTCCCACATGGGCGTGCCAGGACACAGCATAAGCGACAATGCGCCCACAAATTCCGGGTCAATGGCGGAAAGAACTTCTCCTGTGGCCTTTGCGTGTTCAAAGGAGCGCTCTGGACCGGCAAGGCCTAGAAGCACTGTTATGGAAAGGGCGATTCCGGCCTCGCGGCATTTTCTGCCCTGCTCTATCATGGCAGCGCTGTCCGCGCCCTTGCACACGGCCTTTAGGGTTACATCATCGCCCGTTTCCAGGCCCATATAGGCGATTTTAAGACCAAGTTCCCTCAACCTTTTAAGTTCATCAAGGCTTTTCATGGAAAGGCTTTTGGCATTAGCGTAAGTGCCCACCCTTGTGACCCAGGGAAGATGCTCGCGAATGCCTTCCAGAATCTTTTCAAGGCGCTTTTGGGGGATGATGAGTGCATCGCCGTCACAAAGAAAAACCCTGCTCTGGCGGCGGCAGTATTGGGCAGCCCATTTAATGTCCGCAAAAATAATTTCATCGGACTTTATTTTGAACCGCTGGCCCTTGTAAGCCGCGCAGAATGTGCACTTGTTGCGCGAGCAGCCTGTTGTAACCTGCAAAAGTATGCTGTCCGCCTCGCTTGGCGGGCGAATCATGTTGCCTTCGTAATGCATAAGCTTTAACCGGGCCTTAAAAGACCTCCCAAAAGGTCTTTGGCCCGCTTCCTTTCTTTTTGTTTTGCCGGGCTTGATAGAGCCTATCAAAAAAACAGGCTCAAAAATCCTTCCTTATAAAGAATCTTGGAAAGCCGGGCTTTAAAAAATACCTTCTTAATGAATAAGGGCTGTTTTGCCGTTTTTCAAGTCTGCCCGCCTGCCCTTTGAAAGGCCGAATTTTTCGCAGACTCCCTCAATCAGGACATCAACAGCCTTCTCATCAGCAGCATCCGGTGGCTCCCGCTGGCTGGCTATGGCCACAAGGGCCGCCACCCTGTCCTTATCGTTAAGGTCAAAGGGTTTTTTAACCCAGAAAAGACGGTTATCGTGCTTTATGTACATGATTGTAGGCCCCAAAAGGGGCGTTTTTTTGCGGCTTTTCGAAAAAAGGCCCATAACCGCCGCATAGGTTGGAGAAATGACGGTTTCCGGGGCCTTTTTGTAGTTAAGCAGAATGCCAAAAAGCTTGAGAAAGCGCATTATTCCAGCAATGCGGGCCGTTAGAAGCTCCTGCTTCAAATCCTCGCCCATCTGCTCAATGTCTTTACGCATAAAGGAAAGATCAATTTCATCCACTATGGATTTGTGAATGCTTTCAACCGTCTGCCGGTAGCGGGTGCGGACAGTGTCGTCCTTGTAGTAAAGGATCTTAAATGCGTTGTGGATTATATCCTTCAAGTTGGGGTTTTTTAAAATGATCACATTGTCAACGCTTGTGTTTGCATAAACAGGCAGTTCGTTGTCCAGAACAAGCACATCGGTTTTGCCCTGGCCCGAAGGCCGCACAAAAAGCTCCAGATCCCGCTTGTCCACACGCCGGTAATCCGTTTTTTCCAAAAGGTCTCGCATGGCCTGCTTGTCTATGGACTTAAGCCCGTCAACCTCTTTTTCCAGGGATGCATTGACTGCCGCAGCAAGCCTGTCCACCGTCAGTTTTTCTTCAAGGCGAGTTGCAAAATCCATTTTTTTTCTGCCGTTTTTAACAAAATATCCACAAACTGCCATTTTAAGCTGCCAACAAGGTTGTGGCCGCAGAGACCTGCAATCTCCTTTTAAAAATTAACACAAGACACCGGGCCTGTAAACCAAGCTTGAAAAAGGCTTGTTTTTCACAAAACGAAAAAGCCACGACCCCGATTATTGTTTATGGCAAAAGAAAATGCTAAATAATTTTTAAGGCGCTCTGTTAAAAGACCTGCTTGGCCTGCTGCCTGACGGCAAATTGCAGCAGGCGCCAAACTTTTGCCTGCCGGGCAAACAGTTTGGTTTTGCGTTGCAAAAACCATTTCTCCGCAAGCAAGGCCCTTAACCGGGTCGGAAAATGCCAGCCATGAGCCAGCAGGCTGTTTCCACAAAAAAACCAAAGCCCCTGCGCGTGCTTCATATTATAACAAGCCTGGATGTGGGCGGCGCAGAGATGATGCTTGCCAAGCTGTTGCCCTCCATGGACAGGGAACGCTTTTTGAGCAGCGTTGTCTGCCTTCTGCCAATAGGCCCGGTGGGAGAAAAAATCATTGAGCAGGGAATTAGCGTGCAGTCGCTTGACCTTTCCAGGGGCAGGATCAACCTTTTTGGCCTTACGCGGCTGGCCGGCATTGTACGCTCCTTTGGCCCCGATGCCGTGATGACCTGGCTTTACCATGCGGATCTTCTGGGTGCGATATGCCGCCCTCTTTATTTTAAAGCCCCCTTGATCTGGAATGTCCGCTGCTCGGACCTGGATTTTTCCGCGCACAGGCCCCTGACAGGCCGGGTGGTCAAAACCCTTGCAAGGCTTTCCTTTATTCCCAATGCTGTTGTGGTCAACTCGAAGGCCGGGCAAAAAGCCCACCAGAATCTTGGCTATAAGCCCAGGCAATGGGAGTTTATTCCAAACGGGTTTGACCAAAAGGCATTTGCGCCCGATAAAGCCCTGCGCAATGAGGCCCGCAATGAGTTGGGCCTTTTGCCAAAGCACCTTGTGGCAGGCATGGCAGCCAGGTTTGACCCCTCCAAGGGGCATTCTTTATTCTTAAAGGCAGCGGCAAAGGTTTTGAAGCAGATCCCTGATGCCCGCTTTCTTTTGTGCGGCACCGATGTGACCCCTCAAAATGAAACCCTTGCCGGGCTGATAAGGCAACACTCCCTTGAAGGAGCGTGCCTGCTTGTAGGGCCCAGAAACGACATGGCCCGGATTTACAATGCCTTTGATGTTCTGGTCAGCTCATCGCTTACAGAGGGTTTTTCCAACTCCATTGGCGAAGGCATGGCCTGCAGCCTGCCCTGCGTGGTGACAGATTCCGGAGACAGCGCCTTTATTGTGGGGCCAAAGCAAAGGGTTGTGCCTGCAGGGGATGCGGACTCACTGGCGGATGCCTTGGTTGATATACTTGGCATGGAGCCAAGCGCCCGCCTTGAAATGGGGGCGAATGCCCGGCAAAGGGTGATGGGGCATTTTGCACTTCCGGCAGTCGTAGCCCGCTATGAGGAGCTTTTTTTCAATTTGTGCAGCAAAGCAAAAGGCAAATCGCTTCCTTAAAAAAAAGGGCTTTAAAACTCCCGAACCTGCCTTAACTTTTTTTGTATAAACCCATTTGCGGGTACCTGGAAGCCTTTGGGGGAAAAAGCTTGAATATCCTGGGAATATCATGCTTTTACCACGACAGCGCAGCCTGCCTTGTGCAGGAGGGCCAAATTGCGGCTGCTGCCCAGGAGGAGCGGTTCTCAAGAATAAAGCATGATTCCTCCTTTCCTGTGCAGGCCATTGGCTTTTGCCTTGAAAAGGAAGACCTTTTGCCGGAAAATTTGGATTATGTGGTTTTTTACGACAAGCCCCTGTTGAGCTTCGAGCGTATTCTGCTCACCCACCTCCATCTTGCCCCAAAGGGCTTGGGCGCATGGATAAAATCCATGCCAAAATGGCTTGTCCAAAACCTTCATGTTCCAAAAATATTAAAGAAAAAAATTGGCTACCAGGGAGTCACCCTCTACACGGAGCATCACGAGGCCCATGCAGCCTCCGCCTTTTATCCATCACCATTTGATGAGGCTGCAATCCTCACGGTGGACGGAGTTGGCGAGTGGGCCACCGCAGCCTGGGGTACGGGCCGGGGCAACAGAATTGAGCTATCTGCTGAACTTCATTTTCCGGATTCATTGGGGCTTCTTTACAGCGCCTTCACCAGTTTTTGCGGGTTCAAAGTCAACTCCGGCGAGTACAAGCTTATGGGGCTTGCCCCTTACGGCAAACCCGTTTACAGGGAAACAATTTTAAAGAAGCTTGTTGATTTAAAGCCGGACGGCTCCCTGCGCCTTAATATGCGCCACTTTGCCTTTACCGGAGCAAGGGCCATGACCAGCAGGCGCTTTGACGCGCTTTTTGGCGGGCCTCCAAGAAAGCCCGAATCCCCCATAACCCAAAGGGAGATGGACCTGGCTGCAAGTATTCAGGCAGTTATTGAAGAAGCTCTCATAAAAATGGCCTGCTTTGTTCACGAGCAGACCCGTATGAAAAACCTGTGCCTTGCCGGAGGCGTGGCATTAAACTGCGTTGCGAACAGCAAAATTTTAAGACAGACCCCCTTTGAAGATATATGGATACAGCCTGCTGCCGGAGATGCAGGCGGCGCTTTGGGCGCAGCCCTTGCCGTGTGGCACAGTTATCTGGAAAAACCCCGGCAGAACCCGGCTGGCAACGACCTCATGAAAGGCACCTTTTTGGGGCCTGCCTTCTGCAAGGATGCAATTGCCGATTTTCTGGAGACAGCCGGATACCCCTTTGAAAAGCTGGATCCGGCCACAAGAGCTGCCTCCATTGCCTGGCATCTGGCCCAGGGAAAGATTGTGGGCTATTTTTCCGGCCCAATGGAGTTTGGCCCCAGGGCCTTGGGGGCAAGAAGCATACTTGCAGACCCCAGGCCGCCGGATATGCAGGAAATTTTGAATACGCTTGTAAAGAACCGTGAGTCCTTCAGGCCTTTTGCACCCTGCGTGCTTGAGGAAAATGCCTGCGACTACTTTGATCTTGAACGCCCAAGCCCCTATATGCTGCTTGTAGCCCCGGTGAAGGAGGCTCACCGCCTGCCGGGCATTGATGATGA